>JBOHKK010000192.1:0-11757 GCA_050729115.1 Geminicoccaceae bacterium | reverse complement strand
CACCCGAGGTCCGCACCTGCCCGTCGCAGATGGACCCGCTGTAAGCCGCAGAACTGCTGGACTTTCGAGCCCTCGGGGGTGCGAACCTGGCCGTCGCACCCGTCGCACCCGTCGCACCCGTCGCACCCGTCGCACCCAGTTCGCACCCACGGTCGACTCGGTCGGGATCGAGCACATGTTCCAGAGCTACGGCGCGATTACGACGGACTGATCAGCTGGGCGGAGCTTCTGACCGACGTCTGCCTGGATGACCGCCCGCTCGGCGAGATCCTGGTCGGCCCGCGGCGGTCGACCTGGAGACCCGGAGCGCATCGGCGCGCTGATGCCTCTGCCTCAGGGAGTGCTGGGCTGATCTGGCGATGCCGGCTTGCGCCAGAGCGTGGCGAGCCAGGGCTGCTGGCGGCGGGGCTTGCCGGGCGGGCGGAAATAGTGGTCGACCAGGGCAAAGCCACTGGCGCTGACCAGCCTGCGCCAGGTCTTGAGGCTGTAGAAGCAGGCGTAACGGCCATCGACGAAGCCCTCCTCGTCCTGGCCACGCGGGTTGGAGGCGAGCAGCGCGCCGCCTGGCTTCAGCGCGGCGTGCAGCCGATCGAGGACCCCTGGCAAGGCGCGGCTCGGCACGTGGAACAGAACGGCGTTGGCGAACACGCCATCGAAGCTCGCGGGCGGCAAGGTCATGGTCAGCATGTCCTGTTGCCAGACTTCGCAGCCGGACGCCGCGCGCGCCATGGCCACGAACTCGGGGCAGGCATCGAGCCCGACAACCACGTGGCCGAGGTCGCGAAAGGTCACGAGATCGCGCCCGGGGCCGCAGCCCAGATCGAGGATGCGATATGGCGGGGCACCGGTGATCGCGGCGAGCATCGCCTGGATGTTCTGGCTGACGTCGTGATTCCAGGTGCCGTCGCGATAGGGAGTCGCCATCGCGCGATACCGCCCGATGGTCGCGGCGCTGATCTGGCGATGCGCTGCGGGCAGGTTCTGCATCGGCCGCAGATCAAGGGCCGGCGCCGGGGAACCCCTAGCAGGTCACGTGGAACAGCCCGACCTTGGGCTTGCGCGTGAGGTTATAAATCTTGATCGCCTTCGGGGTCGGCTTGGCGATGACCTTGCATCCTTTCTTCTTCAGGAAGGCAGCCGCCTCCGGCGACAACGCGGCGTTGCCATACTGGCCTGTTCCGAGGATCAGTTCCTTGCAGCCCTTCTCGAACACGAACCGGGCCTCGTCCTCGGAGACGGTGTGCGAGGTCCCGTAGAGGCGCTTGGACAGCTTCTTCTTGCGCTTGACCACCTTATCCGAGAGCCGAATGACCACGTCGTGCTCGTAGGTCTTCCCGGCGATGGTGATCGAGCCGAACTCGGTGTCGTCGATCTTCATCTCACCCCTCCGTCCCGTCGCTGAAGGGTTCGCTTTGCAAAGTATGCGCCCGCTCGCGCGTTCTCGGAAGAGGCGGGGCGGCGTTAGTGCCGAGGTTCCGCTCATGAGTCGAGATCAACTGTCGCGGCGCTGCCGCCGGCTGCTCGAGCGGCTGAGCCAGCCGAGCTCCGCGGCCGGTCTCGCCGCCTTGCTGGCGCTACTCATCCCGGAGCTCGCCGAGCACGCGCCCGTGCTGGTCGATCTGGCCCTCACGGTGATCGCGATCGGCGCCGCCATCGTGGCGATGGTCAAGTGCGAATGCCGGGACTGCAACGGCCGATGACGACGGCGCCCCAGGCCACCGGACTGGCCGCGCTCGCCGAGCGGATCGAGCGGTGGCCGATCGAGAAGCTGCGTCCGTACGAGCGCAACCCGCGCACGCACAGCGAGGCGCAGGTCGACCAGATCGCGGCGAGCATGGTGGAGTTCGGCTGGACGAATCCGGTGCTGGTCGACGAGCAGGGCGGCATTCTGGCGGGCCACGGCCGGCTGCTCGCGGCGAGGAAGCTCGGACTCGCCGAGGTGCCGGTGATCCGGTTCGACCATCTCAGCGAGGCCCAAAAGCGGGCATACCTGATCGCCGACAACCAGCTCGCCTTGCAGGCGGGATGGAGTGAGGAGCTGTTGGCCGCGGAGCTGGCGTGGCTGCGCGACGAGCGCTTCGACCTCGACCTAGTCGGTTTCGATGCGTCGGAGCTGGAGCAACTGCTCGCGCTGGCGGATGGCGAGGCGGCGAGCGATGAGGCCGAGGACGAGCTCCCGGAACCGCCGGAGAACCCGGTCAGCCGACCGGGCGACCTCTGGGTGCTCGGCAACCATCGCCTGCTGTGCGGCGACGCCACCGTGCTGGCCGACGTCAAGCGGGTGCTCGGCGGCCAGCTCGCGGACATGACGTTCTGCGACCCGCCCTACAACGTCGACTATGCCAACACGCCGAAGGACAAGCTGCGCGGCAAGCACCGTCCGATCCTGAACGACGATCTGGGCTCCGGCTTCGAGGCTTTCCTCCACGACGCCTGCGTCAACCTCCTCTCGGTCACTAAGGGCGCCTGCTACATCTGCATGAGCAGCTCGGAGCTGGACACGCTGCAGCGCGCCTTCCGGGCCGCGGGCGGCAGGTGGTCGACGTTCGTGATCTGGGCCAAGAACACGTTCACGCTCGGCCGCGCTGATTACCAGCGCCAGTACGAGCCGATTCTCTACGGCTGGAAGGACGGCAGCGACCACTACTGGTGCGGAGCCCGGGATCAGGGGGATGTCTGGTTCTTCAATAAGCCGGTGAAGAACGACCTGCATCCCACCATGAAACCGGTGGCGCTGGTCGAGCGGGCGGTCCGCAACTCGAGTAAGAGCCGGGACATCGTGCTCGACCCGTTCGGTGGCTCGGGCTCGACCCTGATCGCCTCCGAGAAGACCGGACGGCAGGCGCGATTGGTAGAGCTCGATCCGAGATACTGCGACGTGATCATCCACCGTTTCCAGGATTTCTCCGGCCAGGTCGCCGTGCTGGACGATGATGGCCGGACGTTCGATGACATCGCCAAAGCGCGAGAGGCGGGCTAGTGTGTCGCGCGAGATGTCGCTATTCGACCCGACAGCGCGCGAACTGGGGGCGCGCTTCTACGCGCTGGCGCCAGCCGCAGACTTGACCATCGACGACCTCCTCTGGTTTACGCTGCCAGAGCTGCGAATGAAGCTCAGGGCGGAGATCTCGTGACCACGCTGTTCACCATCGGCTACGAGCAAGCCTCAATAGGAGATTTCGTGGCCACGCTCTGCGATGCCGACGTTGCATGTGTGCTGGACGTGCGAGCTGTGCCAGTGTCGCGGAAACCGGGCTTCTCAAAGTCTTCACTCCAGCGAGTGCTGGCTAATAGCGGGATCGGGTACATCCACATCGCTACGCTCGGCAATCCACCCAGGGGACGAGATGCCGCCAAGGCGGGGAAAGATGCTGAGTTTCGCCAGGTTTTTGAGGAACACCTCAAATCCAGCCAGGCCCGAAGAGGGTTAGCCGATGCTGCATCTCATGCGAGCCGGGGCCGGGCATGCTTGCTCTGCTTCGAGCGTGACGCGCGGCACTGCCATCGCCTGATGGTTGCGCAGTCCTTGCAGATGGAGCACGATTTCGTGGTACGACACCTGACCGTCCCGAGGCCCGGGGCAAGCGGTAGTTGTTGTGGTTCAAACGGAAAGAGCGCTGATACTGGTCAAGGCCGTGCCCCGTCCAAGCCGGCGGCACGGGGAGACCGTGTGCTGCGCGGGTGTAACGCTTGATCGAAAGTGGCGCCGTCTCTATCCGGTCCGCTTTCGGCAGCTTGAGGAACGGTTCAATCGCTGGGATTGGGTCTCGTACAACTGGCGTGCACCCACATCTGATCCACGCAAAGAGAGCCGCCACGTCTTTGAAGACACCATCACCGTCCACCCTCGCATGCCGACGGATGAGCGTACCGATTTCCTCCAGCCTTTGATCGTAGAGAGTGTACGAGAGGCAGCGTCTCGAGGAGATTCGTTGGCTCTAGTTCGCCCTTCCGAGGCTAGCTTCAGGTACAAGCCCAAACCGGCTGCGAGAATCGACGCGGAGCGCGCCGCCTATCATCAGGTTGCGAGCGAGGTAGGGTTCTTTGACCGAGAGCTGGCAGCGATCGAGCCTTCTCCTTTCGAGTTTCGATTCAGCTTTCGGGACGCTGACGGCTGGCACCACCATTCCTGTTCTGACTGGGAAACCACCGCCACGTATTGGAAGCTCGGCCGTCGGTACAACCGCGATACGGCGTTGGCTCATCTCGATGAGATGTACAACCGGCGGTATCCAACGGAGGGCTTGGCGGTCGCCCTGGGAAACATGGCCAGACGACCTCAGACGTGGCTGCTGCTCGCAGTGCTACGGCTGGATCGTCCATCGGGTGGTAGACTCTTCCCCTAGCGTTGGCACATCGCATCCACGGAACGAACTCAAACGTAGGGCCGAAGGGTGCTTCGAAGAGATCGCCGCCGGGCGCGAGGCCGCGGCGGCGAAATGGGTGGGAGCGGGATTTCGGTGCTTCGGGATCGAGGTTCTCAGCTGGCGATCCGGTAGGCTGTGGCGCCGGCCGGAGCCTTGCCCGGCAGAGTGCGATCCTGGATGAATCGCACCGTGCTGCCCTCGGGCACCCGGCCCAGCAGCTCGTGGACCTTGAGCCAGAGCAGCGGGATGAAAGGCACGTGGCAGGCATCGGGCAGGTCCGGTCGCCACCCCGCTCGGGTGACCGCGAACACGCCGTCCTCGTTGATCCCGACGATCGTGCGGATCGCGATCCCCTCGGCAGTTTCGAGGCGGGCGAGGGCCCGTTCGAGGTCGGCTGGGCCGAGGCCCTGCTCCGCGAGCAGGGCCCCAGCTTCGGGGCTGTTCGGAGGGTAGAGCCGATAGCCCGGTTGCTTGAGTAAGCCGTGCATGTGCGACTCCACCGCTCACCCGGTGATCCGGTAGACGGTGCTGCTGCCCTTGGCGCCGGTCTTGTTGGGGCCGACCTCGCGGGTGCGGGTGGCCTCGACCGTGAGGCCCAGCTTCTTCTTCAGCGCGCCGCTGATGGCGCCACGGATCGTGTGGTGCTGCCAGCCGGTGGCCTCTGCAATCTGCTCGACCGTGGCGCCCTCGGGGCGCTTGAGCAGCTCGATCATCTGGGCCTGCTTGGTGCCGGCACGGGGCGTGGGCTTGTCGGCCGATGCGGCCTTGGTGACCTTCGCCTTGCGCTTGGTCCGCTTGCCCGAGTTCGCCGGCGCGGCCGCACGGTCGGCTTCGATCGCCGGGGCCGCGGCGTTGGTAGCCTGGGCTTCGGCATCGGCCGACGTCGCGCCCGTGTCGGCCGGCGTGGCGCGCTCTGGCGCCTCGTCCTCGGTCTCAACGCCGATGGCCCGGAGACCGGCGCGGGTGATGCGCAGCGGCGGCGGGTCATCGCCGCGCGGGGCGCCCTTGCGGTCGACCAAGCCCTTAGCCTTGAGGCTGCCCGAGCACCTTGTCGACGGCGCCACCCTTGATCTTGAGCGTCTCGGGGAGCGGCAGGACGGCACCGTCGTCGCGCTGGGAAGCGGCGCTGAGGATGACCGTCTGGGTGTCGCTGAGCTTCGTCATGGGGTGATCTCCGTTGTCGGAGAGCACCATCGCTCTCCTACGAGCCCAAGCCCCGGCGGCTGCAGCCGCGCGGGGCGCGGGCGGGAGACCGGGGCGCTTACTCGGCCTGCTCACCCTCGTTGAAGGCGCTGTCGGTGGCTCGCTTCAGCAGCTCGGCGTAGTAACCCAGGGTGCCAACATGGCCCCAGTCGATCTCGTCGGGGCTGTAGTTAAAGTGATCGTCGCTGAGCGCCTGGAGACGAGTGAGCATCTCGTCGATCTCGGCCTTCTTGGAGACGAAGGCGGCGAGCGCCTCCTCTTTCGACTTGGCGATCTGGCTCTGCATCCTGGGGCTCATCTTCGTGCTCCACACCCGCAACTTCGATGATCCGATGAACGCTCTTCGTCGTAAAAATAGCAAGCAAAAAAGACGATCGGAATCAGCTACTTAGAGCTTGACTTCCGGGCACTTGTATGGATCGGACGGCCAGTAATCGCGAGCTCGCCCGTCAGCTCGGGGTGAGCGAGACGGCGGTGCGGCGGGCCGAGAAGGCCGGTCGGATCAAGCGCGAGCCGGACGGCTCCTGGGACCTCGCGAAGGTCAGAACGGCCTGGGCCGGCAACACCGATCCGGCGCAGCAGCGGGGCAGGCGCGACGTCAGGGAGCGAAGTGGCAAGCGCGCCCGGCTTGCCCTGAAGCCGGTGCCTGAGGCGGCGCTCGGCGCGGTGCGCGAGACGCTCCGGGAGCATGGTGAACCGATCGTTGCCGGACCGGGGCAGGCCATGACCTTCATGCAGGCCCGGACCGCGAACGAGGTGCTCAAGGCCCAGGAGCGCCGCCTTCGTCTGCAGCAGATGAAGGGCGAGCTGGTCGACCGGGCCAAGGCGGTGGCGCAGGTGTTCCGGCTCGCCCGGGACGAGCGGGATGCCTGGGTCAACTGGCCGGCGCGGGTGGCGGCGCTGATCGCGGCCGAGCTCGAGGTCGATCCGCACAGGCTGCACACGGTGCTGGAGCGTCAGGTACGGGACCACCTCGCCGAGCTTGCCGAGGTGCGGCCGAACCTGCGTTGATCGCCAGTACAAGGAGATGCGATCCATGCTGAGGGCGCTGCGCCATCACCCGCTGATGGTCGGCACGACCGAGGTGCTGGTCGACGCTGTCCGCTACGTCGCGATCGTGCTGGTCGTGCTCCTGCTCGTGGGACAGCTCGCGAAGGTCGCCCTCTGAAGCAGCATGGATGATCAGCTTCGATCCGCATGGACGATCATGACGGCGCCGATGCGATCGAGCGCGCCTGGCGCAACGGGCTCACCCCCGACCCGCTGCTGACGGTCTCGGAGTGGGCGGACCGCTACCGCGTGCTGTCGCAGCGGGCATCCTCGGAGCCTGGGCGCTGGCGGACGGAGCGGACACCGTACCTCAAGGAGATCATGGACTGCCTCTCGCCGGCATCGCCGGTCCAGCGTGTCGCGCTGATGAAGGGCGCGCAGATCGGTGGCACCGAGTGCGGCAATTGCTGGATTGGCTATGTGATCCACCAGGCGCCAGGGCCGATGATGGCGGTGGCGCCGACGGTGGAGCTGGCCAAGCGCAACTCCAAGCAGCGCATCGATCCCCTGATCGAGGAGAGCGAGGTGCTCCGGGCGCGGGTCAAGGAACGGCGCTCCAGAGACAGCGGCAACACCGTCCTCTCCAAGGACTTCCCCGGTGGCGTGCTGATCCTGACCGGCGCCAACAGCGCCGTGGGCCTGCGCTCCATGCCGGCGCGCCATCTGTTCCTCGACGAGGTTGACGGCTATCCGGGCGACGTCGAGGGCGAAGGTGATCCGATCCTGCTGGCAGAACGACGGTCGGCCACCTTCCAGCGGCGCAAGATCCTGCTGGTCTCGACGCCGAAGACGAAGAGCCTGTCGCGCATCCAGAGGGAGTACGAGGCCAGCGACCAGCGGCGCTTCTTCGTGCCGTGTCCGCACTGCTGCGAGCGCCAGACGCTGGACTTCGCGAACCTGCGCTGGCCAGAGGGCCGGCCACGGGAGGTGGAGTACGCCTGCGCCCACTGCGGCACGCTGATCGGCGAGCGGCACAAGACCTGGATGCTGGAGCGCGGCGAGTGGCGGGCGACTGCTGATGGCGATGGCCGCACCGCCGGGTTCCACCTTTCCAGCCTGTACAGTCCGGTCGGCTGGTTCAGCTGGGCGGGCGCCGCCGAGATGTATGAGCAGGCGCAGAAGACGCCCGACCTCATGAAGGGATTCGTCAACACGGTGCTGGGGCTGCCCTTCGAGGAGGAGGCCGAGGCGCCGGAGTGGCAGCGGCTGTATGAGCGGCGCGAGACCTACCGAATCGGCATCGTTCCCGAATCGGGTCTGTTCCTGACCGCCGGTGTGGATGTCCAGAAGGACCGGATCGAGATCGAGGTGGTGGCCTGGGGCCGGAGCAAGGAAAGCTGGTCCGTTGACTACCGGGTGATCGAGGGCGACACCGCTCGCGCTGAGGTCTGGGCGAAGCTCGATGGCATCCTCGCCCGGGACTGGCCGCATGCAAGCGGCCACACGCTCCCGATCCGGGTGATGTGCGTCGATGCGGGGTACGCGACCCAGGACGTCTACGCCTGGGTGCGGCAGCACCCGCAGGCGAGCTGGGGCCCCGCTGGCGCCGCGGCGCGGCAGCCGCGCACGGTGGTTGCGGTCAAGGGCCGCGACCGGGACACAGCGCTGCTGCTGTCGGTGTCCAAGGCCGATGCCGGCGGCCGACGGCGCGGGCCTCGGGTCTGGTCGGTCGGCACGCCCGTCGCCAAGGGCGAGCTGTACCGGTGGCTCAAGCTCGAGTGGCCGACGGACGAGGCGATCGAGGAAGGCGCTGCCTATCCTCCAGGTGCCTGCCACTTCCCGCAGTACGGCGAGGAGTACTTCAAGCAGCTGACCGCCGAGCGGCTGGTGACCCGGATCGTCAAGGGCTTCCCGCGGCCATCCTGGGAGAAGGAGCCGGGCCGGCGCAACGAGGCGCTCGACTGCCGAGTTTATGCCCGCGCCGCAGCCGCGATCTTCGGCTTCGACCGCTTCGAGGAGCGCCACTGGCGGCGGATGGAGGAGGCGTTGGCGCGAAGCATGGAACGGGATGACGATGAGCCGGCCGTGTCCCGTTCGCCCGTGCTGCGCCCGCCGGCGCGGCAGGTGATCCAGAGCGGCTACATGGCACGCTGACATGGCGACCGTGACCGAGCTGGAGGCGCGCCTCGAGGCGTTGGAGGCGCAGCGCGACAGCGCGGTCGCGCGCGTCTCCTATGACGGCCGCATGGTCGAGTACCGCGGTACCGCCGAGATCGCCCGCGCGATCGCCGAGCTGGAACGTGAGCTCCAGGCGCTCGAAGGCAAGACGCTCGTGCGCCAGATCCGGGTCTACACCTCGAAGGGTCTCTGAGCAGTGAACCTAGTCCAGCGCATTGCCGGGGCGGCAAGACTCCTGGCGACGGGCAAGCTCGCCCAGAGCACGGGCTTCGAGGGCGCCCAGATGCAGCGGCGGCTGGTCGCCTGGCGGGCCGGCGGCGAGAGCATCAACAGCCTGATGCTCCAGGGCGGCGAGCTGCAACGGGCCCGCGCCCGCCAGCTGGTGCGCACCAACCCCTACGCCTCGAACGCTGCGGCGAGCTTCGCCGCGCATGCCGTGGGCTGCGGGATCAAGCCGTCGTCGCTGGTCGAGGACGGCGCGCTCAAGGATGAGATCCAGCGCCTTTGGCTCGCCTGGACCGACGAGGCCGATGCCGACGGCCTGACCGACTTCTACGGCCCGCAGGCCATGGCCGCGCGCGCCATGTTCGAGGCCGGCGAGTGCTTCTTCCGGTTCAGGCCTCGGCGTCCGGACGATGGGCTCGCCGTGCCCCTGCAGCTGCAGATGCTGTGCTCGGAACACCTGCCGCTCGGGAAGTGCGAGACCCTGCCTAACGGCAACGAGATCATCTTCGGCATCGAGCTCGACCGGATCGGCCGCCGGGTCGCCTATCACTTCCACCGCACCCATCCGGGCGACGTTCGCCAGCGCGGCGTGGGCGAGCTGGTCCGGGTGCCGGCGGATCAGGTGTGCCACGTGTTCCACCCGATCGCCGAGGCGCAGATCCGCGGGGTGCCTTGGGTGGCGCCCGCGATGGTCCGGCTCTGGCTGCTCGATCAGTATGATGATGCCGAGCTCGACCGGAAGAAGGTCGCGGCCATGTTCGCGGGATTCGTCACCCGCCCCGGGCCCGACGACGTCATGGGCGAAGACAGCGCGCCGAAGGATTCCGATGGGGCAGCGCTGCTCGGTCTCCAGCCCGGCACCATGCAGCTCCTGCTGCCGGGCGAGGACATCAAGTTCTCCGACCCGGCCGATGTCGGCGGCAGCTACGAGGCATTCCAGTACCGCACGCTGCTGGCCTGCTGCTCCGCCATGGGCGTGCCGTACACCAATGTCACGGGCGACTTGCGCCAGGCGAACTACTCGAGCCTGCGGGAAGGGAAACTTGAGTTCCGGCGGCGGATCGAGCAGTTCCAGCATGGCACGCTCGTGTTCCAGCTGTGCCGCCGGGTCTGGCAGCGCTGGATACCCGACGCGGCGCTCTCAGGCGCCCTGGAGCTGCCGGGCTTCGCCGAGAACCCGGCGCCGTATCTCGCGGTCAAGTGGATCCCGCCGAAGTGGGATTGGGTCGATCCCCTGAAGGACCGCAAGGCCGAGATCGAGGCGATCGAGGCCGGGCTCAAGTCCAGGTCCGACGTGATCGAGAGCGAGGGCTACGACGCCGAGGAGGTCGACCGCCGCATCGCCGCCGACCATGCGCGCGAGGAGGAGCTCGGGCTGAAGTTCGGCCGGGCGGGAACCACTCGGGCCGAACCGGCGGTCAAGGTCGAGCCCGAGGAGCAGGAGCGCCCGATGCAGAGCGAGGAGAACGCCGCGTGATGCGCCGCTGGTACGACTTCCGCGCCCGCGTCGGCGGCGCCGAGATCGTGATCTACGACGAGATCGGCGCCTTCGGCACTCCGGCCAAGGCATTCCTCGACGAGCCGAAGGCGCTGGGCCCGGTCGCCGAGCTGACGGTGCGCATCAACAGCCCGGGCGGCTCGGTGTTCGACGGCGTCGCGATTTACAACGCGCTGAAGCGCCACGACGCCGCGATCACCGTGTGGATCGACGGCATTGCCGCCTCGATCGCCAGCATGATCGCCATGGCGGGCGATGAGGTCATCATGCCGGAGAACGCCATGCTGATGCTGCACGACCCCTCAGGGCTCGTGATCGGCACGGCGGCCGACATGCGCGCCATGGCCGAGGCGCTCGACCGGATGAAGGCGGGCATGGTCGCCGCCTACCGCGACAAGTCGGGCCGCGGCGAGGCCGAGATCGAGGCGCTGATGCAGGCCGAGACCTGGCTCTCGGCGCACGAGGCGCTGCAGCTCGGCCTAGCCGACCGGGTCGAAGTGCCGGTCAGGATGGCGGCGCGTTTCGACCTCTCCCGCTTCCGCAACCCGCCGCCGCAGCTCGCGGCGCTCGTCGCCACGCCCAGTCCGCAGGAGGACGACATGTCTGATTCCAAGAAGGCCAGCCCGCGCAAGCCGGGTTTGGACGAATCCGCGACTTCCCAGGCCGCACCACCCGAGACGAGCGCTGATGCTAGGGCGGCGGGCCCGGCAAGCCAGCCGGCCGCCGTCGCAGATGCGGAGCCGGCGGCCACGCCCCAGCCTGCGGCGGCGGCGGCCGCTCCCCCCGTGGAACCGCCTCCGCAGGCAACCGCGCAGGTGATCGACCTGGACGAGGTGCGCGCCGACGAGCGCAAGGCGACGCTCGCCTACGTCGGCGAGGTGCACGAGCTCTGCGCCCTCGCCGGCCGCGGCGATCTCGCCGCCGGCTTCATCGCCAAGGCGACACCCGTGGCTCAGATCCGCCGCGCCCTGCTCGAGACCCGCGCGGCCGAGGACGAGGCCACCGCGATCCGCAGCCAGGTGCGGCCCGCGGTTACCGAGCCGGCGCAGCCTGCGATCGACACCGCGGCGATCTACGCCGCCCGCAACCAGAACGTCCGATAGGGCCTGCGCTCAAGCAGCGCGAAGCGCGGTAGCGCATGAAGGAGAACTTAGATGCCCGAGCTTCTGGAAGGCCGGTACGCCGGCGAGTTCGTCGTCTCCGAGGGTAATGGCAAGATCTCGCGCGAGACCATCACCGTGCTCTCCGGTGAGACCCTTCAGGCCGGCGCCGTCCTCGGCAAGGTCACCGCGAGCG
>JBOHKK010000191.1:0-11827 GCA_050729115.1 Geminicoccaceae bacterium | reverse complement strand
AGCCGGAGCCGTTCTCGGGCGGCGGCCGAGGCGGCGACGGCGCCCTGGTAGCCGCCGTCGGCGAACAGATGGGCGAGCCAGGGAAAGCGCCGCCGGACGCGCACACAGGCCAGGGCCAGGCCATCGCGATCTTGGACGTCGGCGGCGTGAACGGCGAGCGCCAGCGGCAGGCCGAGGGTATCGGTGACCAGATGGCGCTTGCGGCCGTTGATCTTCTTGCCGGCATCGAAGCCCCGCGGACCGCCGGCTTCGGTGGTCTTGACGCTCTGGCTGTCGACGATCCCGGCGCTCGGCTGGGCGTCCTTGCCGGCCTGCTCGCGCGCCGCCATGGTCAGCACCATCCAGATGCGCTGCCATACGCCCTCCTGGCCGAAGCGGCGAAAATACCCGTAGACGGTGCTCTTCGGTGGGAAGTCCTTGGGCAGCAGGCGCCACGGGCAGCCGGTGCGCAACAGGTAGAGGATGGCGTTCAGGACCTCGCGCAGCGCCGTGCCGCGCGGGCGGCCGCCGCGCTTGGCCGCCGGCAGCAGAGGTTCGATCAGCGCGAACTCGGCATCGGTCACGTCGCTTGCGTATCGGCGATCGCAGCGGCGATACTGTGCGCGAGCGGAAACGGTCCACATCGGTCGTGGCTCCCTGATTGGTGGCGCAACCAGGGCGTCATAACATACTGTTTCCGCTCAACCTCTTTCCGGACAGGCTCTGAGAAATATGAGGTGTACGGTTGAAGAATCCTGCGGTTAGCTTGGCTCGTGCTTCAGCAGATCGGAGAGGCTGCATCGGACAGGGATCGAGACCTCAAAACCCGGCAGAGTAACGGGAAGCACCAGCCGCCGGCGATGGCTGGATGCGCTGAGCCGCACCTCGCAGACGCGACCGCTGTGCCCGCGGCATCGGCTTTCGCCAGGGCAGGGCGGAGGGTATGCTTGGCCCCGGCACAGGGCTGGACCGGGCGTGCGGATGGCGGGAAACGAGCCGAGCGAGATCGTCGAGATCGAGAATGTCTGGATCACCATGTCCGACGGCTGCCGGATCGCGGCGCGGATCTGGCTGCCGAAGGGCGCCGATGCCGCGCCGGTGCCGGCGATCCTCGAGTACATCCCGTACCGCAAGCGCGACTTCATGCGCGCCCGCGACGAGCCCATCCACCGCTACTTCGCCCAAAGCGGCTACGCGGCGGTCCGGGTCGACCTGCGCGGCTCCGGCGATTCCGACGGCGTGCTGTTCGACGAGTACACCCAGCAGGAGCTCGACGACGCCCTCGAGATCATCGCCTGGATCGCCGCGCAGAAGTGGTGCAGCGGCGCGGTCGGGATGATGGGGATCTCCTGGGGCGGCTTCAACGCGCTCCAGGTCGCGGCCCTCCAGCCGCCGGCGCTCAAGGCGATCATCACGCTGTGCTCGACCGACGACCGCTACGCGGACGACGCCCACTACATGGGCGGCTGCCTGCTGAACGAGAACCTGCAATGGGGCGCGACGCTCATGGCCTACTGCGCCTACCCGCCCGATCCCGAGATCGTCGGCGCGCGCTGGCGGGCGATGTGGCGCGAGCGCATCGACCACCTGGTGCCGTTCCCGGCGCTGTGGCTGCAGCACCAGTGGCGCGACGACCTCTGGAAGCACGGCTCGGTGTGCGAGGACTACGGCGCCATCAGGTGCGCGGTCTACGCCATCGGCGGCTGGGCGGACGGCTACTCCAACGCCGTGCCCCGGCTGATGCGCGGCCTGTCCTGCCCGAAGAAGGGATTGATCGGCCCCTGGGCGCACGTCTTCCCCCACAACGGCGTGCCCGGCCCCGCGATCGGCTTTCTGCAGGAGGCGGTGCGCTGGTGGGACCACTGGCTGAAGGGCCTCGATACCGGGATCATGGACGAGCCGCGGCTCAGGTTGTGGATGCAGGAGAGCGTCGACCCGCAGCCCTACCACGAGGAGCGGCCCGGGCGCTGGGTGGCCGAGCGGTCGTGGCCGTCGCCGCGCCTCGAGAAGCGCCGCTATTACCTCAACCCTGGCCGGCTCGATGCCGCGGCCGCCCGGCACGTCTTCCTGGCGTTCTCGTCGCCGCAGACGACCGGCCTCAGAGCCGGCGAGTGGTGCGCGTTCGGCGCCGAAGGCGAGATGCCGCTCGATCAGCGCCCCGACGACGGCCGCTCGCTGACGTTCGACACCGAGCCGCTCGTCGCGCGGACCGAGATCCTGGGCGCGCCGGTGGTCGAGCTCGACCTCGCCGTCGACGAGCCGAACGCCTTGCTGGCGGTGCGCCTCAACGAGGTCCAGCCGGATGGGACCTCGACGCTGGTGACCTACGGCCTGCTCAACCTCAGCCACCGCGAGAGCGACGAGCAGCCCGAGGCCCTCGAGCCGGGGGCGTTCTATCGGGTGCGGGTCCAGCTCAACGACATCGCCCACGCCTTCCCCGCCGGGCACCGCATCCGGATCGCGGTCTCGACCAGCTACTGGCCGATCGCCTGGCCCTCGCCCGCGGCGGTGATCCTGACGCTGCGCACCGGCAACAGCGTGCTCTACCTGCCGGTGCGTTCCGCCGCGCCGGAGGACGACCGCCTGCGCCCGTTCGAGCCGCCGGTCGCCGCCGCCGGACCGCGGCGCAAGACCCTGCGCGAGCTGCCGCTCAAGCGCACGATCGAGATCGACCTCGCCACCAACGAGACGGTGTATACCTTTCAGAGCGGGGAGTTCGGGGCGGCGCCGGCGCGGATCGAGGCGATCGAGATGGACCTCGGCTACACCTTCCTCAAGCGCCATCGGATCTCGGAGTACGACCCGCTGTCGGCCCAGACCGAGATCGTGCAGCGGACCACCATGCGGCGCAAGGACTGGGCGGTCCGGATCGAGTCGCGTACCCGCCTGATCGCGACCCGTGAGGCCTTCCAGTTCAGCGCCGATCTCGAGGCGTTCGAAGGCGACGAGCCGTTCGGGCAGCGCCGCTGGCAGCTGACGATCCCGCGCCAGCTGGTGTGAATCGGGCGGCGCGACTTGCGGGCGGACGAGGAAAGTCCTACATCATGTAGGACGAGACGGGAGTACGTCGTGGAAAGATCGGTGTCGGCAAGGGAGGCGAACCAGCAGTTCTCCCGGATCCTGCGGGATGTCGAAGCCGGGGCGGAGGTCCTCGTGACCCGCCGCGGCCGGCCCGTCGCACGGATCGTGCCGGTGCAGCGCTCCCGCGAGCGTCGACTTACGCCCGAGCAGGAAGCGGCGCACGCCCGCAGCATGGAGCGCCTGCGCAAAGGCTGGGATCTCGGCGGCGGCAAGTTCAACCGCGACGAGCTGTATGACGACTGAGCGATTCTCGCTCGATACCAACATCCTCGTCTACGCTGCCGATCGCGCTGCCGGCGAGCGCCATGAGCGCGCCCTCGAGATCCTCGATCGGGCAGTGCGGCGGGACTGCGTCCTCACGCTTCAGGCCTTGGCCGAGTTCTTTCAGGTGACGACCCGAAAGCGCATGGTGGAGCGAGCGGACGCGGCGACGCAGCTGCGCGACTGGGCGACCGGGTTTCCGACTGTCGCAGCCGACCCTGACGCGCTGTTGACGGCACTCGGGTTCGCTGTCGACGGGCGCTTCGGCTTGTGGGACGCGCTCCTGCTGGCCACGGCGGCGCGCCACGGCTGTGAAGTCCTGTTGAGCGAGGACATGCAGGATGGCGCCCGGTTCGGTGGCGTGACGATACTCGATCCGTTCATCGGGGCAGAGCTACCCGAGCGCGTCGCCCGGCTCCTGCGGTGAACGGTCGGACGCTCAGCGCCCGGTCCGGCGGAGCGCGGCCTTGAGGATCATCCGGAGCATCTGCGGATAGGCGATCCCGGCGAAGCCGGCCATGAACGCGAGCTTGCCGTCGTTCGCCCAGGCCGGATTCGGGTTCACTTCCAGGAGCCGCGGCGCGCCGTCCGCGGTGCAGCGGAAGTCGAAGCGGCCGTAGTCGCGGCAGCCGAGCCGCGCGAACAGGCGGCGCGCGTGATCGACCATGCGCGACTGCCTGGCGTCGTCGATCTCGGCGCGCTTGAACTTGATCTCGGTCCAATACGGCGAATCCGGGAGCGCCTTGGATTCGTAGGACAGAATCGGCGCGAGGCCGGCCGGCAGCCGGGTGTAGTCGACCTCGAGCGCCGGCAGCGCCTCGAGCCGGTCCTCGGGGTTGCCGATCAGGCCGACGCCGTACTCGGGGCCAGGCAGATACTCCTGGAGGAGGATCGGCCGGCCGGGCAGCTCGCTCCTCAGCCACGCGATGTAGCGCGCCGCCTCGGCCGCCGTGCGCACCACCGCATCCTTGGTGATGCCGACGCTGCCGTCGGCCTGGTTCGGCTTGATCAGCGCCGGATAAAGGTCGGCGCGCTCGGGCAGGGGCTCGTCGGGCTCGAGGCAGATCTCCCGCGCCACCGGGACGCCCTGGGCCTCCGCCACCAGACGCACGATCTGCTTGTCGTAGCAGATCGCCATGGCGGCGGGCGAGGCGCCGCTGTAGGGCACGCCCAGCATCTCGAGCAGCGCCGGCACGTGCAGCTCCTGCGCGGCGACGTTGCGCAACCCGGTGTCGCAGAAGTTCACGACCAGATCCGGCGGATCGTGCGCGAAGCGCTCGAGCAGCGCCCCGTGATCGTCGAGGAACTCGAAGTCGAAGCCCGGGAGCGACTCGAAGGCCGCGCGCATCGCGTGATGCGTCGCAAAGTCCTCCTCATTGTAGCGGTGATCGCGTTTGGTCAGATCGGGCAGGCGCGGATCGCCGGTCAGCACGCACACACTGAGGGGATCGGTCATTGCCACCTCGCGCCGCCTGGGAGTCGCTCAGCGCCGCCGAGCGACCGAAGCCGCATGTACATAGCGCTCGTGGAGATGGCTGCAAGCGCGCGGGCGCCGAAGAACCTCTTCCTTCTCGAGAACGAGTGGAGCGCTACGGCCCCCGCTCGTAGGTGGCGATCAGATCGCTCTGCTCGAGGACATGGCCGGAGCTCGCCTCGAGGAATCCCGCCCTATCGGCCCCGGGCGGCAGGTCGAGGGGCGCATCCAGCGCGAACAGCCGAAAGCGATAGCGGATGGTCCGGTTCAGCGTGCCGAGCGGGCCGTCGTAGCCCACGTTCTCGAGTGAGTTGCGGCCGTGCAGCACGTCGACCGGCTCCTTGGGATCTCGCTTGTGCTTGTAGCCTTCCGGCAGCCCCTTTTGATCCGGCGGGATGGCGTACACCAGCCACTGCACGAACGGCTCTTGGGTCTGCGGCGTGATGTTCTCGAACAGGAGCGCCAGCTCCTTGGTGTCCGCAGGCGGATCCGACCACGCGAGCGGCGGCGAGAGGTTCTCGCCGTCCTTGCCGTAGCGCACCGGAATCCGCCCGTCGTGCAGGGCGTCGCTGCTCAGCCTCATGTCGCCCTCCATGCCTCAGTCATCAGCGGCTCGCCGCGTCCAACACCGCATCGAAATCCTTGGCGAGCCCGGTCCGCACCAGCGCCGCGAGCAGGCGCGGGTAGTCCTTCCGAGCCACGCGCCTGGCGAGCCTCCCGGCGTCGTCCTCGAGCCCGAGCCGTCCCGCTGCCTCGAGCGCGCGCCGGTCGCCGAACGGGAACAGCTCGTCCCAGGCGATCTGGGCCTCGCGGCAGAAGATGTCGGCGCCGACGTCGCCGATCCCCTTGCATTCCTCGAGAAGCGCCCGCTCGCGCCCGGGATCGCGCCCGGCCGCCTCGCGCAGCTTGCGCAGATCGCCTTGGTATTTGTCGAGCAGCATCTCTGCCGTGTCGCCGAGCATGCGCGAGGTGCTCTCGTCGTAGCGCGCATAGCCCGCCTGGTTCAGGGTGCGCGTCCGTTGCTCCCAGGTCGCCTCGGCCATCTTCTGGGCGCTGGTCCAGCCTTGCTCGGCGAGCGCCCGGGCCGCCTGCATCGCGATATCGGCGCCGATCCGCGCGCTCAGCAGGAGCGATGCGCACAGCCAGCGGAACAGCACCGATGGCGTGCCGCGGTCGAGATCGATCCCGAGCTCTTCCGCGTAGGTCTGCCCGTGGCGCTCGAGCAACGCCTCGACGATCCGGTCCCTGGATGGCCTCGCCATGCCCGCGTGCGCCGCCGCTGCGCCGGCCCGACCCGCTAGCGTTAGCGCCATTCGCCCCTGAGCAGCGGCGCCACCGGATGACGCGATTTGGCAAAGCGCAGCTGCTGGAAGATGTCGGCGCTGCCCTCGCTCTCCTTCTCGGGCTGCAGGTCGACGTCGTAGGCCTTCTCGGGATCCGCGCGGGCGCCGATGAAGATGACTTCCGCGCCTTCGTAGTCGAGAAGGCGCGGGTCTTCCGACGCGAACCTCCGGCCGCGGAACTCGTCTTCCAGGTTCTTGGGATACTCGGCCTGCTGCTCCTCGCCCAGTTGCGCAGTCCGCGGTCCGCTCCTTTTCTCGGGGTTGGCGATCGAGATCGCGAGGCTCGCCTCGGGCGGGATGTTGAACGCCTTTTGCACCGGACCGGGCTTCTCCGGCAACTCCAGCGCCCAGGCGAGGTGCATCCGGCCGTCCTCGCGGACCAGGGCGTAGGCGCCTTCGCCAGCAGGGCGGGCGGCCGGGCGGACGCGCTCGCCGCGCGTCCTGGTCTCATAGGTGTCGCGCTGCAACGCCTCCTCGATGGCCGTGCCGGAGTCCGCGACCATGTCGACGAAGCCCCAGTTGCGCTCATGCCCGCCGATCTCCGGCAGGCGCTTGCGGCCGACGTTGATCAACCGGAAGCGGCCGCCCTGCGGCTTGAGCACGATGTAGAAGTTCTGCACGTCGCCGAGATCCTCCGCCGCGACGTCCTCGCGCTCGCTCTCGTCCTCGGGGCGCACCTTCGGCCGATAGACGAAGTAGATGTCGCCCTGCTCCACGATCTCCTGGGGCGATCCGCGCTCGGTCTTCTTCACCATCGCCCTCTCCCCCGGCACGGATGCGGCTGCCTCGGACGGTCAACGGCCCGACCCGGCAGCGGTTCCCGAGCCCGACGGCCGGGATCTGGCGCTTTAGGGTGAGGAAGTCTCAGGAGGCTGAGAAAGCCTCAGGCGTCAGCCAGAGTGCACCACACCGGGGCGTGGTCGGAGGGCGCCTTGGCGGCGCGCGTCTCGGCGTCGATGGCGCAGGTCTCGAGCCGGTCCACCGCCTGCGCCGACACCAGCAGATGGTCGATCCTGAGCCCCTGGTTGGCCCGGTACGAGCGTCCCTGGTAGTCCCACCAGCTGTAAGCCCGGGTGCGCGGCTGGGTGATGCGGAACGCGTCGTACAGCCCGAGGTGGAGCAGCGCGCGCAATTTCGCCCGCTCGTCCGGATGATAGCAGATGGTGCCGTCCAGCGCCTGGGGATCGAAGACATCGATCGGGTAGGGACCGACGTTGTAGTCGCCACCGATCACCAGGACCTCCTCGAACTCGAGCAAGTCCCGGACGTGGGCGCGCAGCCGATCGAGAAAGGCGAGCTTGTAGGCGAACCGGTCGGAGCCGACCGAGGTGCCGTTCGGTACGTAGACCGAGGCGACGCGGGTGCGGTCGACCACGGCCTCGACGTAGCGCGCCTCGGCATCGTCGTCGTCGCCCGGCAGGCCCAAGCGTACGTCTTCGATCGGCCGTCTGGCCAGGATGGCGACGCCGTTGCGGCCGCCGATCTCGCCGCGCGCGGCGACGTTGTATCCGCGTTCCTCGAACGGCTCCGCGGGAAACTGCTCTTCGGTGACCTTGGTCTCCTGGAGCAGGGCGACCTCAGGCCTGGCCTGATCCAGCCAGGCGAGCGCGACCGGCAACCGCGCCCGGATCGAGTTGACGTTCCAGGCGGCGATCTTCACGGCGCCCGGGGCGCCTCATACCAGACCCGCGAAGGCCAGACGTTCGCGGTCGGTGTCACGCGCGGGGTTGGCTGGTCGGCCGCGCGCCCCAAAGAAGCAGTATGATACCGGGCGGACAAAGGCTCGAGCTTTGTGAGCCAGGTATCAGACGGCGAACGAGTTGCCGCAGCCGCACGACGCCGTGGCGTTGGGATTGGTGACCCGGAAATAGGAGCCGGTCAGGTCCTCGACGTAGTCGACCTCGCAGCCGAGCATGTACATCAGCGACATGCCGTCGATCACCACCCTGGCGCCGCCGCGCTCGATCGCGATGTCGCCGTCCTCCGCCTGGTCGTCGAGCCCGAAACCATACTGAAACCCGGAGCAGCCGCCGCCCGAGACGCTGACCCGCAACTTGACATCGGGCCGATCCTCGCGCGCGAGGATCTCGCTGATCCGGCGCGCGGCCCGCTCGCTCACCCGGAAGGGGTCGGGCCGGGCCTTGATTTCCGCCATGGGCGACACCTATTGTAAGCGATCCTGTCCGCTTCGCACCAAATGTAGGCACGGCAATCGCCTTGTCAAACCGCTGCTTTGCCATCGACGGCCGCCCCGGCCGGGCGCTGGCAGCCTACGCCTGCCACCCGGAGCGAAGCCGGGGGCGGCGCCATCTCGAGCCCGAGGATCCATTGCGCAGTCCCTTCCAGCGCGACCGCGACCGGATCGTCCACAGCACCGCATTCCGGCGTCTCGAGTACAAGACCCAGGTGTTCGTCAGTCATGAGGGCGATCATTTCCGCACCCGGCTCACGCACACCCTCGAGGTCGCGCAGATCGCCCGTACCGCGGCGCGGGCGCTCGGCCTGAACGAGGACCTGGCCGAAGCGGTGGCGCTGGCTCACGACCTCGGCCACAGCCCCTTCGGGCACGCCGGCGAGGATGCGCTGGCTGCCGTGCTCGAGGCCCGCGGCGGCTTCGATCACAATGCTCAGACGTTACGGGTGATCACCTTTCTCGAGCGCCGCTACGCCGAGTTCGATGGCCTCAATCTGACCTGGGAGACGCTCGAGGGCGTGGTCAAGCACAACGGGCCGCTCACCCGCAGGGTGCCGCCCTACGTGGCGAGCTATTGCGCCGGGCACGATCTGGAGCTGGCCACGCACCCCAGCGCCGAGGCGCAGATCGCCGCGCTCGCCGACGACGTGGCCTACGCCAACCACGATCTCGACGACGGCCTGCGCGCGGCGCTGTTCGATCTCGCCGATCTCGCCGATCTGCCTCTGGTCGGATCGACCTTCCGGAGCGTGGCCGAGCGGTACCCTGGCATCGAGGCGCCGCGGCTGATCCACGAGAGCCTGCGGCGGCTGATCAATCTCATGGTGGTCGACCTGGTCGAGGAGACGGCCCGCCGCCTCGCGGCTCTGCCGGCGGCGGACGTCGGCGCCATCCGCGGCCTCGACCGCCCCGTGGTCGGTTTCTCGCCGGCGGTCGGCGATGCGTTGCACAGGCTGCGGGGATTCCTGTACAGCCGCATGTACAGCCACTACAAGGTCAAGCGCATGCAGCGCAAGGCGCGCCAAGTGGTGCGGGAGCTGTTCGCCGGCCTGCTCGAGCACCCCGATTGCCTGCCGCCGGACTGGCAGGCGCGCGCCGGGGCCCCGGGCGACGCCCGGACCGCCGAGGCGATCACCGACTACATCGCCGGGATGACCGACCGCTTCGCGCTCGACGAGCACGACCGGCTGTTCCACATGACGAGCCGCCCACGATGAACCCCTTCGAGCAGCTACGGGCCGATCTCCTCCAGGCCATCGAGGCCGCTCAGCGCGCGGGCGAGCTGCCGGCGGCGCTGCCGCTCGAGCGCATCACGGTCGAGCCGCCGCGGGATCCGGCGCACGGCGATGCCGCGACCAACGCGGCGCTGATCCTGGCGAAGCCCGCAGGCCGGCCGCCGATGGCGGTCGCCGAGGCGCTCGCCGCCCGGCTGCGCACGGTCGACAAGATCGCAGCCGTCGAGCTGGCCGGGCCGGGCTTCGTCAATCTCCGGCTTAGCGACGGTTTCTGGCGTGCCCAGGTCAAGCTGGCTCTGGAGGCGGGCAGCGATTACGGCGCCGCCGACCTGGGGCGCGGCAGGCGGGTCAACGTCGAGTATTGCTCGGCCAACCCGACCGGGCGGCTGCACGTCGGCCACGGCCGCGGCACGGCGTTCGGCGACGCGCTCGCCAATCTGTTGGCCAGGATGGGCTTTGCGGTCACCCGCGAATACTACATCAACGACAGCGGCGCCCAGGTGGACGTGCTGGCGCGCTCGGTCCACCACCGCTACCTGGAAGCGCTCGGCGCCGCGCCGGCGGCGCCGCCCTCGGACTGGTACCCGTCCGAGGAGGTGCGCGCCGTGGGCGCGGCGATCCTTGCGGAGGACGGCGACCGCTGGCTGCACGCGACCGAGGCCGACTGGCTGCCGGTGTTCCGCAGCCGTTCGGTGGCCGCGATCCTGGCGCTGATCAAGGAGGACCTCGCGGCGCTCGGGGTCCACCACGACGTGTTCACCTCCGAGGCCGCGCTCGCCGCCGCGGGCCGGATCGAACAGACCCTGGCGGAACTGGAGCGCCAGGGGCTGGTGTACGAGGGCACCCTGGCGCCGCCCAAGGGCAGGCCGAGCGCCGATTGGCGGCCGCGACCGCAACTCCTGTTCCGCGCCACGGCGTTCGGCGACGATGTCGACCGGCCGCTCCAGCGGGCGGGCGGTCAGTGGACCTATCTGGCCGCCGACCTCGCCTACCATCTCGACAAGATCCAGCGCGGCGCCGAGGAGCTGATCGACGTCTGGGGCGCCGACCACGGCGGCTACATCAAGCGCGTGCAGGCCGGCGTGCGCGCGCTCAGCGCCGAGCGCGTCACCCTCGACGTCAAGATCTGTCAGCTGGTCAACCTCATGGATCGCGGCCAGCCGCTCAGGATGTCGAAGCGGGCCGGGCGCATCGTCAACCTGCGCGACGTGATCGACGAGGTCGGCAAGGACGTGGTCCGGTTCATCATGCTGACCCGCAAGAACGACGCGCCGCTCGAGTTCGACCTGACCAAGGTGACCGAGCAGTCGCGGGACAATCCCGTGTGGTACGTGCAATACGCGCACGCGCGGATCTGCTCGGTGCGCCGCCATGCCCAGGCCGCCGGCATCGAGGTGGCTCGAGGCGCGCTGGCGGCCGCCTCGCTCGCGGACCTGGTCGAGCCGGAGGAGCTGGCTCTGATCCGGCAGATGGCGACCTTTCCCCGCACCCTGGAGGCGGCGGCCATCCACCACGAACCGCACCGGATCGCTTTCTATCTCGGCGATCTGGCGGCAAGCTTCCATGCGCTCTGGAATCAGGGTAAAGAGCGTCCGGAGCTGCGCTTTTTGCGGCCCGACCAGCCGGCCGTCAGCCAGGCCCGCCTGGCCATGATCACCGCGGTGCAGATCGTGTTGGCGAGCGGCCTCGAGCTGATCGGCGTCACGCCGGTGGAGGAAATGGTCTGAGCGCGCCCCTCGTGCCAGTTTAGCCCCTCGTGCTATCTCAGCCCCTCGTGCTATCTCAGGTAGCGTCGTGCCCGATCCGATTCTATCGACCTCCGACAGCCGCATGCGCCGGTCCTGGCCCGAGGACGGGGCTCCGGCGGTGGCGCGCCCGCGCCGTGGTCGTTGGCTGTGGGCAGCGGTGCCCGTGCTCGCCGCCTTCGCGCTGTTCGGGATCATCGTCGGGCTGGCCTACAAGGACGCGAGTCGCGGGCCGGTCGGAGAGCCGCCGCTGATCAGGGCGGCGGCCGATCCGATCAAGCTGCGCCCCGAGGAAGCGGAAGAATCCACGGTGGCGGAAGGCGGCGCGATCGGGCGCCTGTGGAGCGATGCCGAGCGCGCCGATCAGCCGGAGCGTCTGCTGCCGCGGCCGGAAGAGCCGCGCTCGCCGCCGGTCGCCGCGGACCCGGGCGTGAGCGCCGAAGCGGACCCGGCCCAGCCTGACCTGCCGGCCTCGAGCGACGCCCCGACGGGCGCTGTCGAGGCAACCGTGGCAG
>JBOHKK010000190.1:0-11840 GCA_050729115.1 Geminicoccaceae bacterium | reverse complement strand
GTGCCATCCTGTTCCGACGCCGGCCGCCGTCCGGGCTCCTCGGCGGTCTGCACGAGCTGCCGTCCAGCCCGTGGCAGGAGGGCCCGCTCGAGGTCGCGAGCGCGCTTGACCACGCGCCGGCGCGGTCCCGCTGGCGCGTGCAGCCGGGCGCGGTGCGCCACGGCTTCACGCACTTCGTGCTCGAGCTCACCCTCGCCGAGGCGCTCCTCGACCCCGGCGTGGCGATCGAGGCGCCGGAGGAGGCGATCTGGTGCGCACCCGCCGAGCTCGAGCGTCTGGCCCTGCCGACCGTCATGAGGAAGCTGCTGTGCCTCGCCGAGCCGATCGGTCGCGCCGCCGGCTCTGTGAAACCGCGACGTTCAGGGTGACCGGCGCGCTGGATCACGTAAACGTTGCGTTTTCGGGGGCCGGCGCTAAGCCTCGTAGCGAGCTGGACGATTCGGATTTCGCGCGACGCGCTGGACGGGGCGGGTGCGAAGATCGCCATGTGCGGGAGAACGATCACGATGCGACCTGTGGTCAAGTGGTTCCTGGTCGGGATGCTGGCGATGACGGGCGGCGCCTGTACCACGGTCCTGGCGCCGGAGAGGACCCCGGCGCTCGGCCCGCCGTTCAACGAAGCGTTGAAGGAGCGGTATCTCGAGCTGGGCTCCAGCAAATGGCAGGAAGGCAGCTGGGCGATCCTGCATTTCCGCGACAAGGCCAGATCGGCCATGCTCGGCGACCTGGTGTATCCGGACAGAGTGACCTCGGTGCCGAGCGGGTTGCAGGGCGAGCTGGTCGAGGGGCGCGAGGGTCTGTTGCTGTTCCTCGACGCCGGCGGGCGGGAGCTGGTCCCCGAGGCTGCCGCCGAAGCCCAGGTCGGTTTCGACTGCTGGCTGTCCGACGTGAAAGCCACCAGGCAGCTCGACTCCGAATGTCGCGAGACGTTCATGGCGGCGCTCGATCGCACCGAGCAGGCGGTGCTCGCCGAGCTGCCGGAGTCGTATGTGGTGCTGTTCGAATCGGGCAGCGACGTGCTCGGCGGCGACGGGTTGAACGTCGCCACCTTCGTCGCGCGCGCGGTCCCTCTGGTCGAGCCGGCACAAATCGAGGTGGTCGGCTATGCCGACGCGTCGGGGTCCGCGGCCGCCAACGAGGCCCTGTCGCTGAGCCGTGCCGAGAATGTGGCGGCGGCGCTCGAGCGCGCCGGGGTGTCGGCGCAGCTGCTCGACGTCCAGTCGCGCGGCGCGACCGCGGCGCCGATCGACGGGGCCGAGGGCCGACGCGTCGAGGTGTCGTTCCGCGGTTAGCCGGGCGGTGCGAGCGGGTGTGCGCCGGTGGCGACCGCGCTATCTCCTGATGGGTCGAGCGCACTGGATTCGAGTGAAGTCAAGGTTGGCGTCGCGCCGCTCGTCCGCGGGGCGGCGCACGTGGAGAGGCCACTCCCATGAAGAAGATCCTTCTCGCCCTGCTCGGCGTGATCGTCATCGTGATCGCCGCGGCGATCGTCGTGCCGTTCCTGCTGCCGACCGACACCTACAAGCAGCAGATCGAGGCCCAGGTCGAGCGGGTGACCGGGCGGGAGCTGGTGATCGCCGGCCCGCTCGACATCTCGCTGCTGCCGACCGCAGCCGTGAGTGCCGAGGACGTGCGCTTCGCCAACGTCGAGGGCGGCGCCGCGGCGGACATGGTGCAGCTGAAGAGCCTGCAGGCGGAGCTGAAGATCTGGCCGCTCCTGCGCGGCGTCGTCGAGGTGGACCGCTTCGTCCTGATCGAGCCGGAGTTCCACCTCGAGATCGACGCCGAAGGTCGCCCCAACTGGGCGCTCGGCGCGCCCCGGGACGAGGAGGCTGCGACCGAGACGCCGCCCCCGGACGAGGCGACCAGCGAAACCGAGGCGCCGCCGGAGGCGGGTGGCGGCATGCGGCTGCCGGTCACCGAGGTGAGGCTCGGCGACATTCGCATCGAGGACGGTACGCTGACCTTTGCCGATGCCCGAAGCGGCGCAAAGGAGCGCATCGAGGCGATCAACCTCGATCTCGATCTGCCCGACCTGCAAAGCCGGCTCGAAGCGAACGGCTCGCTGGGCTACAAAGGCGAGACCGTCAAGCTCGCTTTGGCGGTCGAGCGCCCCCTCGATCTGATCGAGGGCGGCAGCTCACCCGTGCGCGTGAACGGCGAGGCGCCGGATCTGACGCTGACCTTCGACGGCGCCGTCGCCAACGCCGCGATGCCGAGCGCCACCGGAACGGTCGAGCTGAACGTCACGTCAATCCGCGATCTCGCGGCCTGGCTCGCCGAGCCGATCGCGTTCGAGGGCGAGGGCCTGAGGACACTTCGGATCGCCGGCAAGCTCGCGGGCTCGCCGACCGCGGTCGCGTTCGATGATGCCACTGTCGCCCTCGATGCGATCGAGGGCCAGGGCAACGTCGCGGTCGATCTGTCCGGGGCGGTGCCGCGGCTCACCGGCCGGCTCGACCTTGGCGCGGTCGATCTCAACCCGTATCTGCCGCCCGAGACCGGCGATGGCGACCAGGCCGACGGGGGACGCGAGCAGGCTGGCGGCGAAGCCGAACGCGCTGAGGGCGACTGGTCGGACGAGCCGATCGCGGTGCCGCCGATCGGCGGCGCCGAGGTCGACTTCGAGCTGGCCGTGGACTCGCTGAGAATGCGGGATCTGCAGCTGGATCGAAGCGTGGTCGCGGTGCGCCTGGAAGGCCCGCGCCTGAGCGCCGATCTCAGCGAGATCGCGCTGTACGGCGGCCACGGCAGCGGTCAGCTGGGCCTGGAAATCGCAGATGGCGCGCCGCAAATCAGCACGCAGTTCCGGCTCGAGGGGCTGAACGCCCGGGCGTTCCTCACCGATGCCGCCGACTTCGAGCGCCTCGAGGGTACCGCGAGCGCCGATCTCTCGCTGAGCACGCAGGGGCGCAGCCAGCGTGAGCTCGTGCAGAACCTGAATGGCGAGGGCCAGGCGACCTTCGTCGACGGCGCAATCGTCGGCATCAATCTGGCGGAGATGGTGCGCAACGTCGCGTCGGCGTTCCAGGGCGGCGGCGGGGGGGAGCGCAAGACCGACTTCGCCGAGCTGTCGGGGACCTTCGAGGTCAACAACGGCATCCTGACCAATGACGATCTGTGGCTGCAGGCGCCGGTTCTGCGCGTCGCCGGCAGCGGCCGGCTCGACCTGCCGCGGCGCACGGTGGACTACCGCGTCGAGCCCAAGGCCGCGTCGACCTTGAAAGGCCAGAGCGGCGAGCGCGACGTGGCCGGCCTCCTCGTGCCGGTGATCGTTCGCGGTCCCTGGGACGATCTGAGCTTCACCCCGGATCTGGGCGACCTCGCGCGGCGCGCCCTCGAGGACCCCGAGGCGGTGCGTGAGCAGATCGAGCAGCTGGGCGATGTCGGCGACGACGTGCGGGACGCGATCAAGGAAGGCGGTGCCGAGAAGGCGCTCGAAGGCCTGCTCGGCCGGGGCGGCGGGGGCGGCGAGAGCCAAGGCGGCGAGGGCGGCGAGCAGCAGGGCGATCCCGCGCGCCAGCTCCTGAAAGGGCTGTTCGGCAACTGAGCGTCGCTACCAGGCGGGTATCTCGGCGAATTTCGTCGCTCGGTTGCGCTCGTGTGCGAGCAGATCGTGGCGGAGCGACTTGAGGCCCTGCTCGGCGCGGCATCGAGGCGACTGTTCAATCGAGCGCCGCGGTGGCAAGATCGGGCGGGAATAAACAGGGGGTTACGCCGCCATGTCAGGAATCATTGGGCTGATCATCGAGATCATCGCCGGCGCCATCGGCGGGAACGTCGCGGGCGCTGCCGCGAAGAACGCCAGCCTGGGCACTGCGGGGCAACTCGATCGTCGGTGCGATCGGTGGTCTGGTGCTGGGCCAGATTCTGGCTGCCCTTGGTGTCGGCACGCCCGGGATGGAAGCGACCGAGGGGGCCGCTCCCGCGGGCGCCGGCCTGGACATCGGCGCCCTGATCGGCCAGCTGATCGGCGGCGGCGTCGGTGGCGGGGTGCTGACCCTGATCGTCGGCCTCATCCGGAACATGGTCAGCAAGTAAGCGACGCTTTGCGCGGCACGCGCCGCCTCACAGGCGCACCGCGCGCAGCCGGAGCGCGTTGCCGATCACCGAGACCGACGACAGGCTCATCGCGAGGGCCGCGATGATCGGGCTGAGCAGCAGGCCGGTGAAGGGATAGAGCACGCCGGCCGCGAGCGGCACGCCGAGCGCGTTGTAGACGAACGCGAAGAACAGGTTCTGCCTGATGTTGCGCATGGTCGCCTCGGACAGGCGGCGCGCGCGCACGAGGCCCCTGAGGTCGCCCTTGACCAGGGTGATGCCGGCGCTCTCCATGGCGACGTCGGCGCCCGTGCCCATGGCGATGCCGACGTCGGCCTGCGCGAGCGCCGGGGCATCGTTGATGCCGTCGCCCGCCATGGCGACGACCTTGCCTTCCTCGCGCAGGCGCCTCACCACCTCGTTCTTGTGCTCGGGCAGGACCTCGGCGTGGATCTCGTCGATGCCGACCTTCTGCGCCACGGCCTCGGCGGTCGTGCGGTTGTCGCCGGTCAGCATGACGATGCGCAGGCCCTCTTCGCGCAATGCCGCGAGCGCGCCTGGCGTGCTCGCCTTGATCGGATCGGCGACGCCGACCAGGCCGGCCGGCTCGCCGTCCACCACCACGAACATCACGGTCTCGCCCTCGGCGCGCCGCTGCTCGGCGCGCTCGGCCAGGGCGCCGGGGTCGACGTTCAGGCTTTGCAAGAGCCGCTGGTTGCCGAGCGCGACCGCGCGACCGTCGACCTGGCCGCGCACGCCCTTGCCGGTGATCGAGTCGAACGCGCTCGCTTCGGCGAGCTGCAGGCCCCGATCCTGCGCCGCGGCGACGATCGCCGCCGCCAGCGGGTGCTCGCTCGCGCGCTCGATGCTCGCTGCGAGTCTCAGCAGCTCGCCCTCGTCGACGCCCGCGGCCGGCACCAGGCTCGTCACCTTCGGCTTGCCCTCGGTGAGCGTGCCGGTCTTGTCGACCACCAGCGTGTCGACCGCGGCGAACCGCTCGAGCGCCTCGGCGTTCTTGATCAGCACCCCGGCCTGAGCGCCGCGCCCGGTGCCGACCATGATCGACATCGGCGTCGCCAGGCCGAGCGCGCAGGGGCAGGCGATGATCAGGACCGACACCGCCGCGACCAGCCCATAGGCCATGGCCGGCGCCGGCCCGAAGATCGCCCAGGCAATGAAGGCCAGGATCGCGACCGCGACCACCGCCGGCACGAAGTAGCTGGCGACCACGTCGACCAGGCGCTGGATCGGCGCGCGCGAGCGCTGCGCCTCGGCGACCATCTGGACGATCCGGGCGAGCATGGTGTCGCCGCCGACCCGCTCGGCGCGGAACACGAAGCTGCCCGACTGATTGAGCGTGCCGCCGGTGACCCGGTCGCCCGAATTCTTCTCCACGGGCACCGGCTCGCCGGTGAGCATCGACTCGTCGACTGAGCTGCGCCCCTCGAGCACCTCGCCGTCGACCGGGATCTTCTCGCCCGGCCGCACGCGCAGTCGATCGCCGACCTCGATCTCGTCGAGCGGCACCTCCTCGTCGGCGCCGTCCTCGCGCACCCGGCGCGCGGTCTTCGGCGCGAGGCCGAGCAAGGCCTTGATCGCGCCGCCGGTGCGCTCGCGCGCCCGGAGCTCCAGCACCTGCCCCAGCAGCACCAAAGCCACGATCACCGCCGCCGCCTCGAAATACACGTCGACCTGGCCCTCGTGCCCGCGGAACGCCGCCGGGAAGATGCCCGGCGCCAGAGTCGCCACGACGCTGTAGAGGTACGCGGCGCCGACCCCGATCCCGATCAGCGTCCACATGTTCGGGCTCATCTTGAGAAATGACGCCCAGCAGCGCTTGAAGATCGGCCAGCCGGCCCAGAGCACGACCGGGGTCGCCAGCGCCAGCTGAATCCAATGCGCGAGCTGGCGCGAGATCGTGTGGCCGAGCCCGAGCAGGTGATCGCCCATGACCCAGACCAGCAGCGGCAGCGACAGCACCGCGCTGATCCAGAACCGGCGGCGCATGTCGAGGTACTCGGGGCTCGGCCCCTCGTCGACCGCGACCGTCTTGGGCTCGAGCGCCATGCCGCAGATCGGGCAGTCGCCCGGCCCGACCTGCTCGATCTCGGGATGCATCGGGCAGGTGTAGACGGCGTCCGCCGGCGCCGGTTTGGCCTTCGCGCGCTCGCCGCCGAGATACTCCTCTGGCTTCGCCTCAAACCTCTCCGCGCAGCGCGCCGAGCAGAAGTAGTAGGCCCGACCACCGTGCTGGCGTCGGTGTCTGGCCGTGTGCGGATTCACGGCCATGCCGCAGACCGGGTCCTTCGCGAGGTGTTCGCGTGGCGCCTCCGAGCTCTTCCTGTCTGGGGCGATCGAGGACACTGCGCGTCTCCTGCTCGGTGGGGCTTCCGTTCGAATGGGCATTCTGGTCCGTGAACCCCATTGCTCGAAGATGTGACCACGCACAGCCGTTCACAAGCGCGCCGCCCTCTGCGTTGGCGGCGGTCACAGCGCGGCCACGTCGAGGCCCGTGAGATCAGCGAGGCTCGCCTGGAAGTCGCCGATCCGTGCCCCGTACTGGTCCAGGCTATCGGCGATCGCCCGAGCGTTGCGCGCGCCGAGAAAGCAGAAGTGATTCCCCGGAAGCCGCATATGGAGGCGCTCGGGAATTCGATCGAGCAGGTCCAGCAACAGCGCGAACTTCTCCTCCGACAGGCGGCTCATGATTTCCGGGTGCCGCTCGAGCAGCCCGTGCCAGATCTTGCGGGTGAGGAGAAACGTCCAGGTGCTCCGGTCGACGATCGGATGGTAGGCGAACGATGCTGAGCTGCCCGAGACCATGGCGCAGAGCGGGTAGTCGGGAAACGCGAAGAAGTCCTTGTCCTCCATACTCTTTTCGACGTTGCGACTGATCTGATTGTCCTCGAACCACTCTGACGTTCCGAGCAGGCCGACCGGGACGTCGCCGACGAAGGCGCGCAGGTAGAGATCCCTGGGCAGGATTTCGCTCCTGGCCATCCGGCTCATCGCCTCGATCTCGCTCCAGAAAGCGGCATAGTGGGAGCCCTGGAGCGAGATCATGTTGCGCGCGGTGCGCTCGATGCCCTGGGTCCGGGCGGGCGGCAGAAGCATCGCGGGGCTGGCTTCGATCCCCAGGTGCCAGCGCACCTGAAGCCCCAGCCGCCGGCATGCGACGTTGAACGGCCTCATCGCCTGCCCGGCCGCGCTCCAGCTGATGCCGATCAGCTCGCCGCTCAGCCGATTCTCGGCGATGACCTCGCGCGCGACCTCGGCGACCGTGTCACCCCAGTCGCTGAGGGTGAACCCGGGATAGGGTCGCTCATAGACCGGATGATCGAGCGGGTATGACGTGGCGAGAAAAGGATAGCCCTTTCGGGTGATCCAGTGCGCCGGAAAGCTCGCCGGATCGCAGCCCGGCACTCCGTACGCGATCCTGCCGAGATGCGCCCAGCCAGGGAAGAACACAACCAGGGGCTTTCCGGGGCTGCCCGGAAAGAACCGGACCAGAAGCGGGTAGCCTCCCGCCCTGCGGATCTCTTCGCCGTCGAACAGGTCGTCTGCCATACTGCACTCCGAGAGATGCCGCTTGGCCGGCTCTGGCGTCCGGTCGGGCTCAACCAGACAGGGCGCCCTCGAAGGGATAGCGGGAGAGCACCTCGGCGCCGCTCTCGGTCACCAGGACCTGCTCCTCGAGCTTGACCCCCTCGGCGCCGCCCGCTTCCCCGATGTAGCTCTCCAGGCAGATGGTCATGCGCGCCTCGAGCACGCCGTGGTAGCCCGATTCCGCCGCGTCCTTCGGATAGTAGATCGCCGGGTATTCGTCGCACAGGCCGACGCCGTGGGCGATCGTGGAGTAGCGGTTCGCGGCGTAGCGCTCGGGCAGCGCGAACGCCTTCGTCGAGAGCTCGCGGAACCCCAGGCCGGGACGGACGAGCTCGAGATTGTACGCGATCTGCTCGCGGGCCAGGCGATAGAGATCGCTCTGCCGATCGCTGGCGCGCCCTTCCCCGCAGCGCCAGGTGCGCGAGATGTCCGCGCAGTAGCCGTAGGGGCCGATCAGGTCGGTGTCGAACGCCACCAGGTCGCCCGCCGCGATCGGGCGGCTGCCGCACTCCTGGAACCATGGGTTGGTCCGGGGGCCGGAAGCCAGCAGCCGGGTCTCGATCCACTCGCCGCCGCGCCTGACGTTCTCGGCGTGGAGATCGGCCCACAGCTCCTGCTCGGTGACGCCGGGCCGCAGATGCCCCTGCATCACCCGCATGGCCGTCTCGCAGGTCGCGAGCGCGCAACGCATGGCCTTGATCTCGTCGGCGGACTTGAGCGCGCGGGCGACCTCCATCACCGCCTGGCCCTCGTGCACGCTGATACCCAGCGCCGCGAGCGCCTCGACGCCCTCGGGATTCACATGGTCGAGCGCGAGGCGGCGATTGCCGCCGCCGTGCGCCTGGACCAGGTCCGCGATCTCGGCGGCCCAGCTCCGGGCGTGCTCGGCGATGCGCTCGCCGCTCTTGAAGAAGTACCAGCCGCGCCCCGGCCGCACCTCGTCGACCAGCTCGAGGTGCGCCGACAGATGCGCGCTGCCATGGAAATCGAACACGATCACCGGCCCGTCGGTCGCGACGAACGCGTAGCGTACGGGATTGTGCAGGCACCAGACCTGCATGTTGGTGCTGTCGGTGGCGTAGCGCAGATTGATCGGATCGGTGACCACGATGCCGGCGTAGTCGCGCGCGGCCAGCTGCGCGCGCAGGCGCGCCAGGCGATAGCCGCGCATGACGCTCACATCGGGCAGCTCGAGCCCGAGCGCCTGCCATTCTGCGACCGCGAGATTCCCCGGGCCGAGATCGCCGAACGAGCCGAGCGCGCGCCGCCGCTCGGCAGCGCGTACGATCTTGGATGGATAACCGGGCGCAGCCATCGACCGTCCCCAATGCATCCGACCCCGGCGTGCGCGTCGAGCCGTCGCTCCGCCCGGCTTGTCCGGGCGCAGCCCTGTCGGGTGAGGTTCATCTACCTCGGAACCCCGGCGCATGATAGATGGCGGAACCGTCGACCTTGACGATATCTTCGGCTCGGCGCTGCCGTCGTGACACCTCGTCCGCAACCTGATCGGGATCGAGCGACATGGCCAAGACGATCGGCATCCTGACCGCCGGCGGTGACAGCCCCGGCCTGAATGCGGCGATCCGCGGGGTCGGCAAGGCGGCGATCGGCGCCTATGGCATGCATGTGGTCGGCTTTCGCGACGGCTTTCGCGGCCTCATGGAGAACCGGGGCAGCTCTCTTTCGCCATCCGATCTGTCGGGCATCCTGACCATCGGCGGCACCATTCTTGGCACCAGCCGCGACAAGCCGAACCGCATGCCGGTGGGCAAGAAGACCATGGACATGACCGATGCGATCGTCGCGACCTACCACAACCATCACCTGGACGGGCTGGTCTGCCTGGGCGGCGGCGGCACCCAGAAGAACGCCTTCCACCTGCTCCAGAACGGCCTGAACTTGATCACCCTGCCCAAGACGATCGACAACGACGTCGCGCTGACCGACATCACCCTCGGCTTCGACACGGCGCTCGGGATCGCCACCGACGCGATCGACCGCCTGCACAGCACGGCGCACAGCCACCACCGCATCATCGTGGTCGAGGTGATGGGCCACAATGCCGGCTGGCTGGCGCTCGGCGCCGGGATCGCGGGCGGCGCCGACGTCATCCTGATCCCGGAGATCCCCTACGACACCGAGGCCGTGGCCGAGGCGATCCGCCACCGCAGCCGGACCGGCAGCCGGTTCAGCATCGTCGCCGTGTCCGAGGGCTCGATGTCGCGCCAGCAGGCGGCGACGCTGCAGGAGGCGCAGGCGCTGGTCGACCGGGCCAAAGGCCTGAAGAAGGGGACCAAGAGGAGCGTCGAGAAAGCCAAAGCGGCGAAAGCCAAGTTCAGCGAGATCAGGGAGCAGGTCGGCAACAGCACCTTGCAGCTGTCGCAGGAGCTCGAGCAGCTGACCGGGCTGGAATCGCGGGTGACGATCCTCGGGCACCTGCAGCGGGGCGGCACGCCGTCCGCCGCCGACCGGCTGCTCGCGACCCGCCTGGGCACGGCGTGCGCCGGGCTCATCAACCAAGGCGTGTTCGGCGTGATGGTCGCCACGCGCGGCGACGGCGCCGAGGCGGTCCCGCTCGAGGACGTGGTCGACAAGCGCAAGACCGTACCGCCCGACCATCCCTGGATCCAGAGCGCGCGCGACATCGGCGTCTGCCTCGGCGACGCGTGAGCGCCGGCACCAGACGTTCGCCTGCCGCGGTCGCTTCGCGTCCGGTGACGAGCCGTCCCGAAAGGACGGCCCCGAACCGACGCCCCACTCGGGAAGACAACGGAGAAAACCGCATGACCAAGCCAGTCTTCGTCCTGAACGGCGCGAACCTGAACCTGCTGGGCATTCGCGAGCCGCATATCTACGGCAGCAGCACGCTGGCCGACATCGAGGCGCTGTGCCGCGAGCGGGCCTCAGAGCTCGGCATCGCGATCGAGTTCCGGCAGTCGAACAGCGAGGCGACCCTGGTCGACTGGATCCACGAGGCGATCCGCGTCGCTTCGGGCATCGTCATCAACCCGGCCGGCCACAGCTTCACCTCGATCCCGATCCTCGACGCTCTCAAGGTCTTCCGCTGGCCGATCGTCGAAGTCCACATCTCCAACATTCACCGCCGCGAGCCCCACTACCACCGATCCTACGTGTCCTACGCCGCCACCGGCGTGATCGCCGGCATCGGCGCGCACGGCTATGTGCTCGCGCTCGAGGCGATCGCTGCCATGCTGCGCCAGGGCGAGCCGGCCGGATGAGCGGAGGCCGCCGCGAGCCGAGCGCTGCGGCCTGATCGCGGGCTGGCCCGCGATCAGGGTGGAGCTCCACGTCGAGCCCAAAAGCGATCCGGTCAGTGCCGCGGTCATGTCCCCGGCACCGCCACCGGGCACCACCAGATCGACCTGACAATCGCCCGCGTCGGGCAATTCCTGCGCTCCTCGCGGCGGCATCCTCACAGGCTCCGGCTCGCAGATCGGCGATCGCGTCTGGCGCCGCGTTCAGCCTCCGGGTTGCCAGGGCATGGCGACTTCGGGACGTGCCTTCGACGCTCCAGGCCGCGGGCGCCGTGGCCGCAGGCTCGTTCCCGAGCGGCCTCAGACCGGGCCAACAGAGTTCGAATCTCTATTCGCCCGGCATCGTCCTTCTCTTTGGGCGCGCGGCCGACCAGCCAACCCCGCGCGCGATACCGACCGCGAAGATCACGACTTCGCAGGGTCGGTATCAGTTCCGCACCGGCAAGGCCGGCCCCGGCGCATGAAACCAGGGCGCCGAACCGCCGCTCGCCTTCATAGCGTCATCGCGAGGGCGCGCCAGCGCCCGTGGCGATCCAGGAGCGGCCTCTGGATGGCTTCGTCGCTGCGCTCCTCGCAATGACGGTACAAAGCGTGGCGTCCGAGTTTCTTTCTAGTTGTCACCGATGGCCTCGACCCGCAGCGCATGAAACTGATGCTAGTACTTGGTATCATAAATCCGTGATCCTTTGAGCAAGGCCCCTGGGATGGGTCTTGGGCTGCTGCCAATGGAATGGCGTGGCGGTCGGGTTGTAGGCTTCGATGAAGACATCGATGGCTTGACGCAGCTGCCGTGAGCGTGCTGCGGGCGAGGATCGAGAACCAGATTTCGACCTGGTTGAGCCAGCTGGCGTGGGTCGGGGTGAAGTGGAAGTGGACGTTCTTGTGCCGGCCCCGCCAGCGGTCGCGCTTGGGCTTGTG
>JBOHKK010000189.1:0-11853 GCA_050729115.1 Geminicoccaceae bacterium | reverse complement strand
GGCGTGGCGCGTCGCCTCCTCGCTCACCGACGGCGGCGCCGCGGGCGCTCCGGCGGGCGCCGACCCCGGCACCGTCGCCACCAGAGCGGTCGGCGCGCGCACCACCCGGATGCGGGAATCGCCCTCCGCCAGCTCGATCTCGGTCAGCCCGGTCCGCTGCAACAGCTCGGCGAGCGTCTCGATCAGCGTCGTGTCGACGTTCAGCTTGGCCATGGGCTCGTCGCCGATCGGCTTGGCAGCTCGATTACTGCGCATCGTCCAGGATCGCCACCAGCGCGCCGAGCGCCATCAGGTAACCTCGTGAACCAAAACCACAGATGATCCCCTTCGCTGCCAGGGAGATGTAGGAATGTTGCCGAAAGCTTTCCCGTTGGTAGATATTCGACAAGTGCATCTCAATCAAGGGTACGCTTAACGAGCGCACGGCGTCGAGCAGCGCGATCGAGGTGTGGCTGTAGGCGCCGGCGTTCAGGACGAGGCCGGCGAAGCGCTCCGGCGCCTGCTGAATCCAGGTGACCAGCTCGCCCTCGCCGTTGCTCTGACGGCACTCCACCTCGACGCCGAACCGGGCCGCCTCCTCACGGCACATGGCCTCGATGTCCGCGAGCGTCGTCCGGCCGTAGATCTCCGGCTCCCGTTGCCCGAGCAGGTTCAGATTGGGACCGTTCAGGATCAGGATGCTGCGCGTCATGGCCCAGAGGTGGGAGTTGTGGGCCGCGTTTGTAGCCCCCCTTCACGGCGCTTGGCAATGCAACAGCAAGCCGGGTGTGCCTCAGATCAGTTTGCGTTTCCGCGCTGCGAGAGGGGCGGAGGTCCAGTTTCCTCTTGCCGCATTCTTGCCGCACCTCCGATCTTGACACGCCGCGGGGTCAGGGTTTACCTGACATCAGTCAGGACTTTCCTGACGCCTGACGGAGGATGGTATGCCAAAGACAGCCACGAACGCAGCAGAGTCGACCCAGGCGGCGGTTGGCGCATCGCATCCTAAGACCTATTACTGCTCATTTTGCTTAAAGCCGCAGCATGAGGTGAAGAAGTTGGTCGCCGGACGCGGCGATATCTTCATTTGCGATGAGTGCGTGGAGATGTGCAACGAGTATATTGCCGGCCGCACGCCCGATCTGTCCAAGCGCCAGCCGGCCGCAGAGTTGCCGACAGAACGGCTGCTAGCCCAGCTTGCGCCGATCGAGGAGACGGTGCAGGGCAAGGGCAATCAGCTCCAATGGGTGGTCGACACCCTTCGATCTCGCGAGGTTAGCTGGGCTCAAATCGGGAACGCGCTGGGCATATCGCGCCAATCCGCTTGGGAGCGGTTTTCGTAGGGCGGAAGCGGTCGCCTGGTTGGTGCTGCAATGCCTCGCGATTCCAGAATGCGAAACGACCGCAAGCCGGGCCCGCCCGGTGGCGTCGGTGGCGTGAGAACCATCGGACGCAACCGTCGGGGCAGGCGTCGCTGCCCGCCGCCGCCGATCCCTCGATCCCCCGGATCCGCGGTTTCCGCCCGTCCTTGGTGACACCGGCGCGCTCAGAACGCGCCGGCGCTGCCGCTGTCGAGGGTGCGCACCTCGAAGCCGGCGGCGCGCAGCGCCGTGACCACCGCGGTGGCGTGCGCGGCGTTCTGGGTCTCGACGATGAAGTTGACCTCGGTCGACTTGATCGAGAGCGGCGAGAACGCCCGCTGATGCGCGACCTCGAGGATGTTGCCGCCGGCCTGGCCGATCAGCGCCGCCGCCTGGGCGAGGTTGCCGGGGGCATCGGGCATGCCGACCTGGAGCCAGATCACCCGCTTGGAATGGACCAGGCCGCGCAGGATGACCACCGACAGCAGGCGCAGGTCGATGTTGCCGCCGCACAGCACCAGGCCGACCCGGCGCCCGACGAAGCGCTCGCGACAGGTCGTCACCGCCGCCAGTCCGGCGGCGCCGGCGCCCTCGACCACCGTCTTCTCGACCTCGAGCAGGGTCAGGATCGCGTCCTCGATCGCATCCTCCTCGACCAGGAGAATCTCCCCGACCAGGGCGCGCACGATCGGCAGGGTCAATTGCCCCGGCGTCCTGACCGCGATGCCTTCGGCGATGCTCGGCCGCAGCGGCGCCTCGGGCAGACCGGCGCGCTTGCGGTACATCGCCGGGCAGGCCGCCGCCTGGACGCCGACGATGTCCACGTCCGGCTTCAGCGCCTTGGCCGCGATCGCCACGCCCGAGATCAGGCCGCCGCCGCCGATCGGCACCACCAGCACCTCGAGGTCGGGCGCATCGCTCAGCATCTCGAGGCCGATGGTCCCCTGGCCGGCGATGATCTGCGGATCGTCGTAGGGGTGGATGAAGGTCAGGTCGCGCTCGGCGGCGAGCCGATGGGCATAGTCCGCCGCCTCGTCCACGGAATCGCCTTCGAGCACCACCCTGGCGCCGAACTGGGTGGTCTTCTCGACCTTCACGAACGGGGTCTGGCGCGGCATGACGATGGTCGCGGGGATGCCGAGACGGGTGGCGTGATGGGCGACGCCCTGGGCATGATTGCCGGCGGACATGGCGATCACGCCCCGCGCCCGCTCCGCCTCCGACAGGCTCGCGAGCTTGACGCAGGCGCCGCGGTCCTTGAACGACGAGCTGTGCTGGAAGGTCTCGAACTTCAGCGTGAGGTCGCAGCCGAGCAGCTCGGACAGGCGCGCCGAGGGCAGGCAGGGCGTGCGGACGACCTGGCCTTCGAGCGCCCGGGCGGCGACCTCGATGTCCTCGAAGCCGACGGCGAGCGCGCCTTCAGGGGAAGAGCGGCGCTTGGCCAAGGCCAACTGTCTCGGGCAAGCCGAGCATCAGGTTCATGTTCTGCAAGGCCTGGCCGGAGGCGCCCTTGACCAGGTTGTCGGTGACCGCGAGCAGGATCGCGCGCCCGGGCAGCCGCCCGGGGTGCACCGCGATCAGGCACAGATTGGTGCCGCGCACGTGGCGGGTCGCCGGCAGGCTCCGATACGGCAGGACACGCACGAACGGCTCGTCGCGATAGCGCCGCTCGAGCGCCGCCTGGAGGTCCTCGGCGTCGGCGCCGGGCGCGAGGTGGACGTAGATCGTGGCGAGAATGCCCCGGTTCATGGGCACGAGATGCGGGGTGAAGGTCACCGCGACCGGCCGCCCCGCGGCGTCCGACAGGCCCTGCTCGATCTCCGGCGTGTGGCGGTGGCTGCTCACCCCATAGGCGTGCAGGCCCTCGCTCACCTCGGCGTGCAGCGACGCCTCCTTGGTGGCGCGCCCGGCGCCGCTGACGCCGGACTTGGCGTCGATCACGATCGGATCGAGCTCGATCAGCCCGGCCTCGAGCAGCGGCCGCAGCGGCAGCTGCGCGGTGGTCGGATAGCAGCCGGGATTGGCCACGAGATCGGTCGCTCTGATCGCGTCGCGCGCGAGCTCGGTCAGGCCGTAGACCGCATCCTCCTGGCGCTCGAGCGCGCGGTGCGGCTGGCCGTAGGTCCGCTCGTACAGCGCCGGATCGCGTAGGCGGAAGTCGGCCGAGAGATCGATCACCTTGGGGCCGCGCGGCATCTCCCGGATCACGTCCTGCGTGGTGCCGTGCGGCAGACAGCCGAACACCACGTCGAGCGCCCCGAGATCGAGGTCGCCTACTTTGGTGGGCGTGGGCAGGCCGCGCCCCGCGAGGTGTGGAAAGATCGCCTCGATCTTCTGTCCGGCATAGCGCTCGGCGGTGAGCCCGGCGACGTGCGCCTGCGGATGGTCGTGCAGCAGGCGCAGGAGCTCGACGCCGGTATAGCCGGTCGCGCCCAAAATCCCGATGCTCACGCTGTTCGCGGCCATCGTCCCGTACTCAGCCCCATCGTCCCGTTCTCAGCCAACGCAGCTCGCGCGCTGTTATGGCACGAAACGCCCGCGGATTGGACCACAATTTCCGCTGCGCTTGCCCTCGGTCCGGGGCCTGCCAGTGGTCGTGATCCAACGGAAGGTGCCTGAAGCGTGCGGGCTTTAGGAGATGCTCCAAGGAGTTCGGCTCTCAGCCCATCAGCAGACATTCAAGCCGGCCGCCCCTCCGATTATTTCGCTCTCGACAGCAGTGACGCCTTAGGCTAGCCTTTCCGCGATCAAGCATACGGCGGTCTAGGGGAGGATCGACGGGATGGCTGATCAATGGCTATTCAAGAGCGAAACCTACGATAACTGCAACTGCGCCGTGAATTGTGGTTGCCAGTTCAACTTGCCGAGCACCCACGGCTATTGTCAATCAGCCTTTGTCGGCAACATCGTTGAAGGCCATTTCAACGATACGCCGCTCGCGGGCATGAACTGGGCGGCGCTTTACAAGTGGCCCGGCGAAATCAAGGACGGGAATGGCAAGCGCCAGATCGTCATCGACGAGCGCGCAGATGAAGCTCAACGGATCGCGCTTGAAACAATTATCTCGGGCGAGGCAGGCGCTTCCTTGAGCAATCTTTTCTCTGTTTTCGCGTCCACATGCTCTGAATTTCGCAAGACATTGTTCCTGCCGATTGATCTCGAGGCGAACTTCGAGCTCAGAACCGCAAGGGTCGACATACCTGGCGTCTTAAAGAGTAGCGGCAGACCGATCATCAACGAGTTCACTGGCCAACCGTTCCACATTGCGTTGGCACGCCGGAGCGGCAGTTTCGAGTTTACCTACGCGGAAATCGGACTAGGCACGACTTCGGTGACGGGTGATATGGAGATGGCGTACGAAGATTCATGGGCGCATTATTGCGTTCACCACTTCAATCAGGATGGGCTGGTCCGCGGAAGATCAAGGCTCTCAGCATGGCTCAGCCTCTGAGACGGTGGCCCGGATAACGATACTGTCCCAAGCAATCAGGCCGGCACCGGCGGCTGGTCAAGGGAGACCGCGAAAGTCCTCGGGCAGAATGCCCGCTCCGGGTCACGACCGGCCACTCCGCTTGTACGGCAGCCGGTGGCGAGGCCGGGTACCATCCGTCAGATTTCGACCACTAGAACGCGAACAGAGGTGATCGGCGGGGGCGAGCCATGAAAGTCCTGGTCGTGGGCGGCGGCGGGCGCGAGCATGCGCTGTGCTGGGCGCTGGCGGCGTCGCCGCTGGTGGATCGTCTGTACTGCGCGCCGGGCAGCGATGCGATCGCGCGCGAGGTGACCTGCGTGCCACTCGCGGTCGACGATCTTTCCGGCATCGTGGACTTCTGCCGGGAGCAGGACATCGAGCTGGTGGTGCCGGGGCCCGAGCTGCCGCTGGTGCTCGGGTTGGTCGACCGCCTCGAGGCGGCGGGCATCAGGGCGTTCGGGCCGTCTGCGGCGGCGGCGCGGCTCGAGGGCTCCAAGGCTTTCGCCAAGGAATTCTGCAGCCGTCACGACATTCCGAGCGCCCCGTTCCGGGTCTTCGCCGCCGCGCAGGCCGAGGCCGCCAGGGCCTACGTACGCGACCATGGGGCGCCGGTCGTGGTCAAGGCGGACGGGCTTGCCGCCGGCAAGGGGGTGACCGTCGCGGGCAGCGTCGACGAGGCGCTCGCGGCGCTCGATGCCGCCTTCGGCGGGGCGTTCGGCGAGGCCGGCAGCACGATGCTCGTCGAGGACTGCCTGGTCGGCGAAGAAGTGAGCCTGTTCGCGCTGGTCGACGGCGGGCACGTGCTCGAGTTCGGCACGGCGCAGGACCACAAGCGCGTCGGCGAGGGCGATCGCGGCCCGAACACCGGCGGCATGGGCGCCTATGCGCCGGCGCCCTGCATGACGCCCGCGCTTACCCAGCGCGCGATGGCCGAGATCGTGCGCCCGACGGTCGCCGGCATGGCCGCCGAGGGCACGCCGTATCGGGGCGTCCTGTACGCCGGGCTGATGCTCACGAAAAGCGGGCCGCAGCTGCTCGAGTTCAACGTCCGCTTCGGCGACCCCGAGTGCCAGGCGCTGCTGCCGCGCCTGATGACCGACCTCGGCCAGCTGCTACACGGCGGCGCCGAGGGCGTGCTGGGCCACATGGACCTTCGCTGGTATCCGGAGCGCGTCATGACCGTGGTCATGGCGGCCGAGGGCTATCCCGGCGGCTACGCGAGCGGCAGCGAGATCCGCGGCCTCGAGCGGGCGGGCGAGGTCGAGGGGGTCGTGGTCTTCCACGCCGGCACCCGGATCGAGGACGGCCGCGTGCTGGCGGACGGCGGGCGCGTGCTCGACGTCACCGCATCCGGCGCAACCCTTGCCGAGGCCCGGGCGCGCGCCTACGCCGCGATCGATCTGCTCGACTGGCCGGAGGGTTTCTGCCGGCGCGACATCGGCTGGCGGGTGCTGGGCGGCGCAGAATCCATCGTTTAGACGGAGCGCAGCCATGTCGAAAGGCTTGAACGTGGTAGCGGTTCATGACATTCCGCTGAGCGAGTCCGACGGCGGTCAGGCGCTGGCAGCAGTTGCTCTTCCCCTGTCGGCACCGTCCGGTCGCGACCGTGTCCATCGCTTCCAGGCGGAGGGCTGGGAAGTCGAGTTGCGGCAGAGGCGCCGTCACGTGGTGGCCAGGACCGCTCACCCGCTTGTCGGCGATGCCCTGCTAGATGCTGCGATCGATATTGCGCACCGCGCGCTCGACCTCTCGTCAGTCGAAAACGGTGACCATCTTCTGACCGAGGCGCCGGTTGACAACCATATCATGTTGGAGCGCGTGGACGGTCGGCAGATCGTCCGGTACCAATCCGCCGTTGCTATCCCGTTGGCGGTCGAAGCTAAGGGCACGGTGGCTGCGGCCGCGCCGACCATCACCCACCCTGGCGCCTGGAAGCCGGCGTTCCGATTCTACCGCCTGTCGCAGAGCAGTCGCGACCACTTCAACGCGTATCGCAACATGTTCCTGGGGCTGGAGGCTTTGCTGGATGAACTCTTTCCAAAGCGGAAGAGGGAGAACGAAAAGGACTGGCTGCTGCGAAGCGTGAAGGCTGGCGGCGCAAAGGTCGATCTTCCACGGCTGGCGACGCCGGGTGCCGCCGATCCCGCAAGGGACCTCGTCGACCGTCTCTACGGCATCCGCCTGAAGCTATTCCACGCCAAGATCGGGAGGACGCTAATACCTGACGACCGGGTGGGCTACACGGAAGTGGCAGATGCCTATCCCTTGTTGCTGGCGCTCTGGACAGAAATCGCGCGGGGCTGGCTGTCGCCCGTCCGTCGCGGTGCCCGGTTGTGCCCTTCGGTTTTCCGGGCAATGATGGAAGTCGATGCTTCGCTGCGTTTTGGTGTGACCTCGGATGCAACGGAACCATCGAACGACGGGGAATGGCCCCCAATTCCACGGGAATCGCCGGTTTTCGCGTTTGCCCGACCCACGAGCATCACCGAGAGCCGACCCGGCCGCTTGGACCTTTGCGGGTGGACAGAGGTCTCCGATATGCCCGCCGGTCAGGTTGTCGCCCGCGTGGTGGCCGTTGATGATGATGGTCGGCCGCAGATGTCTGACAGCATCACCGGAGGTCTGATCTTGGAAGGGGCGGATGTCTTCGAGACGGCCTGGACGTTTCGCCTCGTTGATCGCTATCAGCAACGGGCATCCTTTCCCTAATCCGTCACTGGATGAACCCGAAGGCTAGTCCCGCTCCATCAGACTCCTATGCTCCAGCCATTGCCCGGCGGCTTTTGTCGGCGCGACATCGGCTGGCGCGTGCTGGGGGCCGAGGGATCTACGGCTCAGAGTGATCGCGGACGCACCGCCGTCCCGTGCCCGGCCCACGTCGCCGGGCCAGCTCAGGCCTCGCGGCCGAGGGTGAGCGGCAGGGTCATGCGCCGGCCGTCGCGCATGATGGTGAGCGTCACCTCGTCGCCAGGCGCGTGTTCCTCGAGCGCCGCGAAGAAGTCTTCGGTCGCCCCGGTCGCATCGTCCTCGATCGCCACGATCACGTCGCCGAGCTCGATGTTGCCCCGGAGGTCCCGTAGCGTCGGCCGCAAGCCCGCGCGCGCCCCCGGCCCACCCGGTTCGACCCGCATCACCAGCACGCCATCCAGGCCCAGTCTGCGGGTCAGTTGATTCGGCGCGAGGTCCACGCCCAGGCTGGGACGGATGACGGTGCCGTGGCGGATCAGCTGGGTGACGACCCGGTTGACCTCGTCGACCGGGATCGCGAACCCGATCCCGGCGAACGCGCCCGAAGGGCTCAGGATCGACGAATTTATGCCGATCAGCCGGCCGGCGCTGTCGAGCAGCGGGCCGCCGGAATTGCCGGGGTTGATGGCCGCATCGGTCTGGATGACGTTGCGAATCACGTGTCCCGGGGTTGACGCCATTTCCCGATCCAGGGCGCTCAGAACGCCGACGGTCAGCGTCTGGTCCAGGCCGAACGGATTGCCGATGGCGAGCACCGTCTGGCCGACCTGCAGGTTGGCCGAGCTCCCGAGCGCGATCGGCTGCAGCTGCTGCGCAGGCGCATCGATCGCCAGCACCGCGAGATCGCTCTCGGGATGCGTGCCGACCAGGCGTCCCTGCCAGGAGGAGCCGTCGGCCAGAATGATCACCGCCCCGCTCGCCTGCCGGATGACGTGGAAATTGGTGACGATGTGGCCGTCCTTGTCCCACACCAGGCCGGAGCCGGTCCCTTCCGGGATCTGCTGGACGTCGAGGCTGAAGGGCCCCCTCGCTCTCACCAGCGTGGTGATGTGCACGACCGATGGCGCGGCTGTCTGGAAGATCTCGATCGCGGTCGCCTCGAACTCGGCCAGGTCGCCGCGCGCCGTGACCGGCCTCGGCTCCGCCTCCGGATCCAGATCTCGCCACGGTTTGGGGATGACCGCCCAGAAGCTCCAAAGCCCAAACGCAAGGAGCAACGCCAGCAGGACGGCGTTCAGCCCGAGCAGAAGCCGTTCGAACCGCCGGTCCCTGGTCATCTCGGCTTCGAGCTTTCTCGATCGCGGCTCATGCCTCGCTCATACCCGGCTCACAAAGTTCGTTCGCCCGGCATCATCCTTCTCTTCGGGCGCGGCCGACCAACCGCGCGCGCTGGGGCGCGCGGCTGACCAGCCAACCCCCGCGCTGGGGCGCGCGGCCGACCAGCCAACCCCACGCGCGATACCGATCCCGTAGGTCAGGACTTAGCGGGATCAGTTGCCCACCGGCAAGGCCGGCCCGCTGGGGATGAAACCCGGGCGCCGAACCGCCACGCGCCTGCATAGCGTCATCGCGAGGGCGCGCCAGCGCCCGTAACATCCAGGAGCGCCGTCTGGATGGCTTCGTCGCTGCGCTCCTTGCAATGACGATGCCGAGCGTGGCGTCCAGGTTTCTTTCTAGTTGCCACCGGCGCTGCCGACCCGCCGCGGATGAAACTGATGGTAGGCTGGAGCCACGTCGGCGGCATCGAGGTCGGCCGCATGACCGAGGCTTGTTTTTTGTTAGCTGTGCGGCGCGTTTCCGAGCTGCGCTACTCCGGCCCGACGATCGGTGATTTACGCCGCCTCGAGTCCCAAGAGCGCTTCGGCGAAGGCACGCGCCTGGAACGGGCGCAGGTCGTGGAGCCCTTCGCCGACGCCAAGCGCGACCACCGGAATGCCGAACTGCCTGGCGAGCGCGACCACCACGCCGCCCCGCGCCGTGCCATCAAGCTTGGTCACCACGAGGCCGGTGATCGGCACCATCGTGCTGAAGGTCTCGACCTGGCTGCGCGCGTTCTGCCCCGTGGTGGCATCGAGCACCAGGAGCACGTCGTGGGGGGCGGCGGGATCGAGCTTCTGGAGTACGCGCACCACCTTGGCGAGCTCATCCATGAGCGCCGCCTTGTTGTGCAGGCGGCCCGCGGTGTCGATCAGGAGCACGTCCGCGCCCTCGGCCCGGGCCTGCTCGAGGGCATCGAAGGCGAGGCCGGCGGCATCGGCGCCGGGCGGCCGCTTGATCACCGGGCACCCGGCACGCTCGCCCCAGATCTCCAGCTGCTCGATCGCCGCCGCGCGGAAGGTGTCGCCCGCGGCCAGCACGACCTTCTCGCCGCCTTCCCGGAACTGCTCGGCGAGCTTGCCGATGGTGGTGGTCTTGCCGGTGCCGTTGACCCCGCAGACCAGAATGACGTGGGGTCGATGCGCCGGGTCCAGCTGCAGCGGCCGGGCTACGGGCTCCAAGATCGCGGCGACCGACTGGGCGAGCGCCCCGCGCACCTCCGCGTCCGTGACCTCCTTGCCGAAGCGGGTCCTGCCGAGATCCGCGGCCAGCTCCGCCGCAGCCTCGACCCCTAGATCGGCCGTGATCAGAGCTTCCTCCAGCTCCTCCAGCGCTTCGGCATCGAGCCGGCGCCGGGTGACGATCGACGCAATGTTGTCCTTCAGCCGGTTGGACGAGCGGCTGAGCCCGACGCGCAGGCGTTGGAACCAGCTCTCCTGCGGGGCCTCGGTGGCTGCCTCGGCCGGTGGCTCCTCCGATACCGCGACGCCCGCACTGGCCAGCGCCTCATCCGGGACCGTAACGTCCGCATCCGCCTGCCACGGCCGCCACCAGCGGCGTCTGGTCGTGTCGGTCATGACGCGAGCCGCCCGATCACAACGCCGCTCTCGACCCGCTCCGCAAGCACCGTCACGATCTCGCCCGGGGGCCGCGCTGCGCCGTCCGCCTCGACCCAGAACGGCGCGTAGGTCTCGCTCCGGCCGCGGCCGTCTCGCTCGACCAGGACTTCCGCACGGCGGCCGATCTGGCGCTCGAGAAAGCCGGCCATGGCGCGCGCGCCGGCGGCGCGCAGCCGCTGCGCCCGCTCGTGCCGGAGCGCTTTCACCACCTGCGGCATGCGTGCCGCCGGGGTGCCACGACGCGCCGAGTACGGGAAGACGTGGAGGTGGCAGAGCCCGGCTTGCTCGACCAGCTCCAGGGTGCGCGCGAACATCGCCTCGGTCTCGGTCGGGAACCCGGCGATCAGGTCGGCGCCGAAGGCGATGTCGGGCCGGAGGGCACGCAGGCGGGCGCACAGGTCGACCACGTCGCGCCGGCTGTGGCGCCGCTTCATCCGCTTGAGGATGAGGTCGTCGCCGGCCTGGACGCTGAGATGCAGGTGCGGCATCAGCCTGGGCTCGCCCGCGACCAGATCGACCAGGTCGCGGTCGATCTCGGCCGGATCGATCGAGGACAGGCGCAGCCGCGGCAGCTCGGGTACGAGGCGCAACAGGCGCCGGACCAGCTGGCCGAGCGTCGGCTCGCCGGGCAGGTCCCTGCCGTAGGAGGTCAGATCGACGCCGGTCAGGACCACCTCGCGACAGCCGCCTTCCACCAGGTGCCGGGTCTGGCTCACGACCTCCCCTGCCGGCACGCTCCGGCTCGGCCCGCGGCCATAGGGAATGATGCAGAAGGTGCAGCGATGATCGCACCCCTGCTGTACCTGGACGAAGGCGCGGGCGCGGCCATCGAAGCCGTCGATCAGATGATGCGCGACGTCGCGCACGGTCATGATATCGCGAACCACCACGCGCGGTCGGGTCGCAAGCCCCTGCCACAGGCTCGCATCGAGCTTGTCCCGGTTGCCCACCACCTGGTCGACCTCGGCCATAAGGGCGTAGGCCTCGGGCGTGATCTGCGCGCTGCAGCCGGTCACCACGATACGCGCCCCGGGCCGCGCGCGCCGCGCGCGGCGGATCGCCTGCCGTGCCTGGCGTTCGGCCTCGGCGGTCACGGCGCAGGTGTGCACCACCACCAGATCGTCGAGCCCGGCGGCTTGCGCGTGGTCGCGCATGATCGCCGACTCGAAGCTGTTGAGCCGGCAGCCAAAGGTGATGATCTCGGGTTCGCTCATGCAGCGTCCGCCAGCATCTCGGGATCGAGGCGCCCCCTGAAGCTGTGCATCGCGCCCCCGGTCATCAAGACGTGGTCCGCCTCGTTCCAGGCGATCCGGAGCGTCCCGCCGTCCAACACGACCTTCGCCGCCCGCTCGGCGAG
>JBOHKK010000188.1:0-11914 GCA_050729115.1 Geminicoccaceae bacterium | reverse complement strand
AGGCGGCGTTGCTGGCGATGACCGCGCAGCGTCTCGCCCGGCCGGGCTCCAAGCTCGCCTGTCACGAGCGCTGGCTGGATCGGGTCTGGCTGCCCGCGGCCAAGGATCTTTCTCTCGGCCAGCTCGATCGGGCGCTGGACCTGCTCGCCGAACATGGCGATGCGCTCGAGGAGGAGGTGTTCTGGCACCGCGTCGACCTGTTCAAGCTGGACGTCGACCTGGTGTTCTACGACGCGACCACGGCCTGGTTCGAATGCGACGAGGAGGACGTCGCAACGCACAGCTGGCGCGGCCTGGCCTTCGCACCGCTGAGAAAGCGCGGCCACAGCAAGGAGGGCCGGGACAACGATCCGCAGGTGATCATCGCGCTCGCCGTGACTCGCGACGGCATGCCCGTGCGCTCCTGGGTCCTGCCCGGCGACACCGCCGATGTGACGACCGTGCAGCGGATCAAGGACGATCTCCGCCAGTTGCGGCTCGGCCGAGCCCTGTTCGTCGGCGATGCCGGGCTCTATGCCAAGGCCAATCTCGCAGAGCTCAGCAAAGGCGCCGGCCGCTACATCCTGGCCACGCCGATCGGGCGCGTGAAGGAGATCCGGGACGAGGTCCTGAGCCGCCCCGGGCGCTATGCCGAGATTGCGCCCAATCTCCGGGCCAAGGAGGTCATCGTCGGCCAGGGCGAGCGGCGGCGGCGCTACATCCTCTGCCTGAACGCCGAGGAGGCCGCGCGGCACAAGCATCACCGCGAGGCGATCCTCGATCTTCTGCGGCTCGAGCTCGACCGTCTTGCCGGCGACCACCCCAAAGGCGCCTGTCGCCTGGTCGCCTCCAAGCGCTTCGGCCCCTATCTCTCGCTCGACGGCCAGGGCCGGCCCTTCATCGATCGCGCCAAGGTTCGCCGCGCCGCGCAGTTGGATGGCAAGTTCGTGCTGACCACCAACGACGACAGCCTCCCGGTCGCCGACATCGCCCTCGGCTACAAGGGCATGTGGATCATCGAGGCCTGCTTCCGCAAGCTGAAGACCACCGGGCTCGGCATCCGGCCGATGTTTCACTGGACGCCGCGGCGGATCGTGGCCCACGTCAAGCTCTGCGTGCTCGCGCTGATGATCCAGCGGGCGGCCGAGATCGCCGCCGAGGCGCCGTGGTCGCAGCTCGTGGACGTCCTCGAGCGTCTCAAGGCGGTCCGCTACACCTGTGAGGGCCAGACCATTGTTCAGGCCAGCCGGATCGGCCCCGAGCTCGCCGCGATCTTCAAAAAGCTCGACATCGCAAAGCCCAAGCCCATCCTCGCCGTCGGCTGACCCCGTCCCAGGCAGCGCCCGCCGTAGGCACACGCCTTCGCGCCACCCTCGCCAACGCCCTGAAATCACGCCCCGATTCCAACCCGTTCACCACCGACCGCAAACTCAGGCCAGCGCGAGCCGGGCGTGTTCCAGATGGGCATCTCATCGAAAGAGCCGCATGCCCCCGCGCTCGGCGATGCGCATCGCCTCGTCCAGGTCGCTCTCCAAATGCGCAGGCAGGACGGCGGGCACCGGCTCGGGTCCGTTCGGTCGTGCGTGCGTCGGCCCCGCCCTGGACTGCTCGGGTTGGTTCGGTCGGGCGCGCGCCGGCCTCGCCGGGAGCTGGTCGGGTTGATCAGCGGGCGGCGCCGGCTCGGATTCGCCAGAGTTTCCGCGGGCCTCGGGTTCGATCGGCTGTTCGCGCGGCGCGATTTGGGCCGCACCCTGATCCGGCGCGATCTCGATTCCGGCGCCGGCGCGCCCTCGCCCCGGCTCGAACATGAGCACCGGGGCGGGCTCGGCCGCGGCCGCGCGCATGGGCGTCGCCTTCTGCTCGGCCTGGAGCGCCTTGAGCATGCGCAGGGCGCGCATGAGCTCCGCCGTCGCCGCGCCGCGATAGCGCAGCAGGGTCTCGAACGACCTGGTGCCGTTGCCGTCGCGGATCAGCGCGAGGCCGAGGGTGCCCGTCGGGATGTGATGCTCCTCGAACAGCTCGACCTCGAGCCGCTCCGCCCGCTCCAGCCGCCAGGCGGCGCGCGCGATGCGCTGGGCGAGGATGCTCTGCAAAGCGCCCACGGGCGCCAACTCGCCCTCGAGCGCCGCCTCGAGGGCGGCGAACTCGGCGGCATCCTCCTCCGGCAGCACGACGTACTTCTCTGCCCGCAGGCCGTGCTTCAGCGCGTTCTGCGCCGCGCGCGCCTTGCCCTCGGGCGTCTTCGGCCCGCGTGATCTGGCGCCGTTGCGGCGGCTGGCCTCGGCGCGGGCGCTGATGGCGGGGACGGCCGCGCGGGGCGCGGCGCCAACACTGGACATGCGGGATTCCTCGACTTAGGGCGGGGGAAGGGGGAGTGGCGGCATCCCGGGGCGCACGGCCCCACGGAGCGCCAGTCTAGCCGATTCTAGGAATTTTGTCCAGAGGCGCGCGCGGGCAACACGGCGCCGCCGGGTCGGAAATCGCCGCCGATCGCAGCCCTTAACCTTTTGTTAAGCTTAACACTTTAGCATCTTTCCCATGTCAGGGTGGGAATCCGTCGCCGCGCCGGGAACCAAGAAACCGGTGGGCGGCGCTCGGGCGAAGGTGTGGCTCGCTTGCGTCGAGCGCGGAGGGCGGAGCGTGACAGCAGGAAAGGTGAGCCACGAGGGCGCACGAGCCAAAAGAGATCCCTGACGCTTGACGCCTTTTCCGAAAAGGTTCCTGACACCATTTTTCTCGAACGCGTTCTTGCACGCCTCCTCGGTTACAATGCTGTTTTTCTGCTTCTCAACACGAGCCGCGAGAACCTTGATCTTCTCCAGGAACTCCATCGGTCGTCACCCCACAACAGGCGCTCAATTCAAGCCCACCATACCGGGCTCAGGAGGCAGGCGCAACTGCCACATGAATGCTGTCAGTTTACGGGATCAATGAAAGGTTGTACTCCTCGTCGCTCTTGGTCAGGCCCTCGCTAACTCGAAGCAACCTCTTTGGCCCGCATGACCGACCCAGCAGACTGCTGAGAAACTGAGCGATTGGGTCGCTGCACCTGCGGTTGCGCCAGCGCGGCCGATCCAGGATCTGGGTGCCATACGTGCGCTTGCCGGCCTTCAAGGCCGAGGCGCATCGCAGTCCGTGCCGTGGCAGCAGTCCGTGCGCCAACGAGGATCAGCACTTCTTCGACATCGTCTCGGACCGAGACGCCGAATGAGGCCGGCACAACAATCAATGATTAGCCGGCGCCGGGGCGGACCTTGCCGCGGAAGACGTGGCAGGTGAACGCGGTGTAGCCGCGCACGACCGGCAAGAGGATCGCCATGCCGATCAGCAGGGGTCATCTAGCTCCTGGTGCCGGGGCCCGCCAGACCCAAGAATATCAGCACGGCCCGGTTCAGCCGCAGGATGTCCTCGTCGTCGAGGCGGCCGATCCGAGAGCCGACCTTCGATTTCGGCACCGTGGTGATCTTGTCGACCATCAGGCGGCAGGGCACCCGCAGGCCGTTCGTCGCGCTCGGCTCGATCAGCAGTCGGAACAGTGGCGCGTCGGTCGGGTCCGTGGTGAAGGCGCAGAGCGTGATCGAGGCGGTCGCGTCGAACCGATCGTCCTGCACGATGACCGCGGGCCGGGGCTTGCCCGCATAGCCCCTGCCGCCGGCAACGGTCCAGACCTCGCCGCGCCTCACTCGGCCTCCCGGTCCGAGATGGCGTCGATGAAGTCCTGATCCTCGTCGCCGTGCGGGCTTTCAGCGACGGCCAGGGACTGCCGATGCGCCTCGGCCTTGAAGGCCGGCGAGCGAACGTCCGGGACCCAGATCTGGATCGGGCGCAATCCGCGCCGGCGTAAGCGCTCGCGGTGCGCTCGCACCTTGTCCCGCGCTGGTCTGGACCCTGTCGAGGCTGCCATGCCGCTCTCCATTGAGGTTGCATGTAACCTAACCCGGGTCGGCTTCCGAGGCGAGAGCGATTCCGCGCCGATCCTAGCCGGTGCTCCCGCGGCGTCGGGGTCCCGCTGGTCGGGCGTGGTGAGCGGTGCAGGCCGCCGGCGTGAGCGACGGGAAACGGCGTGGCGAGAGTGGCGGGCGAGGCGTTGATCACTGGCGGCGGCATCGGGCGGGAGTCACGCGCGCCGTAGTTACGCCCCGGCGGGTGAGGCGCTCAGGCAGCGCGCCCAATCAATGGTACCCCGCGCCGGGGCGGACCTTGCCGCGGAAGACGTAGTAGGTGAATGCGCGAGGAAAGATGTCTGGACCTTGCTTGCCGCCGCGACGGACGAGAAGTCTGCCGGATCGCCTGGTCAGGTTGTCGATACGGTGAGCTTCACGCCAAGGCCGTGCAGCACTTTCAGGACCGTGTCGTAGCGCGGCTTGGCTCCCGGGGCGAAGGCCTTATAGAGACTCTCGCGGCCGAGGCCCGCACGTTCGGCAATGGCGCTCATGCCCCGAGCCTTGACCACATGGCCGATCGCAGCGAGGAAGACGTCCGGGTTGTCGTCCTCCAGCGCCGCCGTCAGATACTCCGCCACGACCTCGTCGTCATCGAGAAAGGCGCTGGGATCAAACTCGCTCACGTGCACCATCCGTCCCCCCTGTCGAGCTCCGCCAACATGAGCTTGGCACGCTCGATGTCGCGCGCTTGGCTGGACTTGTCGCCGCCGCACAGCAGCAGCACCGTGCCACGGCGCTGCGCGAAGTAGACCCGATAGCCTGGGCCGACATGCACGCGCATCTCACGGATGCCGCCGCGCAGGGTTCTGGTGTCGCCGAGGTTGCCCAGGCGGGTCGATTCCAGCCGCGCCAGAATTCGGGCCTTGGCCTTGGCATCGCGGAGCCCGCCCAACCACTTGGCAAAGGTGTCTGTTTGCTTCAAGTGGTTCACAAAGATACCGTATCCGTTTGGATACAGCTGTCAAGTAGTGTCGGGTTACGGCTGGAGTTAGGCTCTCCCCGATCAATGATACCCCGCGCCGGGGCGGACCTTGCCGCGGAAGACGTAGTAGGTGAAGGCGGTGTAGGCGAGGACGATCGGCAGGATGATCACCGTGCCGATCAGGACGAAGCGTTGGGTCGCGGGCGGGGCGGCGGCTTCCCAGATCGAGATGTCGGGGGGGATCACGTTGGGCCAGAGGCTGATTCCGAGGCCGAGGAAGGAGAGGAGGAACAGCGTCATGGTCAGGACGAAGGGGAGGACCTCGCGCCGGCGCGCGAGGGCGCGCCAGTGCCAGAAGACGACGAGCGCGGTGATCAGCGGCACGGGCGAGAGGTAGGCGAGGTTCGGCCAGCTGAACCAGCGTTCGGCGATCGCGGGGGTGTGGAGCGGGGTCCAGATGCTGACGATGGCGACGAACGCGAGGACCGCGAGCAGGAGAGCGCGGGCGAAGGCGTAGCAGCGCTCCTGGAGCGGGCCGTCGGTCTTCATGATCAGCCAGGTGGCGCCGAGGAGCGCGTAGCCGCTGATCAGCGCGAGCCCGGTCAGGACGCTGAACGGGCTCAGCCAGTCGAGCATGCCGCCCGCAAACGCGCGATCCTCGACCTCGAAGCCGCGGATGAAGGTGCCGAGCACGAGCCCCTGCGCGATGGTCGCGAACAGGGAGCCGAAGTGGAACGCGCGGTCCCACCAGCGGCGGTTGGTCCCGGCCTTGAACCGAAATTCGAAGGCGACGCCACGGAAGATCAGCGCGATCAGCATGATCAGCAGCGGCAGATAGGTGCCGGGCAGGATCACCGCGTAGGCGAGCGGGAAGGCCGCGAACAGGCCGGCGCCGCCGAGCACCAGCCAGGTCTCGTTGCCGTCCCAGATCGGGGCGACCGAGCTCATCGCGACGTCGCGGTCGGCGTCCGAGCCAAGGTACGGAAAGAGGATGCCGACGCCGAGATCGAAGCCGTCCAGGAGGACGTACATGATCACGCCGAGCACGATGATCGCAGCCCAGATCAGCGGCAGGTCGAGCTCGAGGCTGCCCATGGCGCTCACTCGGCCGGCTCGAGGGTGTCGGCGGCGGACAGCGGTCGCATTGGCCGCCCCGGGGGCCGTCCCGGGGGCCGAAGCGGTTGCTCCCCGGGCTCGGGCGGCTCCGGGCCCTCGCGCACGAGGCGCAGCATGTACAGCATGCCGGCCGGGAAGATGATGCCGTAGACGATCACGAAGGCGGCGAGCGAGGTCGCGACGGCGCCGGCGGTGACCGCGGGCGTCACGGCGTCGACCGTGCGCAAGAGGCCGTAGACCACCCAGGGCTGGCGGCCGACCTCGGTGGTCACCCAGCCGGCCAGGAGTGCTATGAAGCCGGCCGGGCTCATGGCGATGCAGAGCTTGAGGAACCATGGCGTCCGGTAGATCCGGCCGCCGCGGCGCAGCCAGAGGCTGAGCGCCCCGAGCGCGATCATCAAGAGGCCAAGGCCGACCATGAGCCGGAACGACCAGAACACGATCGGCACGTACGGGCGGTCCTCGGGCGGCCATTCCTTCAGGCCCGGCACGGTGCCGTCCAGGTCGTGGGTAAGGATCAGGCTGCCGAGCCTCGGGATCGCGATCTCGTAATGGTTGGTCGCCGCCTCCTGGTCGGGCAGGGCGAACAGGATCAACGGCGCGCCGGACCTCGTCTCCCAGTGGCCCTCCATGGCCGCGACCTTGGCGGGCTGGTGCTCGAGCGTGTTGAGGCCGTGCAGGTCGCCCAGGATCAGCTGCGCCGGCGCGAGCACGCTGATCAGGCCGAGCGCCATGGACAGGCCGATCCGGGCGTGCGCCAGCGCGCGCGCCTGCAGAAGGTGCCAGGCGCTGACGCCTGCGACCACGAAGGCGGTGGTCAGGAAGGTCGCGGTGACCATGTGCGCGAAGCGGTACGGAAAGGACGGATTGAACACCACCTCCCACCAGCTGGTGACGTAGAACACGCCGTCCCGCAGCTCGTAGCCGGCAGGCGTCTGCATCCAGCTGTTGGCCGCGAGGATCCAGAACGCCGAGATCAGGGTGCCCGCCGCCACCGCGCAGGCGGCGAAGAAGTGCAGCCAGCGGGGCACGCGGTCGCGCCCGAACAGCAGGACCCCGAGGAACGACGCCTCGAGGAAGAACGCGGTCAGCACCTCGTAGCTCAGGAGCGGTCCGAGCACGTTGCCGGCGCGGTCCGACAGCTCGCTCCAGTTGGTGCCGAACTGGAACGACATGACGATGCCGGAGACCACGCCCATGCCGAACGACACCGCGAAGATCCTGGTCCAAAAGCGCGACAGGTCGCCATGGCGCTCGCTGCCCGCCAGCCACGCCGCTTCCAGCACCACGATCCAGGCCGCAAGCCCGATGGTGAATGCGGGGAACAGGATGTGGAACGCGATGCTGAACGCGAACTGCAGCCGCGCCAGGAGCACCGGGTCGAGGTCCATGCCAGCTCCCTCAGCTCTGGCCGCAGGCCCGGCGCCGTGCACGAGGCGTCCGATCGGCGCGCCGATGACGGCGGCGGATCGGCGCCAGGTATCACGCCGAGCATCACTTGGCCCCGAGCGTCCAACTATGGCACCGGACCGGCGGGGCAACAATCGGCGCGCGAGTCACTTCGTCGCGCTCGGGCAGCCTGGCGTCCGGCGTCCCGGCGCCGGCAGGCACGCCGGCGCGCGCGCCCACAAGGCCGCGGCCATACGCAGAAAAAGGGGGAAAAGGGGAAAAGGGGTCTGACCCCATTTTCTCAGACCCTCTCGTCGACCTATGGCGACGGAGCGGCTCGCCAAGCTCGGCGCGCCGCCACGTTGTCGCGGCCATCCGGGCGGACCGCGCCCTGCGTCGCAAGCGCGCTGGTGCAGAGACGCCAACGGAACGTACCTTTGTTGGTCATGCCCGGACGCATCCACCCGCAAGGCAGCCGCTGGCTCCAGAGTGGATTGCCGGGTCAAGCCCGGCAATGACAAGGGAATCAAGCGGCAGACAAGGGAATCAAGCGGCGATGACAAGGGAACCAAGCGAATGCGTCAGCGCGCTAGATCGGCACCTCGCCGACCACGGTGCACCGGCGCATGACCCGCGCCTGCCGCGCGACGTCGTAGGGCTCCGCCTTGTGCAGCATGCAGCGGTTGTCCCAGACCACCAGATCGCCCCGGCGCCAGCAATGCGTGTACACGCGCTCGGGATCGATGACCCCGGCGTTCAGGTCCTCGATCAGCCGGCGGCCTTCCTCGAGCGGCATGCCCTGGACGTACCAGGCATGGTCGCCCAGGAACACGCAGTTGCGCCCGGTCTCGGGGTGGATCCGGATGATCGGGTGATCCACCGGCGGCCGCGCCTTCTTCTGCGCCTCGGTCATCGGGTCCTCGCCGTGGCGGCGCGTGCGCGAGAAGTCGAGACTGTGCACCGCCCGGAGCGGCGCGAGGCGCCGCCTGGTGGCGTCGTCGAGCGCGTCGTAGGCGTCGTACATGCTGGCAAAGCGGGTCTCGCCGCCGGTCGTCGGCACCTCGATCGCGTACAGCAAGGTCGCCTGGCCGGTGCGGCGCGCCCACGAGCCGTCGGTGTGCCAGTGCACGGTGCCGCGATCGGGGTGCCGGCCGGTGGGCCTGCCGTCGGCGCCGAGGTTGCTGAGGTCGTAGATCTCGGGATGGCCCTCGGCATGGTACTGGTTCATCACGTGGACCTGGACCGAGCCGAACCGGCGCGCGAAGGTCACCTGGTCGCCAGGCTCGAAATGCTGGCCCCGGAACAAGAGGAGCTGATGGCCAAGGAACGCGTCGTAGATCCGATCGAAGAACGCGTCCGACATCGGTTCCGCGAGATCGACGCCGACGATCTCCGCCCCGAATGTCGGGGAGAGCGCGCGCACCTCGAGCGCATCCTCACTCGGTTCAGCGACACTTCCCATGGGCCCCTCCCTGAGTCGGCCTACTCGCCGCACACCTCGGTATTGGTACGGACCTCGATAGCACAACGGAGACGGCGGGGCACGCTTGCGCATCGGAATCGCATGGAACGGTCCTTCGACATGAAAACGGTACTGCGCAGGGTGACTGTCCTGGATGGTTGCGCCAGCTTGGCGTAGGTCTTCAAGGCAAGCGCCGGTAGCCCCGGGCTCGGTGGTGGGTCAGTTTGAATTTTGGGGCAAGGGTCGAACTCCTATCGCCGCCGGCCATCCCCAACCGGCGGCCCTCACCTGTTTGGTTGTGGCTGGATGGTGGATGAAGGGCACTTGTGGTGAGAGGACGGCAAAATGGAGACCGTCACAGGGGCTTCCACGTCGCGCGTCAGCTCGCCGCCCAACGCTTCAGTGGTCAGACCAGCCACAGGGATGAGCACAGCGAGTGCGGTCGCGAGATAGCGATCGCGTCCTGGCCAGCGCCGAGCCGATCTATGGAAGATGATGATCGTCTCCATTTGCAGCACATGCGTGACCATGCGCGAAAGGCGTGCGAGCTGATTGCGGGCAAGCTCCGGTCGGATTTCGAGACTGATGAAGTCCTGCGCCTGGCGCTTTCCTATCTGGTTCAGATCGTCGGCGAGGCCGCAAACCATATATCCCAGACCACCCGCCAAGCGTACCCAGAGATCCCCTGGCAAGACATCGTGGGGATGCGTCACAGGCCGGTGCACGGCTAGGCTATTTCGAGGTCGATCAGGACATCGTCTGGCAGACCGTGACGACGGAACTGGGGCCGCTCGGTGTGACCCCGGAACGCATACTCGATCCTTCGGACTAATCCGGCTCCTGGCGCAGCAGGCGCAGGCGGCTTTCGAAATCCTCGCGGTTGAGATAGGTGCCGCACAGGCGGCGGGCGCCCTGGTACGCGGCGCGGCCGTGCAGGACGCGCCAGTTGTCGAACAGCAGGACCTCGCCGGGGCGCAGCGGATGGCGCCACTGCAGGCGAGCATCGCCCGCCAGCGCCTCGAAGGCCTTCAGCGCCCGGTAGAACGCGCGCATCAGGGCATCCGGCAGGCGGAACGGCGCCCGGTCGTAGTTGTTGAAGGTCACCTGAACCAGCCGGCCGTGCTCGTGCCGGAACACCGGCCGCGTCGCCATGAGATGGGCGCCGTCGCCGAGGTACTGCCCGGTGACCTCGATGGTGGCGAGGGTGTCATAGGCTTCGGGGTCGGCCGCGCGCAGCTCGTCGGCGATGCGAAAGCCATCGACCAGGACGCTCTCGCCGCCGTTGCCGGTGAAATGCAGGCAATGGAACAGTTGCAGGCCGGGGGCATCGAGGGCGTAGGTGGCATCGGTGTGCGGGCGCAGCTCGAGGTTGGTATAGGCGGTATCGGCCTTGGCCAGATCGGCGGTGAAATCCCACAGCTCGCCGAAGATCGTGGCGCGCAGATAGCCGATGCGCCGGGCGAGCGCCGCGGTGTCCTCGGGCGTTGCGGGCACGCCGTCGGCGAGGCAGAAGCCGTAGACCTCGACCGCCTCCAACCAGCGCGCGAGGCCGTCGTCGCCCGCCATGATCGCGGCGTAAGGCACCCGCGGCGGCGGTTCGGCCATCGCCGCATCCCAATGGACCGCAGACGCCGCGCTGGGCGCCGTGCCCGGACGCGGGTCGCGAAACTGCCGGAGAAAGTCGAGCGGATAACGGCTCTGGCCACCGTCCTGCCAGTCGACGGTCACCACGCGACCAGCCTCCCCGACCCGCGCCGCCCGGCCCCGGACATCGTCCGGAATCGCCGCCGTGAACAGCTGGCGCTGCCGGGTCACGGGATGCAGCGTCGCGGCCTCGTGGCCGTGATCGCGCAGCCAGAACCAGGGAAAGCGGCTCTCGGGCACATCGTCATCCCAGACGACGCGCAGACCCGCTTCGGTCACCTCGAGCGCTCGGATCCGATCCATGCCCCTCTCCTTGCGCATCCTCAGGAGGTAGCGCCCCTGCCGAACCGGCGTTCGAGCCGCGCCTGCACGTACTCGAACGCCACGGACATCGCCCAATAGATCAGCGCCGCGGCGATCAGCATCTCCATGTACTTGAACTCGGCGCGGCCATGCGTGCGCGCCATGTACATCAGTTCCCAGGCGCCGAGCACCGAGACCAGCGAGGAGTCCTTGAGCATGGCGATGAACTGGTTGCCGAGCGGCGGGATGATCAGCCGCAGCGCCTGGGGCAGCACGATCAGCCCCATGATCAGCGACTCGCGCAAGCCCAGCGCCCGCGCCGCCTCCCGCTGCCCCCCCGGGATCGCCAGGATTCCGGCCCGGAAGATCTCCGCGCTGTACGCCCCATAACATAGCGAGAGCGCGATCACCGCAGACGGGATCGGCGTCAGGACGATGCCGATCTGCGGCAGGCCCAGATACACCAGCAGGATCTGCAAAAGGAGCGGCGTGCCGCGGAAGAACGAGGTGTAGAACGTCGACAGCCCGAACGCGATGCCATTGCCGGACAGCCGGCCGAGCGCAGCGGCAAGGGCCAGAATGGTCGAGGCGATGATCGCGGCGAAGCAGATGAACAGGGTGAGCGCCGCGCCCATCAAAAAGCCGTTCTGCAGGCCGATCCCGAGCAGGAAACGGAGCCGGCCGAAGATGTAGTCGTAGCTCAAATTGAAGCTGTAGAAGAACAGCAGGAACAGCGCCAGCAGCTCGACCCACGCCACGAATACCTGCAGCTGGAAGGGCAGCCTGCTGATCGCCCAGAGGTTGGCCACGAAGGCGAACGACAGGGCGACGACGCCGAGCCAGTGCAGGACGCGGGGCGACGGCCCCGCGTCCTCGGGGGCGGCCAGCCGGCTGATCACGCCCGAGAGGTCGAACGGGGCGAGTGCCAGGATGCAGATGCAGACGGCAAGCGCCCAGACCGCCCACGGGTGCTCGATCAGATCGGTCCAGATGCGCTGCAACGCCGGAGGCCGTCGCGCACGCCGGCGACTAGGAGCCTGTCCGGGTAATGGGGCGGCGGGAGGGTGCTGGTGATGGAGACGGATGAGTGGTGGTGACGGGCATGGCGGGATGGGCGAGGTTCGGGTGAGGGCCGGGGCAGTCGGCTCAGGCGGC
>JBOHKK010000187.1:0-12012 GCA_050729115.1 Geminicoccaceae bacterium | reverse complement strand
CACCTGGCCGTCGCGCGCGAGCACGGCGCGGCGGCGGCGATCGACACCGCGAGCGAGGACGTGCGCGCGCGGATCAAGGAGCTGACCGAGGGCCGCGGCGCCGACGTCGTCTTCGACCCGATCGGTGGCGAGATCTTCCAGGCGTCGCTGCGCAGCGTCGCCTGGGGCGGCCGGATCCTGGTGATCGGCTTCGCGAGCGGCCAGATCCCGCAGATCCCGGCGAACATCCTGCTGGTCAAGAACGCCGGCGCCATCGGCTTCTATTGGGGCAGCTACCGGCAGCACGACCCGGCGCGCGTGCGTGCGGCGTTCGAGGAGCTGCTGCGCTGGCACGGCGAGGGGCGGATCAAGCCGCTGGTCTCCGAGGTGCGACCACTCGAGGAGGCGGCACAGGCGCTGGAGCGTCTCCTCTCCCGCAGGAGTAGCGGTAAGATCGTGCTTACCATCGGCGATCAGACCTGAGGAGGCGGGCGATGGCCGGACGCATGACCGTGGTCCAAGGGGACATCACCAGGCAGGAGGTCGACGCCATCGTCAACGCCGCCAACGAACGACTGCTCGGGGGCGGCGGCGTCGACGGTGCGATTCATCGTGCCGCAGGTCCCGAGCTAAAGGAGGAATGCCGAAAAATCGGCGGCTGCCCCACCGGCGAGGCCCGGATCACCAGGGGCTACCGGCTGCCGGCCCGGTACGTGATTCACACGGTGGGGCCGGTGTGGCACGGCGGCGATCGGGGCGAGCCCGAGAAGCTCGCCGCATGCTATCAGAGCGCACTCCGGCTCGCCCTCGAGAACGGCGCGAGGACCGTGGCGTTCCCGGGGATCAGCACCGGCGTCTACGGTTATCCGCTGGAGGATGCGACCCGCATTGCGATGACCACCGTTCGCGCGTGTCTCGAGGACATGCCGACGATCGAGGAGGTGCGCTTCGTCACCTTTGGCGACCAGGCCACGACGACCGCCGAGCGCGTGCTGGCGGAGCTGGGGCGCGACTGAGCGGAGCCGCAGCCCGCGAAGCTTCAGGACACCGCGGCTCGCCGCTTTGGCGCGGCGTCCGGGTCCGCCTCGGCCGCTTCCGGCGCGGCGGCCGGCTGATCCTCCTCGTTCGCGGCCCCGGCGTCCGGCTGCTCCGGGGCGGCGCCTTCGCCCCCCTCTTCGGCCATCGCGCGCTGATCGAACCGCTTGAGGCGGGAGCGGTGCAGCTGGCCGGCCTCGTCGAGGATCGGATAGGCCTCGGCGCAGATATGCGAGTGGATGCGCTTGAGATCGCGCAGGATGTCGAGGTGCAGGGCGCTGGAATCGATGCTTTCCGGACGGCCGGCGCGCAGGCGGGCGAGATGGTTCTCGGCGGCCTGCCGTTCGGCGTCGCGCACCGCCACCTTCTCGTCGATCAGCTTGCGGGCGATGCCGACGTCGCCGGACATGAACACGCCGAGCGCCAGCTGCAGGTTGTCGAACACCCGGGCGTGCAAAGCCTCGATCTCGCGCCAGCCCTCGTTCGAGAAGCGCAGCTGCTTGCGGATCTTCTTGCGCGCCAGCTCGAGCAGGTTCTTGTCGATGATGTCGCCGATGTGCTCGAGGTTGGTGGTGAACGACAGAATCTCGGCCGCCCGACGGCTCTCGTCCGGGCTGAGCGGCTCGCGACTGACGTCGGTCACGAACAGCTTGATCGCCTCGTGCAGCTTGTCGACCGTGTCGTCCAGCTTGGACATCCACTCCAGCTTCTGGCGATCGCCGCGGCCCAGGACATCCAACGAGTCCCGGAGCATGGTTTCGACCACGTCGCCCATGCGCAGGGCTTCGCGCGCGGCGCAGGCGAGCGCCAGGCTCGGGGTGTCGAGCGTGGTCCGATCCAGATGGCGCGGCCGGCCCGGGTCGAGCTCGACCGGCCGATCCGGCAGCAGCCAGGCACACAAGCGGGCGACCGGGCCGATGATCAGGATACAGACGGCACCGAGCGCCAGGTTGAAGCCGGTGTGGAAGTTGACCACCACGCGCGCCGGCGCGGCCTCGAGCTGGGCGAGCAGCGGCACCACCAGGTCGATCACCGGCGCGACGGCGAGACAGCCGAGCAGTCTGAACAGCAGATTGCCGACCGGTACGCGGCGGGCGGCCGGAGCGTCGGTGAGCGTCGCGGTCAGCGGCGGGATGGCGCCGCCGAGGTTGGCGCCGAGGACCAGGACGCAGGCGCCGGCGAGCGACAGGACGTCGGCGCCGGCGAGCGACATGATCAGCAGGACGGTCGCCAGGCTGGAATGGGCGAGCCAGGTCAGGAGCGCGGCGACCAGGATGGCGATCAACGGCTCGCCGGTGAGAGCGCCCAACAGTTCCTTGACGATCAGCGCCTCACGCATCGGCGTCGATGCCGCCAGCAGCAGCCGCAGGGCCAGAAGCATCAGGCCCAGGCCCACCGCCACCCGCCCGAGCTCGCGATAGGTCGAGGACCACGCCCCGAGATGCAGGCTCACGCCGAGCAGGATCAGCAGCGGGGCGAGCCAGTGGATGTCGAGCGAGAGCACCTGGGCGACCAGGGATGTCCCCACGTCGGCCCCGAGCATGACCGCGAGAGCCGGAGCGGTCGCGACCAGGCCGCGCCCGGCGAACGATGCGACCACGAGCGCGGTCGCGGTGCTGCTCTGCAGGACGCCGGTCACCGCGAGGCCCGCCACAAAGGCGCGCACGCGGTTGCGCAGCGAGACCCGCAGGAAATGGCGCAGTTCCGCGCCGAACGACCGCAGGACCCCGGTGCGCACCATGCGCAGGCCCCACAGCAGCAGGGCGGCGGCGCCGAGCAGCTCGATCAGTATGTCGTTCGCCGATGGGCTGTCCATCGCACCACGTGCCGCCAAAGCCGTTTCGACGCCGGCGACGACGCGCGCCGCGGCGCCAGGTTACGGCCTTGCTTGTCGCCGGTTCGGTCGGCCCGGTTCGCCTCGGGTGTGCCGGTCGGGCATCAAACGGTCAAAACCGTAACTGCTTCCGATCCGCCCCAATCTACCGGGTCTTTGAGATTCCTGCCATCGTCTCGGGACGGGGCCACACCTCGGGACCATACGACCCCAGGCGTGTGGAACGTGTTAACGACCCCGGGGCCCCCCGGTTCCGACCGAGGCTCCCGAGTCGACGCACCTCCCCGGCGCGTCGACCGCGTCAGGCGCTCTCCGCTTTCTTCTCCAAACCGCTGGTTTCGCCGAACGGCGGCGCGGCGCGGCGCTCCGCGGCGCGGGAGGCGCTGCTCCCACCTTCGGCGTTGAGCACGCTGATGTTGCCGGCGATCTGCCCGCCTCGTTCCAGCTCCAGCTGGGAGTAGCGAATCGTGCCGGTGAGCTTACCGGTGCCGCGGACGCACAGATGCTTGCGCACCGTCAGATCACCCTCGTACACGCCGCTGATGTCCGCCTCCTCGACCTCGCAGCCGCCGGTGAAGCGACCGGAGCTGGCGATCTCCAGAGCCAGCGTGTCATTGAGCGTGACCTCGACCTCGCCCTCGACCACCAGGCGATCGCACGAGCTGATCTCGCCGGAGAGCCGGATCCCCTGACCGACGATCAGGCGCTTGCCGTAGCGGTCGGGCTCGGTCTGAGCCGACGGCCCGCTGGCTCTCTCGGCGGTGCCGGATGGCGCTGCCGCCGACGCGCCGGATAGTTCAACCTTGCGGCGCAGATCGGGCTGGACCCCAAGCTTGGCGGCATCACCGCCGGTCCGGCGGAACACCCCCTCACCGCTCGCGGGGGCCTCGGTCTCTGTATCTTTCTTGCGGAACATGGCATCGCCACCCCTGAGTTACTGGAATATTTGCTGGCCGTGTTGACGAGAAAGCCCGAGCTTCCTCTGCGAGAGACCGCCTACGATGGCTTAGCGATCCCGGCGAGCGAAGTCAAACGCTTCCGTCGCTCTCGGGTGGAATGTCCGGCGGGTTCTCCAACCGATGACATGGGGTCCGGAGCCCTGCCCGAGCCGCGCAATTCGAGCGGCGCCACCAGATGGACCATGAACGCGATCGCGACCACGGGCGCGACCAGGTTGAACACCGGGATCATCAGCATGCCGGCGATCGCCACCCCGGCGAGCCACAGGCGGCCACGCCGCTGCCGGCGCAGCTGCGCGACCTCGCGCAGCCGCAGTCGCTGGCCCGCCACCAGCTCGAAGTACTCGCGACCGAGCAGATAGCCGTTGAGCCCCAGGTAAATGGGCACATTCGCCCCGGGCACGAGGTAGAACGGCAGGGCGACCAGGTTGAGCAGCAGGGCGACCAGAACGAAGCGGGCGCCGGCGTAGGTCTGGGCCGCCAGGCTCATCCCGGGGGCCACAGGCAGATTCGGGTAGTGGCGCCGCTCGACCACCCGGATCACGTCTTCGGCGAACAGGCCGAGGATCAGCGCGACCACGATCGGAAACAGGAGCCACGCAAGCACCAGCACCAGCGCCGAGCCGGCGGTCGCGAGGATCGGGTCGAGCCAGCTCAGCCCGGTCAGGTCGAGACCGAACAGAAGCGCGGCGACGCCGACGATCAGAGCGATCAGCGTCGCCAGGGTGAGCAGCACGCAACGCAGCAGCAGGCGGAAGGTCGCCGGATCGGCGAGCTGTCGGAACCCGAGCAGCAAGGCTTTGATCATTGCCATCGGATAGAAGAAGCGAGGTGGCGGGTAAAGCACGTTCGCTGCGATCTGGAAGTGCTTGCCGCTACGAATGGCCGTTCCCTTCCCGCAGCCGATCCGCTAAGCCCGCCAAAGCCCCTGCCCCTTGGAATCTCGCCGATGACCGCGCCGCCCCCCGCCAACTACGATGTTCTCGGTCTGGGCAACGCCATCGTCGACGTGATCGCCGAAGCCGGGGATCGGGCGCTGGATCGCCTGGACCTCGCCAAGGGCACGATGACCCTGATCGACGAGGCGCGCATGATCGCGCTCTACCAGGGCATGGACCCGGCGGTCGAGATGTCGGGGGGCTCGTGCGCCAACACCATGGCGGCGCTGGCTTCGCTCGGGGCGAGCGCCGCCTACGTCGGCAAGGTCCAGAACGACCAGCTGGGCGAGGTGTTTCGCCACGACATCCGCGCCGCCGGAGTCGACTTCCGGACCCCGCCGCTTCGCGGCGGGCCGCCGACCGCCCGCTGCCTGGTGTTCGTCACCCGCGACGCCCAGCGCACCATGGCCACCTACCTTGGCGCCTGCGTCGAGCTCTCACCCGAGGACGTCGACGAGGCCCAGGTCGCCGGCGCCAAGATCGTCTATCTCGAGGGCTATCTGTGGGACCGGCCCGGCGCCAAGGCGGCCTGCCTGAAGGCGGCGGAGGCCGCCCACCGCCACGGCCGGCAGGTGGCCCTCACGCTGTCCGATCCGTTCTGCGTCGATCGCTGGCGCGCCGAGTTCGCCGAGCTGATCGCGCGCCACGTCGACATCCTGATCGCCAACGAGGCCGAGATCTGCAGCCTGTACGGCGCCAACGAGCTGCAAGAGGCCGCGGAGCGGGTGCGCGCCGAGGTGCGGATCGCCGCGCTCACCTGCAGCGCCGACGGCTCGCTGCTGGTCACGGCCGAGCGGATCCATCGGATCGAAGCGGCGCCGGTCGCGCGCGTGGTCGACACCACCGGCGCCGGCGATCTGTACGCCGCAGGCCTCCTTTATGGCCTGTCCCATGATCTGCCGCCGCCCGCCTGCGCGCGCCTCGGCAGCCTGGCCGCGGCGGAGGTGCTCGGTCACTACGGCGCCCGGCCCAAGCGGCCGCTCGCGCCCCTGGTCGACGCGATCCGCGAGGCCGGGCCTCGATAACCGAAGCAAGCCGCCACGAATCCCGGGGTCATATGCCTTGCCGCCGGCGGAGCCGCCCGCTGCGCCTGCAACCGGGGCCGGCCGACGCGCCGGCCGCCCTCGTCATCGCGAGGGCGCGTCAGCGCCCGTGCGATCCGGGCGCGGCGTTCTGGATTGCTTCGTCGCTGCGCTCCTCGCAATGACGGTGCCGAGCGTAGGCGTGGTCGTCAGCTGGTCGGTGATGGCAACGACGTCTGGACCTCGCGCTTGAGCGACCGCCTCACTGCTCGAACCAGAAGGTGTCGGGCCGGTAGACCCCGAACTGAGCGCCGGGCTCCCAATTGTACACCGCCTCTTCGGGCACGTTGTGCAGGGTGTCGCGCACGGCGACCGGCTGCAGGACGCCGCTGATCAGAGCGATCGAGTAGACCTGGCTGCTGTAGATCTCCAGGATCTGGTGCCAGATCTCGCGCCGCTCCTCGGTGGAGCCGGCGGTGCGCCAGGCCTCGAACAGCTCGATCAGCGCCTCGGATTCCGGCGTGTCCGGAGGCGTGCCCGCGGTACCCTTGGTCTCGAAGTACTGCCCCCATTTCGGCCATTGCAGCTGCTGCTGGCTGGTCGGCGTGAACTCCGACGGGGCCATGTCGGCAGTCGGAATGCCGTTCTCCAAGCCGTACCAGATGGACATCAGGGCATCGCCCGCGAACACCCGGTTGCGGAACACCTCGCGCTGAGAGGGCTTGGTGTGGATCTTGATGCCGAGCTCGAGCCAGGATTCCCGCACCAGCTCGAGGATGTCGCTCTGCTCCGTCTCCTCGCCCGCGGTCTCGACGATGATCTCCATCGGCCGGCCGTCCGGCAGGAGGCGCAGGCCGTCGCTCGAGCGCTCGGTGAGGCCGATCTCGTCGAGCAGCGCATTCGCCTGCTCCGGGTCGTAGTGCGCCCAGGTGTCGCGGTACTCTGGCTTGTACAGGGGGCTCTTCGGCAGGACAGTGTTGGCGCCGCCCATGGCGAGCCCGAAGAACATGATCTGGTTGATCTCGTCGCGGTTGACGCCGAGCGACAGCGCGCGGCGGAAGCGGACGTCCCGGAACAGCTCGCGCCAGACCTCGTCATTGGCGTTCAGGTTGGGGTAGATCGCGAGGTGCGCCCCCCGTGCCGTCTGCCAGAGGTAGGTATGGAGGTTGCTGCGCCCTTCGCTCTCCTTCAGGAACGTGTAGTGCTTGAAGAACAGGCCGCGTGACTGGAGGTCGGTTTCCCCGGCCCCGGTCTTCACCGGGATCAGGTTGTCGTCGACCACGTCGAACACCACCCGGTCGATGTAGGGCAGCTGCCGACCGTTGGGATCGACCCGGTGGAAATGCTCGTTGCGCTCGAACACGAACCGGGTCGCGGGCGGCGCGGTGACGACGCGCCAGGGCTGCAGGGTCGGCAGCTCCGGATTGTCGAAATTGTACATGCCGTCCTTGCGGCCGTGCAGCTGCGCCCAGTCCCGCGCCTGCGCCTGCTCGACCATGGCCGCGAGCTTGTCGGGGTCGGCGTATTTCTTGTGGAACTGCTTGAGATAGTGCGCCGGCATGTAGATGAACATCGGCGTCGCGCCGGCGACCGCGGGCAGGAAGAAGGGGTTCGGCTTCGACCAGCTGTAGCGTACGGTGAGCTCGTCCGGAAACTCGACCTGCGGCGGCTCGCCGTCGACGTACAGGTCGGCCGGGGGTCCGGTGGGGCTGAGCGCCTCGTTGTTGGCGACGTCTTCCCACCAGTAGCGGAAATCCTCGCTGGTGAACGGCGCGCCGTCCGACCAGCGATGCCCCTCGCGCAGGTGCAAGGTGAAGTTCCGGCCGTCCTCGACCTCGACGTCCTTGAGGATGTCCGGCACCAGCTCGAGGGACTCGTCGTAGGCGACCAGTCGGGCATACCCGTACACCACCATGAGGCGGGTGTCCTTGGCCCGCCCGACCAGCATGTTGAGCTCGCCGCCCGGTTCCCCCGGGGTCTTGTAGCCGTTGAACTCGACCACGCTTGGCTCGGCGGGCGGCGCGGCCTGGCTCGGCACGCTTGCGAGGAGTGCGACGGCGAGGACCAGAGGGAACGGAGCGAGGAGGGCGTTACGCGGCGCTGAGGGCATCTTGGACATTGGCTTCCGGGCTCATCCGTACGAAATGGTGGCCGCCGAGATCGGCCATCTGGGTCACGCCGTTGCCGAGAGTGAACGGCGACGGCCACGCGGTCGGCTCCGAGGACTTTCCCGCCATCAGGGCGGAGAGATCCAAGGGATGCGACAGGTCGGGTTCTGGTACGGCCGCGAGCAGCGCGCGGGTGTAGGGGTGCACCGGTCGGGCGAACAGAACCTCGCTCGGCGCGATCTCGACGATCCGCCCGGCGCACATCACGGCGATCCGCTGGCAGATATACTTCACAACCGCGAGGTTGTGGGAGATGAACAGATAGGTCAGGTTCAGCTCGCTCTGCAGATCCTTCAACAGATTGAGGATCTGCGCCTGGACCGAGACGTCCAAGGCCGAGACCGGCTCGTCGCAGATCAGCATCTCGGGGCCGAGCGCGAGCGAGCGGGCGATGCCGATCCGCTGGCGCTGGCCGCCGGAGAAACTGTGTGGGTAGCGGCGGAGATGGCGGACGTCCAGCCCGACCGCGGCGAGCAGTGCCTTGACCCGCTCGATCCGCTCCTTGTCGTCGCCGATGCCGTGGATCACCAGCGGCTCGGCCACGATGTCGTGCACGGTCATGCGCGGATTGAGCGAGTGGAACGGGTCCTGGAAAATGTACTGGAGGCGGCGCCGGAACCGTTCGAGACCGTGGCCCTCCAGGGCCAGCACGTCGATCGCGCCGTCGGCGCCGTGAAAGGTGACGGCGCCCTGATCAGGCCGGATCGCCCGCATGATGATCTTGGACACGGTGGTCTTGCCGCAGCCGCTCTCGCCGACCAGCCCGAAGGCTTCCCCGCGCTCGATGGCGAAGCTGACGTCGTCGACCGCCAGGATCTCTCTGGCCTGGCCCCCGAACCAGCTGCCCTTGCGCGTCCGGAACGTCTTGCGCAGGTCCGCGACCTCGAGCAGCGTGGCCTTGCGGCCGCGCGCGTCAGGCTCGACATCGGCTTGGCCATTGCTGAGCAGCGCGCGCCCCGAGGCCGGCACCTCCCGGATCGGGGTGAGGCGCTCGCCCGGCGTCATGCGCAGTCGCGGCACCGCATGCAACAGCGCCTTGAGATACGGATGCCGGGGCGCGGACAGCAGCTCGGCGCAACTGCCGCTCTCCATGACCCGGCCGTGATACAGCACCACCACCTCGTCGGCCATGTTGGCGACCACGCCGAGGTCGTGGGTGATGAACAGGATCGCCATCTGGAACTCGCTCTGGAGTTCCTTCATGAGCTGGAGGATTTGGGCCTGGATGGTCACGTCCAAGGCGGTGGTCGGCTCGTCCGCGATCAGGAGCACCGGGTCGCACACCAGGGCCATCGCGATCATCGCCCGCTGCCGCAGACCGCCCGACAGCTCGAACGGGTAGGTTCCAAACGCCCGCTCCGGATCAGGGAAGCCGACCCGGCCCAGCATCTCGACGGTCCTTCTCTTGCCCTCCGCGGTGTCGACGTGGCGGTGCAGCAGCAGGGCTTCGGAGATCTGGTCGCCGATGGTGTGCAACGGCGACAGTGAGCTCATCGGCTCCTGAAAGATGATCGAGATCCGGGCGCCCCGGATCGACCGCCGGACGGGATGGTCATCCGGGTAGGCGGCCAGGTCCAGAGGCTCGTGGTCGCGCCGCGGGTCTCTCAGGATGATCGAGCCCCGGGTGATCCGAGCGATCTGCGGCAGGATCCCGAGGATCGCCTGCGAGATCACCGTCTTGCCCGAGCCGCTCTCGCCGACCAGGGCGACCGTCTGGCCCGATGCGACCGTGAAGCTGACGCCGCGAACCGCCTGAACCACGCCTTCGTCGGCCATGAAATCGACCGCGAGATCCTGGATCTCGAGCAGCGGTCCGCTCACGGCACCGCCTCGAACAGCTCGGCGGCCGGGCAAAGCCGGGCGCCCGGGTGGGCGGCGAGCATACCCACAAGACGATCGAGGAATCCCCAGCCGTCCTCGTCCATGGTCAGGTGATGGCTGAGAATGCCGATCGGCTCGTCGGCGCCCTGCACCGCGATCAGAGGGCTGAGCGCCGCCGCCTCGCCGACGAACAGCCGCGTACCCCGCCAGTCGATCGGATCGAGGTGGGTGTTGACCTGGGGGAGACCCGGGGCGGCCTCGGGCAGCGCCCGGCGTCCGAACGTCGACAGTCCGATGAAGCCACAGTCGGCGAGACGCCCGGTCAAGCCGTCGTCCAGCCGGTTCCATGGCGGCACCAGGATCGCGAGGAACCCACAGCCGAACGCGTCCTCGAGCAGGGCGCGGCCCCGCCCCAGCTCGGAGACGATGATGTCGGCGCCACGCCCGCCCAGCTCGATCGATTTGCTCTCAGGCGGCGCATGATTGGCGTGGGCGAAGCCGTGCTGCAGGACCGTAGCCTGCGGGCTCGCAGCGATGCGCGCCTGCGCGCCGGACTCCAGCCACATGGGCACGACCGCGAGCGCGAGCGGCACCTCGTGGCACTCGGCCAGCTCCAGCAGTCGCGGCAGCGCCGAATGATCGCGTCCCGCATCATCGTCCCGCCACCAGACCCGGATCGAATCGCCGCGTTCGAGCGCGCCATCCAGCGCCGCCTGCAGCTCGACCCAGCCGGTCACCCCGCGACCTCCGGACGGGCGATGTCCTGCGCGGCCGATGCCGTCGCCCAGTCGGCCACCAGCCGGGCCGTCCGCTCTGCGCCGTTCAGGGCCAGGGCCGGCCATTCGCTCGGACGGCGCTGGCAAGCCCGGTCGATCGCGCCGGCCAGGCGCCGCGGCGTCAACCCACTCTCCCAAACGGCTTCGGCGAGGCCCAGTTCCACCAGACGCTCCGCTCGGGTTCGTTGTTCGGTTTCCGTCGCCGTCTCGAACGGTACCAGGACCATCGGCCTTCGGAAACGCAGCCCCTCTACGACAGTGTTGTAACCCGCTTGTGAGATCGAGAGAAGGCTGTTGGCCAGCAGCGCCGGGAAATCCTCGCGCTGGTGCTCCAGAATGCATCCCTTTGGCAGCCCGGCGTCCAGCTTCTCGAAGGTCGCGCCGGGGAGATTGCCGCCCGCGATCAGACGCCACGGCCGCTCGCGCAGGCGTGAGCGCGCGCGAGCCAGGATCGCCACCTCGAGCAACCCTGCGCCGACCCGGCCGCCCCCGGCCGAGACCAGCACCTCGCCTCGGCCCTTCGCGGTGCGCGGGCCGGGCGGCCCGACCACGTAGCCCGTCTCGATCAGACGCTCCCCGAGCGCAGGGGCGTGGGGGAAAGTCAGCTCGAAGGGGATCACGCGCGGATCGGTGTGCACCAGCACCCGATCATAGTGGGCGCGCGCCTGCTCGAGCATCCAGGCATAGCCCTCCGGGTTCGGCTTGCGCACCAGGACGTCGCGGACCGAGCACAGCCGCCACGGCCGCGGGCGCGCCACGGCGGCCGCCTCGAGCAGCGGGATCAGCTCGAAGCGGAACGCGCGCCGGCCGAACGGGAACATCTCGGTGATGACCACCCGGGGGCGCAGCTCGCGGAACAGCGCGAGCAGCCGATCGCGGCGCATGGCTCGGAACCGGTCGTCGACCGGCCGGTCGTGCTCGTCGAGCAGGCCTGCGAAGGTGAGGTCGCTCGCCCGCACCGGCGGCAGCTGGACCAGCTCCACGCCGGCCGCCCCCAGCCAGGGCGCCGGCATCCCGCCGCTCGCCACGACCACCCGCAGGCCGTCTTCGGCCATCGCCCGCGCCAGGGTCAGAGCGCGTTTCACGTGGCCGCTGCCGAGCAGATGCTGGACCCACAACAGAACCGGCATGGCTAGCGCATTCTTCCTTTTGGCGGACCCAGCCCACGCCCCCTCCCGGCCACCCACAGCATACCATGGCATGGGGTGGTCGGTAGGGGGCGTGGGCCGGCGCCGATCTCAACTAAACCGAAAATGCCCTAGCCCGCGGCGGTAAGCGACGCCGGCGAACCGAGCTCGACCCGGCCCTCGCCATGGCAGAGCACGGCGCAGCCCCGATCGCGCGGCATGCGCAGCGGCGGTTTGCTCCGCATGTCCCAGCCGGTGGCAAGCACCAGCGCGGCGCGGATCACGCCCTTGTGGCAGACCGCCACGACCGGCTGCGGGTCCGCCGCGAGCTCGGCGAACAGCGCCTGCAGGCG
>JBOHKK010000186.1:0-12020 GCA_050729115.1 Geminicoccaceae bacterium | reverse complement strand
CCCGGCCACCCACAGCGTACCATGGGATTGGGTGGCCGGGAGGGGGCGCGGGCTGGGTCCGCCCAAACGAAGAGCGCGCTAGCAGGCGGGCCGTCGTCTGGTGCCGGGCAGGGGCACGACGTTCGGCGGCGCCGCCGACGTGGCGTCGGGGAAGGCCACGACCGCGCCACCCGCCGCCGCGGCGTCCGCGTGGTCATGGGTCACGAGCAGCGTCGGCAGGCCGGCCGCGCGGGCATGATCGAAGACGAAGGCGCGAAAGCGGTCGCGCAGCGCCTGGTCGAGCCTGCCGAACGGCTCGTCCAGGAGCAGCGCCCGCGGCTCGGACAGGAGCGTGCGCATCACCGCCGCGCGCGCCCGCTGCCCGCCGGACAAGGTCGCGGGATCGCGGCCGGCAAACCCGCCGAGGTCGGCCTCCCGCAGCGCCGTCTCGATGCGCTCGTGGCGCGCCCGTCGGCCGCGCACCGCAGGCGGCAGGGCGAACCCCAGGTTCTCGCCGACCGAGAGATGGGGGAACAACAGATCGTCCTGGAACAGGATCCCGACGCGCCGGCGCTCCGGCGCCAGGTGGTGGATCGGGGCGCCGTTCAGCCAGACCTCTCCGGACGCCTCGAACACCGGCTCGAGGGTGCCGCAGAGGTAGCTGAGCAGGCTGGATTTGCCGCAGCCGCTCGGACCCATCACGGTGGTCACCGCGCCCGGAGCGACCACGAGGTCGAACCCGGTGAGCAGGGCGCTGCCGCCGACCCTGAGCGACACGTCGATCAGGCGCAGGCCGCTCACGTTCCCACCCACATGGTCCGGCGATGGCGAAAGCGCCAGCCGGACACGGCAAGAGCCAGCGCGAAGCCGACGAACGGCAGCGCCGCCAGGGTGAAGCCGAACAGGCCGATGAGGCGCCGGTCGCCGCCGCTGGCAAGGCTCAAGGTCTCGGTGGTGAGCGTGCCGAAGCGGCCGCCGCCGGCGAACAGGGTGGGCAGGAACTGGGCCACGCTGACCGCGAAGCCCACGGCCATGGCGATCAGGATCGGACGCAGCAGCATCATCAGCTTGATCCTCAGCCACACCATCCACGGCGCTTTGCCCAGCGCCAGCGCGCTGCGGACGTAACGGGGATCGAGACTGCGGTACGGATCGGCCAAGGTCAAAAACACATAGGGCAGAACGAACAGCAGGTGGGTCCAGATCAGCGCCAGCCAGCCGTCGGCGAGCCCGAGCCACAGGAACAGCACCTGGACCCCGAACAGAAACCCGATCTGCGGCACCAGAAGGGGGACGTAGATCAAGGCGAGCGCGCCCGGGCCCGGCCGCTGCTGGCGGCGGCTCTCGTTCTCGAGGCAGCCGGCGACCAGCGCGATCGCGACCGCAGTGGCGATGGCGCCGACCACCAGCGTGGTCCAGGTCGGCCCGGTCAGTGCAGCGAGCCGGTCCGACCAGCGCCCGAGCGACCAGGTCGCGGGCAAGGCCTCCGGAAAGGGCCAGCGGCGCGCGATCGACCATAGCGCAAGGCCGAGCAGGCATCCGGACGAGAACCCGAACAGGATGGTCGCCCCGCCCCATGCCGCAAGGCGCGGGGCGGCGCCGGAGCCGCCGCGGCCGCCATGGACCAGCCACGGCCTCGCGAGCCGGGCGACCGCGGCCTCGAGGCCGCGCCACAGCGCGATCGCCAGGATCACCACGCCGAGCTGCAGGGTCGCCCCCGCGGCGGCCTGAAAGCGCACCGCCAGATCGGGATCGTAGAACCAGCGCAGCACCAGGGTGGCGAGCGTCGGCGGCGTGGTCGGACCGAGCACGATCGCCATGTCGACCACGGACAGCGCATAGGCGAGCACCGCGTAGACGGGCAGGCGGATCTGCGGATAGACCTGCGGCAGGATCACCTTGAGCCAGGCCTGGACCGGGCCGTAGCCGAGCGAGCGGGCCATGCGGAACTGGGGGTCGGCGCCGACCTGCCCGAGCGCCCCGAAGGTCATGAGGATGAGAAACGGCGTCTCCTTCAGCACCAGGGCGAAGGCCAGCGCGAGGCCGAGCGGGTCCTGGACCAGCGGGAAATCCGGCGGCGTGCGCCACCCGGTCGCCCAGGGCGAGATCAGCCGGATCAGCCAGCCCGAGGGCGCGATCAGGAAGGCGAGGCCGACCGCGATCGCAAGATGCGGCACGGCGAGCAGGGGGACCATGCCGCGCTTGATCCGCCTGAGCGCGGCGGTGCCCTGGCCGGCCGCGAAGATCAGGATGGTGAGCGCGAGCGCGAGCGCACTCGAGAGCAGACCGCTGATCAGCGTCGCCTGCAGCGCCGAGGCCAGGCCGGGCGCGGCGAGCAGGCGCCGCCAGGGCTCGAGCGAGAGCTCGTGGCCGCCGAGCACCGGCAGATAGCCGAACGCCGGCAGCAGCGTTCCGAGCAGGCCGGCGACGACCGGTCCGAGAAACAGGCCGACGGTGACAGCGGGCAGAAAGCGAAGCAAGGAGATGCGGTCAGCTGCTGAACCGGCGCAGCCACTCCGCCTCGATCTCGACCATCCACGAAGGATGCGGCTCCGGCCGCACCGGCGTCAGCTGGTCCGGCGGCAGGGTGGCGATGCCGAGCGGCAAGGCGTCGAAGCGGGCACGATGCTCGGGCGGCAGGGCATCGAGGTCGAGCACGGTGCCGTCGCCCCATACCCGCGGGTCCTGCTTGTGCGCCTGGGCCTCGGGCGACATCAGGAAGTCGGCGACCACCATGGCGCCGGCCACGTGCGCGGCGTTGAACGGGATCGCGACGAAGTGGGTGTTGCCGATGGTGCCGTCCTCCAGGATGAAGGTGCGCACGGTCTCGGGCAGGCGGCCGGCGCTGATCGCCGCCGACGCTTCGGCCGGATTGAACGCCATCGAGAAATCGACCGCCCCGTCATCCAGGAGCTGATGGAGCGCCGGCCCGGCAAGCGGATAGCCAGCACCCTTGCGCCAGAGATGGGGACGGATCTCCTCGAGCCACTCCCAAAGAGGCGCCGTGACCGCGGCGAAGTCGGCCCGAGAGGCGGGGCGCTGGAGGGCCTCGGGGTCGTCGGTCAGCTCGGCGAGCACGTGCTTCAGGAACGTGCTGCCGACGAAATCGGGCGGCGCCGGGTAGGTGAAGCGGCCCGGGTTGGCTTTGGCCCAGTCGAGCAGGGCCGGGATCGAGCGCGGCGGCTCCGTGATCTCGGCGGTGTCGTAGAAGAACACGAACTGGGCCATGCCCCAGGGCGCCTCCAGGCCGTCGGTCGGCACCGTGAAATCAATGAGCGTGGTCGGCTTGCCCGCGGTGTCGACGTAACGGAAGCTCGGCAGGTCGGCGACGAACGGGCCGAACAGCAGGTCCTCTGCCTTCATCGAGGCGAAGTTCTCGCCGTTGATCCAGACCAGGTCGACCGCGCCGTCCTCGGTGCGCCCGGCCGCCTTCTCGGCGACCACCCGCGCCACGGCCTCCGCGGTGTCGCTGAGCTTGACGTGGACCAGCTCGATGCCATGGCGGGCTTCGACCTGGTCCCCGACCCAGTCGATGTAGGCGTTGATCTGCGGATCGCCGCCCCAGGCGTGCCAGTAAACGGTCTGGCCACGCGCCTCGGCCAGGCGATCCTCCCAGGAGGCCGCATGGGCGGCCTGGCCGAGCGCGAACGCGCAGATGGTGGCGAGGGCTCGCAGCAGCATGGCGCCTTCCTTTTGCGGGCGGGGCAACGACCGTGCCGCGCGGCATTATAGGATCGGCGCTCCCGGAGTCACCCGATCGCCCGCGCCGCTCACGCCACTGCGTTGGCGCGTGAGCCCGGCCACGCCAGTGCTGCACGCCAGCACTTCTTTCATGCCCGAGCACTTCTTTCATGCCCCGGCATCCCTTCTCGCCATGCCCGGGCTCGACCCAGCGCTGTCCGGTTAACCTTTCGTCAACCATCGGCCGCTAACGTGTCGTGGTTGAATGGTCCATGCGACCGTGGGACTCCACACCGCCGGTCGTTGTGGCGGCGCACGGATTCCCAGGATCGCATGGACCATCCGAAGCAAGCAGTTGACGACCAAAAGGTTAAGCTTTGGTTACTGTCTCGAGGTCCCGCCTTCCCGCCCAATCCCGCCTGAGCAAAGGCGCGCCGCCGCGGACGATGCTGCGCAACCGGACAGGCGTGGGCTTGACCCGGACATCTACTGCCTCTTGCCGGGGCGACCGTGCCGCGGCAAGAAACATGGACCCTCGGGTCATCCTCGGGTTCCAGACCAATGCTGTCCGGTTGACGAGCGCCGCCTACCGTCAGGTGAGCGTGACGAGATTAGCAACCCAAAATTGTCATTGCCGGGCTTGACCCGGCAATCCACGGCCCGCAGTGGGCGACGACTTCGCTCGATCGAGCTGTGGATGCGCGGGTCAAGCCCGCGCATGACAACGAAAGGTAGCGCACAATCGGTTTTCATTCTACCGCTTGCGCTCAACCGGACAGCCGTGGGTTCCAGACCGGGCACGGCGCCCCAAACGGTAACCCGAGGACCGGGGGTGACGGAGAAGAGCAGACGTCGGAGGCGCTGCACCGGTGCACGGATGCGGAAGCTGCGCGCCCAGCTCAGACCACGCCGTCTCTGCGCAGGTCCTCGATCTCCGCCGGATCGTAGCCGAGCTCCTCGAGCAGCGCGTCGGTGTCCTGCCCCAGCTTCGGCGCCGGGCGGCTCGGCACGTCGGCAGCCGTGCGGATCGGGCTCGCGAGCAGCTTGAGGTCCGGCTTGTCGGGGTGGTCGATGCTCTGCACGCCGGCCCGCTCGGCGAGGAACGGGCTCTCGAGCGCCCGGCGCAGATCGTTGACCGGCGCGCACGGCACCTCGCCGCGCAGAACCTCGAGCCATTCGGCCGTGGTCTTGGCCGAAAGAGCCGCGTCCAGGACCTCGGTCAGCTGGTCGCGGTGGGCGTGGCGGGCCGCCTGGTCGCGGAACGCTGGCTCTTGGGTCAGCTCGGGCCGGCCGATCTTGTCGCACAAGAGCTCCCAGAAGCGCTGGGTCTGGCACATGAAGAAGATCCAGCCGTCCTTGGTGCGATAGAGCTGGGAGGGCGCCAGATAGGGGTGGGCGGAGCGCGCCACGCGCGTGGTCAGGAGCCCCTCGTTCAGGTACCAGGTCGCCGGATAGGAGAGCTGGTGCATGGCGACGTCGTAGAGGCTGACCTCGACGTCCCGCCCGATGCCACTCGCGCGCGCCGCGTGCAGACCGCACATCAGGGCAAAGGCCGCCGTCATCCCGGTCATGTAGTCGACCATCGACAGGCCGAAGCGCGCGGGCGGGCCGTCCGGCTCGCCGGTCAGCGACAGGAAGCCGCATTCCGCCTGCACCAGATAGTCGTAGCCCGGCCAGCCCCGGCGCGAACCCTCGCAGCCGTAAGCGGACAGATGTGCGCAGACGATCCGCGGATTGATCCTCTTCAGATCGTCGTAGCGCAGCCGCAGCTTCTCCGGCTGGTCGCCGCGCATGTTGCCGAACAGGCCATCCGCGGTCGCGACCAGCTTCTCCAACACCTCGCGCCCGCGGGCATGCTTGAGGTCGAGGGTCAGCGACCTCTTGTTGCGATTGAAGGTCTGGAAGAACTCGCTGTCGTGCGGCCCAAGGAAGTAGGGCCCGACGCCGCGCGCCATGTCGCCGCCGCTTCCTCGTTGCTCGATCTTGATCACCTCGGCGCCCATGTCGGCCAGATGGCCCGAGCCGTACGGCCCGGCCCCATACTGCTCGACCGCGACAATCCGCAGGCCTTCCAGCGGCAGCTTCATGGGTGCCTTCCGTCGCCGTCCCTGACTTCGCCACGATGCCTCACCGCTTCTTACGCGGTCGATCGGGCGGGTTCAACGGAGGCGCGACGACCGAGCCCAAACCGTGGTGTCAGTTCCGGCCGATCACGTCCAGGAGGTCATCGCGGTCAAGGGATTCGAGAGTCCTTCCCGGCTGGCCCGGAAACCAAAACACCCCTGTCCACGGATCAAGCACCGGAACTCGAGCCTCGACGAACTCGCTCACGTCGCGGCTCACGACGACCAGCTGCTCGACCAGAGCGAGGCGGCGATGAGCACGTCCGGCTCGCTGTAGGTGTGGCCGCGCTTGCGCCCGGCCTCCACGACCTGCCGCCAGCGCACCAAGACATCTTCGGTGATATGCACGACCCGATCTTCGAACAGCGGCCGCAGGGCATGAGTCAGCCACGCTTTGAGCTCGACCCGCCGCTCGGGGTCTCCAATCAGCTCGATGCCGAAGCGGATCTCAGCGAATGTTACCGTGCTGACGTACAGGCGGACAGCCGGCTGGGTGGCGACAAAGGCCCATGACGTGGGGGTCGGGCTGGAGGTGGCGCAGTTCCGAGAGGACGTTGGTGTCGAGCAGCCAGCCTCTCACAGTTTCACGTCACGCACGAGGTGGCCTCAGTTCGGGGTGATCGAAGTCCAGCTCCCGCACACGCTGATCCGCCATGGCGCACACCAAAGCATCGCCCGTGCCAGGGTGGCGCAGGCGGTCGAATTCGTCGCTCGCCACCACCACGACGGCGTCTTTCCCTTGCACGGTGACCCGCTGCGGTCCTGCCCGACGGGCGAGGCGGACCACCTCGCTGAAGCGGGCCTTGGCGTCCTGCAAAGCGCCAGGAGCGCCCCGCCGTGCTCTCTACGCGTGTCGTACTCATACCCGTAATCTAGTCAGCTTGACCAGATCATGCCATAGATCATGAATAGCTACAGCTCCGCGGCGACGGGAGACGCCTTCCCACCCGCATCGTCTCTACTCTTGGACCACAATCAACCCGAGACGCCGCAGCTCCTCGAAGGCCTCAGCGGCAATCCCCTGCGTGGCCCGTCGAGTGCCCTCGTCCTCCAGTATGTAGCTGCCCACCGGGTTTTGCACGATGTCCTGCCCCGGCACGGCATAGCCAACCCGAACCGGATTAGCTACGTAATCCCCCGCTTTCAGCGAGATCCGCTCGCCGGCGTACTCGCCGTTCACGTCTTCAGGCGCCCTGATTCGCGTCATCGCTGCTCTCTGGAAAAGTGTTGCAGCGACGCTTTAAACTCTATTTAAGGTGAGGGCGCAAGGCCGGAGGGCGTACGAGCCGCAATGAACGGGCGCTGCGGTAAACCAGAACAATCTCTATGAATAGATGCATGCTGCTCCGATGCCGGCGCCCCGCCGGATCGTTGGATTTCGCCTTACGGCTCCCCCCAACCTACGGTTTCCCAGCGGCCGGGTAAAGGAGGCCGGAACCCGACACCGAGGACGCCTCCTAAGACTGGGCCAACTCATCACACCGCGACCGGCTTCGCGGCCTCGATCTTGTCCTCGATGCTGTGCCCGCGCGGCCGCAGACTGACGGCCACCTGCACCCGGCTGTCGAGGCGGTTGAGTATTCGCACAAGTCGATCAATGGTGAAGCGGTTCAGGTCGGCGTTGCGGATGCGGGAGATGTCGGCCTCGGTCACCCCGGCGAGCCTGGCGACCCGAGCGCCGCTGAGGTCGCGCTCTCTCAGGATGCGGATGATCCCGGCCGCAAGATCCGCTTTCATGAGCTTGGTGTCGGGATCGGGCAGACCAGCATCCCGAAATGGATTGTCGCTGCCGCGCACGATGTCCAGCTTATCGTCACTCATGGCAGTTGTTCCTTCACGCGTTTGATCCTTTCCCGGATCAGATCGATCTCGTGCCTGGGCGTCCTGATGCCGGTCTTCGACTTTTTCCGGAAGGCGTGAAGCACCCAGATGTCTTCATCGAGCTGGACGGCATACACCGTCCTGAAGGCGTCACCCCGGTGGCGCACGGCGATCTCGAACACGCCGGCGCCGAGGCCTTTCATGGGCTTGGCCGTGTCGGCTTTCTCGCCTTGTGCCGCGATGCGCAACGCGAACATGACCCGATCCTGCACGGGCCCGGGAAACGTCTCGAAATCCTTCAACGCGCCCTTAAACCATGTAATTCGCCGCATCAGATACTTTGTCGAATGTGACAAGCGACGTCAACAGCCTGCTTTGCCGCGACCTCACACCGGGTTGCGTGCCAGCAGCTGCCTGGCGATGATGAGCCGCTGGATCTCGTTGGTGCCCTCGCCGATGCACAGCAGCGGGGCGTCGCGATAGTAGCGCTCGATCGGCAGCTCCTTGGAATAGCCGTAAGCGCCGTGGATGCGCATCGCGTCGTGGCTGTTCGTAAGCGCGGCCTCGGAGGCGAAGTATTTGGCCATGCCGGCCTCCAGGTCGCAGCGCTCGCCGCGATCGTACGCCTGGGCCGCGGCTTCGGTGAGCAGGCGGGCGGCCTCGCAGCGCGTCGCCATCTCGGCGAGCTTCAGCTGGATCGCCTGATGCTCGCCGATCGGCTTGCCGAAGGTCTTTCGGATCTGGGCGTAGCGGACCGAATCCCGAAGCGCGGCGTTGGCGAGGCCGACGCTGCGCGCTGCGACGTTGATCCGGCCGAGCTCGAGCCCCGCCATGACCTGAGCAAAGCCGTGGCCCTCCTCGCCGCCGATCAGGCGCTCGGCCGGCACCCGGTAGTCCTCGAAGAACAGCTCGGCGGTATCGCTGCCGTGGTAGCCGAGCTTGTCCAGCTTGCGGCCGACGCGAAAGCCTGGCCCCTTCTCGGCGAGGAACAGCGACATGCCGAGGTGGCGCGGCTCGGCCGCGGGATCGGTCTTGGCCAGGAGCGCGAAGCAGGAGCCTTGGATGGCATTCGTGATCCAGGTCTTGGCGCCGTTGATCAGGTAGCTCGCGCCGTCGCGCACGGCGCGGCTGCGGATCGCCTGCAGGTCGGTGCCGCCACCTGCCTCGGTCAGCGCCAGGCCGCCCCGAAGCTCGCCTGTGGCGAAGCGCGGCAGGAAATGCCGCTTCTGGGTCTCGGTGCCGAAGCGCTCCACCAGGGCGGCCATGATCAGGTGCGTGTTGAAGGCGCCCGGTAGCGCGATCCAGACCTCGGAAATCAGCGTGACCAGGCGGGCATAGGTCGAGGCCGCCATGCCGAGGCCGCCGTATTCCGGCGCGATGGTCGCGCCGAACAGGCCGAACGCCCGCATCTGCTCGACCATCTCGACCGGGTAGACGTCGGCGTGCTCCAGCGCCAGGACGCGGGGGCGAACGTCGCGCTCCAGCCACTTCCGGATCGTCTCCAGGATCTCGCGCTCGTCGGCCTCGGTGAAGGCGGCGGCGCTCTCGGCCGACGGCCTGTCATGATCCCCGCCTCCTTGAAAGAAATTCAGCCGTCACGCTCGGCACCGTCATTGCGAGGAGCACCGTGGCGCCGACGACGGCCGTGATCTGCTCGAAATTCAGACGTCACGCTCGGCACCGTCATTGCGAGGAGCGCAGCGACGAAGCCATCCAGAGGCCGCTCCTGGATCGCCACGGGCGCTTTTGCGCCCTCGCGATGACACTGCGAAGGCGAGTCGCGGTTCGGCGCCCCGGCTTCATGTGCTGGGGTCTAAAAGCATCGCTGCCAACTCATACCGCGACCGACTTCGCGGCCTCGATCTTGTCCTCGATGCTATGCCCGCGCTTGGGGATCAGCATGGTGCGCTTGAACGCCATGACCAGGGTGCCGTCGGCCTTGTGGGCGCGGGTCATGATGGTGACGATGCCCTGGGTCGGCCGCGATTTCGACAGGCGCTTCTCCAGCACCTCGGATTCGGCATAGATGGTGTCGCCGTTGAACACCGGCGCGGGCATGCGGATATCGGTCCAGCCCAGGTTCGCGATCGCCTTCTGGCTGACGTCGGACACCGACATGCCGGTCACCACCGCAAGCGTGAGCGCGCTGTTGACGATCGGCTGGCCGAACTCGGTGTGGCGCGCGTACGCGCGATCGAAGTGCAGCGGATGCTGGTTCATGGTGAGCAGCGTGAACCAGGTGTTGTCGGCCTCGGTGATGGTGCGGCCGGGCCGATGCTCGTAGACGTCGCCAACCCGGAAATCCTCGAAGCAGCGGCCGTAGGATTCCCGGTAGCGGTGCTCCCCGACCTTGACCGCCGCCGCCACCATGTCCCTTCTCCCTCGGCTATGCCGCGCCGGTCGCGGCCGCGATCGCGAGCGTGCGCCGCGCGCTCCGGACCACCGGAATCTCGATCAGCTTGCCGTCGACCACGACCAGGCCGTCCTTCGATGCCTCGAACGCGGCGATCACCTTCCTGGCATAGGCGATGCGCGCGGCATCCGGGGTGAACGCGGCATTGATCGGCGCGAGCTGCTTGGGATGGATCGCGGCCTTGCCGGTGAATCCCAGATCCCGCACCAGCCGACACTCCAGGGCGAGCCCGGCCTCGTCCTCGAGGTCGAGCCAGGGCACGTCGATCGCGTCCAGGCCGCAGCTCGCGGCCGCATGCACGACGCGGCTGCGGGCGTAGAGCATCGAGGTGAAGTCCATCGCCGCGCCCAGCTCCGCCGCCATGTCGACGGCGCCGAACAGGAGCGAGCGGATCGAGCCGCAGGCGCCGGCGATCGCGAGCGCCTGCTCGAGGCCGGCGTTGCTCTCGATGATCACGTGCAGCCCGACCGGGCGCGCCGCCGGCTCCAGCAGCGCAGCCACGATCCGCACCTCGTCCGCGGACTCGACCTTCGGCAGCATGACGGCATCGGGCGGGCTCGGATGCTCGACGATCGCCAGCAGGTCCTTGAGGCCGAACGGGGTGCGCACGCCGTTGATCCGCACCACCCGCTCGATGCCGTCCGCAGTGCCATCGAACAGCGGCATGGCCTCTGCGCGCGCGGCGTCCTTGTGCGCCGGGATCACGGCGTCCTCGAGGTCGACCGTGACCATGTCCGGGCCGGCGGCGAGCGCCTTTGCGAACCGGTCCGGGCGGGTGCCCGGCACGAACAGCAGGTTGCGGCGCGGCTGGATCGTGTCGTTGGCCATGACGGATTCGCGTCTGGTGTGGAGGCGGTTCGCTGCCTCCCCTGCCATTTGCCCCAAGCGACCCGATCCGTCCAGAGGCGCCGACGACGTGGGGCCGGGCGCCAAGGCCTCTTCCGGCGCCGCCTGGGTTGCGACTATGCTCGGATGACCCCGGTGCCACGAGCCGAATGCCTGGCCGGCGGCAGGCAGTTGCGCAGCGGTGCAGGCGCGGACGGGCGAAGCTGCCAGGGAACTGCAAGGACGCTATCGCCGCGGCGACGGCATCGGGGTCGAAAGCCGGGTGTCAGGCGGCGGCCGACCGGCAGCCGCCCTGATGAATCTGAGTGAGGGACATGGTTGCAGCGGTCGAGACCAGGCTCAGCGTCAACCTCAACAAGGTGGCGCTGCTGCGCAACCAGCGCGATGTCGGCTACCCGAGCGTGCTGGAGGCGGCGCGTCTGGTGGTCGGCGCCGGGGCGCACGGCATCACGGTGCACCCGCGCCCCGACGAGCGCCACATCCGGCGCACCGACGTCACCGCGCTCGCCGCGCTGATCGAGGCCGAGCTCCCGCCCGGGGTCGAGCTCAACATCGAGGGCTATCCCACTGCCGACTTCATCGCGCTGATCCGCGCGGTGCGCCCCGATCAGGTGACGCTGGTGCCCGATGCGCCGGATCAGCGGACCTCCGATCACGGCTGGGACCTCAGGGAGCCTGGCCGGTTGCTGCCGCTGATCCGCGAGCTCAAGGCGAGCGGCGCCCGCGTCAGCCTGTTCATGGATCCCGACCCCGGCACGATCGCGACCGCCGCGACCATCGGCGCGGACCGGATCGAGCTCTATACCGGGCCGTACGCCGAAGCCTTCGCGGCCGGCGAGGCGGCGCTTCTGCTCAAGCGCTACGTCCAGGCCGCCGAGGCTGCGGCCGAGGCCGGGCTCGGCGTCAACGCCGGCCACGACCTCAACCTCGACAACCTGCCGGCGTTCTGTCACGTGCTCCCCCAGCTCGCCGAGGTCAGCATCGGCCACGCGATCACCGCGGATGCCCTGCGCATCGGCTTTCCTGCCGCAATCGAGGCCTATCGGCGGGCGCTCCGGCGGGTCGGCCCGTCGAGCGCCAGCGGCTAGACCATTTTCCCCTTGGGTGGACCCGCGGCCCCGGCCCGCTCCCCCTCCCAACCACCCACCGATGGTACC
>JBOHKK010000185.1:0-12028 GCA_050729115.1 Geminicoccaceae bacterium | reverse complement strand
CCTCCCAACCACCCACCGATGGTACCCTTGGGGCGGTTGGGAGGGGGAGCGGGCTGGTGCGAGCTGATCGAAAAATGCGCTAGCTTTTCCAACACCCTGGTTTTCGCTGCAGTCCTTCAAATTGAAGAAATCCGCCGCTTCCAGCCGGTTCCGCCAGATCGTGTGAGAAATGCGGACTAGGGTGCGCCATGCCAGGACAGCCGATCGACCACCTGCGCGCGATCTGCCTGGCGCTCCCCGAAGCGGTGGAGAAGGAGACCTGGGGTGATCCGACCTTTCGGGTGCGCGACCGGATCTTCGCCATGGAGAAACGCGGCGACGGGCGCATCTCGCTCTGGTGCAAGGCGCCGCCCGGCAGCCAGATGGTGCTGGTCGGCGCCGATCCGGAACGATTCTTCGTGCCCCCCTACCTCGGCCACAAGGGCTGGGTCGGCGTCCGGCTCGACCGCAAGCCGGACTGGGAGGAGGTGGCCGCGCTGGTCAAGCGCAGCTACCGCCTGATCGCACCGAAACGGCTCGCGGCGATGATCGAATGACGCGATCCAACCAGCCCGAAACGAGGGCGACTGACCGGACCGGAGCACGCCAGGCGCGACGTTGCCGGGGATCGGCGCCGGCGCCCGCAGAATTCGGTGCGGCGCGGCGCGCGCCCCTCCCCTCGATCTGGCCGGGCGCCACGTCCCGGCTGCGCGCAGGTCTCGGCCCGAGGCCTCGCCGCGCGAGCTTCCTCGCTCACAGCGCCAGCGTCCGACAGGGTTGCCCGAGACCCTGCAGCTCGGTGCACAGCGACTGGGCGCGACCGGCGCTCGCCAAGGGCCCGACCAGCAATGGCTGCCGGCCCTCCTCGACCCCTGCCAGACGGCTGAGGTGGCCCAGCATGTCGGGGTAGTCCGAGCGCAGCTGGCGCCACGCCGAGGATGCCGCCGCGGCGCTCACATAGTCGCCGAGATCGACGAACCAGCGACCGCTGGGGGACAGGCCGAGTTCCAGTCCCTCGCCCTGGAGCGCGATCGCCGCAAGCCGGCGGCTGGCGTCGACGTCGACATCGGCGTCGGTCAGCTCGGGATAGTGGACGCCCAGCCCCGCGGCGCGCGTGCGGTCATCTTCGACGGCGGCCAGCGCCGCGAAATAGGCGAGGTTGTTCTGGACCGCCTCCTCGTCGAGGTCGAGCCGGCTGATCCGCTCGGCGGCCAGGAGATCGCCCGCCAAGGCATAGGCCAGCGCCAGATTCTGCCGGTTGCGCGCCTTCGCTCCCGGCTCGTCGACCAAGCTGCGCAGGAGCTCGATGGCTTCGGCATGCTGGCCCGACAGGGCGAGCGACAGGCCGAGGTTGTTGCGCAGGAGCATGCTGTCGGGAGCGACCTCCAGACCGGCGCGATAGGCCTGCTGGGCCGCCTCGTGCTGGCCGGTGAAGTCGTAGGCGACGCCCAGGCCGTTGTGCGTCTGCAGATCGTCCGGCGCCTGCGTCAACACCGCCTGATAGTGGATCACGGCGGCCTCCGGCCGGTTCAGCCCCAGCATCGCCCGCGCATAGCCGCGATGCGCCGCAACGTTGTTGCCGTCGCGACCGAGCGCCTCCTGATAGGTCCTGGCAAGTCGTCGTAGGCCTTCATCTCCACCAGGGCGTCGCCGAGGAGCACGTAGGCATCGACCCGGCTGCGGTTCTGGGCGATCGCCTGCTGATACACGCTGACCGCCGCGGCCGGGTCACCGGCGGCGCGGGCCGACGCCCCGAGGCGCAGCAAGGTGTCGTAGCGGTCCTCACCCGCCACCAGGCCTGGCTCGAGCGGCGTGCGCGCGCTGTTGGGTGCGCAGGCGACGACACCAAGCAGGGCGCAGCCGGCGACCGCCAAGCGGGCCCAGGTTTTCCACGACACGACGGGCATCGAAAGTCCTCCGGCTCAACCAGCGAGCGCCCGCATGCTGAGCCACTAACCTTAGGGAATGGTAAATGCCGCACGCCCGAGCGCCACGAACGCGGCGATGCCAGGCGTGGCGCGAGGGGGTGGCGTCGCGGTGGCATCGCCGTTCGCGCAAGCCAGGCCCGAAGGTCTGCGGCGACCACCCGCCCGGCAGCGCATCGATCGCCGGGCCGCCGCGGCAGCTTCGGTGCCGCCCGCTCGCGCGTGCCTTGATCCGTCCACAGCGCCCGCGCTCACTCGGTTCGTCGATGCCCCGCGCGACCTCTCGATCAGCCGCCCAGGGTGTCCATGACCTTGATCACCGCCGGACCGACCAGCACGATGAACAGGACCGGCAGGATGAACATGATCATGGGGACGGTGAGTGTGGCCGGCAGGCGGGCCGCTTTCTCCTCGGCCTTGAGCAGCCGCTGATCGCGGAACTCGTTGGCCAGGACCCGCAGCGACTGCGACAGCGGCGTCCCGTATTTCTCGGTCTGGAGCAGGGTGTTCACGACGCCCCGGATCGACGGCAGGTTGGTCCGCCGATTGAGGTTGAGCAGCGCCTGCCGGCGGTCCGGCAGGAAACCCAGCTCGATCGAGGTGAGCGACAGCTCCTCGGCGAGCGCGGCGCTGGCGCCGCCGATCTCGTTGGCGACCCGATCCAGCGCGGCGTCCAGCGACAATCCCGATTCGGCGCAGATCACCAGCAGATCGAGGCCGTCGGGCAGCGCTTTGGCCAGGGTGAGCTGGCGTTTCTTGACCAGGTTGGAGACGTAGAGCTCGGGCACGAAGAAACCGAGAACCGCGCCGCCCAGCACCGCCAGCAGCCGGGTCCCCGGGGACAGATCGCCGACCTCCAGCAGGTAGACCAGCATGAAGGTCACCGCCGCGAGCAGCACCGGCATGGCGACCTTGAAGAACAGGAACACGATCACCGCATCGCGGGAGCGCAACCCGGCCTGGGCCAGGTGGTCGTGCAGCTTGTCGGTCTGCTGGGTCTGCATCAGCTTGAGCGCCGCCACGACCTGGCGCATCAGGCTCAAGCTCTCCCTCTGGCGCGTACGCGGCCCCCGGTCCTTGAGCATCTGGCCGCGCAGCTCGTTGCGGCGCGCGGTGAGCATGCGGGCCCGGCGCTCCATCGGGTGCTTCTCGAGCAGGGCGTACCAGACCGCCCATACGCTCAAGAACGCCATGGCCGCGACCAGGGTCACCAGGACGCCGTCGGCGGTCAGGCCGAACGGCAGCACTTGATCCAACTCGTTCATATCTCGAACTTGATCATCTTGGACATGACACCGAGGCCGATCAGCAGGCTGGTCAGGCCGATGCCGATCATCACCCAGCCCCGTGGGTCGGTGAACAGGGTGTTCATGTAGCCGGGATTCACGAACGAGATCACCGCGGCCATGATGAAGGGCAGGGAGCCGATGATGATCGCCGAGGCCCGCGCCTCCGACGACATCGCCTTGACCTTGAGGCGCATCTGCTCGCGCCGGCGCACCATGTCCGACAGCTTCTCGAGAATCTCGGCCAGATTGCCGCCGGTCTCTTGCTGGATCGCCAGGCTGATCACGAGGAAGTTGAACTCGGGAATGACCAGCCGTCTGGCGGAGTTCCACATCGCCTCGTCCATGGCGACGCCGATGCGCATCTGATCGGTCACGTCGCGGAACTCGGCGCCGACCGGATCCTGGATCTCGTCGGCGATCGTACGCAAGGCCTCACTGGCCGGCAGGCCCGAGCGGATGCCGCGCACGATCAGGTCGAGCGCCTCCGGCAGGAGCACCACGAACTTCCGGGTGCGTCCGGCGATCCGCTTGGACAGGACCACATGGGGCAGCCCGACTCCGAGCACGACGCCCGCCAGGACGCTGACCAGGATCGACATGCCGAACATGATCGCGAAGGCGATCGCCGAGACCACGCCGATCACGAGGGAGATCAGGATGTAGTCGCCGATCTTGAGGGGCCAGCCGCTGCGCGCCAAGCGCAGCCGCAGCAGATTGACGTTGGGCAGCGCCCGCTTGATCAGGCGGTCGAGGCTGGCGATCGAGCTGTCCTGCCGGTCGCGCCGCAGGCTTTCGGTCGACGGGGTGTCGTGCTCGGGCCGCGGACCGCGCGGCCCCGCCTGCAGGCGCTCGAGCCGCTGGCGCAGGCGCCGCGCGTCCTGTTGGAACAGGGTGAGCCACACCACGCTGATCAGGCCGACGACCAGGAGGCTGCCGCCGAACACCACCGCCGACAGGAGATTCGGGTCCCGAACGATCTGCTGCCACAGCGCGGTCATGTCATCATCGCCTGCTGGAGCGCCCGTTCCAGGCCGAAATAGGCGGCCCGCTTCGAGAAGTACGGCCGCACCCCGCTCGACTTGAAGCTGCCGACCAGCGTGCCGTCGCGGTTCTCGCCCTGGAACTCGAAGTTGAACAGGTCCTGGGTGGTGACCACCTCACCCTCCATCCCGATCACCTCGGTCACGTGGGTGACCCGGCGCACGCCGTCGCGCATCCGCTGCACCTGGATGATCATGTTGACCGCGCCCACGATCTGGGTCCGGACCGCCTTGCTCGGCAGGTTGGTCGCGGCCATCCCGATCATGTTCTCCATCCGGGTCAGCGCCTCGCGCGGGTTGTTGGCGTGCAGGGTACACATCGAGCCGTCGTGACCGGTGTTCATCGCCTGCAGCATGTCCAGGGCCTCGGGCCCGCGCACCTCACCGCAGATGATCCGGTCCGGCCGCATGCGCAGCGCGTTCTTGACCAGGTCCCGCATGGTGATCTCGCCGGAGCCCTCGAGGTTGGGCGGCCGGGTCTCCAGGCGGACCACGTGCGGCTGCTGGAGCTGCAGCTCGGCGGCGTCCTCGATGGTGACCACCCGCTCCGCCGGGTCGATCAGCTGCGACATGGCGTTCAGCATGGTCGTCTTGCCCGAGCCGGTGCCGCCCGAGATCACCACGTTCAGCCGGCAGGCCGAGGCGATCTTCAGGACCTTGCCCAGATCCTCGGACATGTTCCGCTGCCGCATCATGACGTCGAGCGTGATGGTCTTCTTGGAGAACTTACGAATCGAGATCGAGCAGCCGTCGATGGCCAGCGGCGGGGCGATGATGTTGACGCGCGAGCCGTCGGGCAGACGGGCATCGGCGATCGGGCAGGTCTCGTCCACCCGGCGGCCGACCCGGGTGACGATGCGCTGGGCGACGTTCATGACGTGGGCGTTGTCGCGGAACCGGACGTCGGTCAGCTCGAGCTTGCCCTTGCGCTCGACGTAGACCTGCTGCGGGCCGTTGACCATGATGTCGTTGACCGTCTCGTCCGCGAGCAGCGGCTCGAGCGGGCCGAACCCGATCATGTCGTCGACCAGGGTGACGGTCAGCTCCTGCTGCTCGCGACCCGTCACCGAGAGCTTTTCTTCGGCCACGATCTCCGCGATCAGCTCGGCGATCTGCCGTTGCAGCTCGTCGCGCGGGAGCTTGGCGGCGGCGCTGGCGTCGATCCGCTCGAGCAGCCCCATCTGAATGCGCGCGAACACGGCCTTGGCCTGCGCCGCACGCTTCTCGCTGGCGCCCGGGTTGAGCGGGGCCGGCGCCGGCGCCGGCCGCACCGGGGGTGCGGGCGGCTGCGGCACCGCTGGCCGGGCCGCAGGCGCCGGCGCTGGCGGCGCAGGCCTTGGCGAGGACGGCGTGGCGTCCTCCTGGGAACGACGACCGAACATGTGTGCGCCTTACGACTTGTGCAGCAGCTTCTGCCAGATGCCGGCGGCGGAACCGGCCCCGGCCGGGGGCGCCCCGCACAGACGATCGGTGACCGCGCGCAGCCCGTTGGCGACTGCCCCTTTGCTCGCCGCCACCGGCTGGCCGAAATTGGTGGCCGCGGCCACGGTCTTGGCGTCGAAGGGCAGCACCAGATCGAGCTTGCGACCCACCCCCTTCTCGAACTCGGTGCGCGGCATCTCGCCCTGCTTGTGCTCGCCCGCGCGATTGACGATCAGCATGGCGTTGCACGAGGCATTGATCGTCGGAAGCGTGCCCGTGATCCGCATGGTATCGCGCATGCCGGCAAGCGACAGGTCGGTCACCAGCAGCAGGTCGGTGGCCGACTGGACGATCTGCTGGGTGGAGGGATTGGGGCTGCGCGGCAGATCGACGATCACGTAGTGGAACTTGTTGCGCAGCTCGGTCATCAAGAGCTCGACCGCGCTGTAGTCGAGCAGCAGGGTCTCGTCGGGGCTCTCCTCCGCGCTGAGCACGAACAGCCGTTCGGAGTGCTGGACCAGCACGCGGTCCATGAACAGGCCGTCGATCCGGCTCGGATTCTCGAGCGCCTCACGCAGCCCGTGGCTCGGCTCGAGGTCCAGGGACAGGGCCACCGTGCCGAACTGCAGATCGAGATCGACCAGGACCACCCGCCGGCGCCGTTCATGGGCGATCAACCAGGCGATGCTGGTCGCCAGCGTGGTGCAGCCGACCCCGCCGCGCGTGCCGCTGATTGCGACCAGCCGGCCGAGCTTCTGGCTGTTCTTGACCACGCCGCTCTGATCGCTGGCCGCGAGAATCGCCTTCTGCAGGAGCTGTGACGTGATCGGCTTGACCAGATAGTCGGCGACGCCGTGCTGCAGAAGGTCGCGGAACAGGCCGCAGTCGTTGCGCGCCCCGAGCGCCAGCACGGTCACCCCCGGCTCGCAGACGTCGGCCAGGCTGTTGATGTCCGAGAGCGGCAACTCCGAATCGCTCAGATCGACCACCAGCAGCTTCGGCGAGCGCTGCTCGCTCAGATGCTTGACCGCATCCGTGACGGCGCCCTGGCGGATCGACGCGTGGGGCAGCATCAGCTCGCCGATCACCTGGTCGACGACGGCGTAGGTCTCTTCGTCGGCGACGAAGGCGAGGAACTGCTCACGCTGTTCGGTGCTCGCCTGCTCGGCCGTGGTGATAGCGGTCGTCATTAGTTTGCGACCTCCTCTTCCTCGAGTTGGACCACCTTGCCGGTGCGGTAGCGGACGATGCCCTCGGCCTGCTGGATGCCGTCGGCGGGCCCGAGCGGCCGACCGCGGACCAGATCCTTGGGCTCGGCGATCATCAGACCGAGATTGGTCTGGGTGGCGCAGCCGAGATTGCTGAGCGGCAGGTTGTCGAAGTCGGTGCCGCTCTCGCGGCTCCAGTCCGGGCAAGCCGGTAGGGTGACCAGGTAACGCTCCAGAACCACCTCGACGCGGCGGTTCAGCTGCCATGCGGCCGGTCCGGTCGACGGCGCCGCCGGCACCGCCTCGCCAAGCGCGGTCGCGGTGACGGCGAGATCGCCGTAGCCCGCCTCCTCGAGGAACGCGTTGACCCGCTCCGCGCGCCTGGAGGCGAGCTCCAGATTGTAGAGCTCGGTGGCGCGTTCGTCGGCGTGCCCCTCGAGGCGGATGCTGTCGCGCGGGCTCGGCTGCACGGTCTCGAGGAACGTCAGGAGACGATCGCGTTCGCCGGCGTTGAGCGCGCTGCTGTCGGTGGCGAAGTAGACCGAATGCCGATAGTCGGCGCGGTCGACCTCGAGTCGCTTGGGCGAGCTCGCCTCGATCCAGCCGAGGTTCGGCTGCGGGCCCAGGCTCGGCGCGCAGGCGCTGAGGCCCAGGCTCAGGAGCGACAGCCAGATCAGCGGGCGCGGCACCTGCCGCAGATCGTCGCCCGGGTGCTGCTTGGCAGCGGTCATCACCTTCTCCTATTCCAGAACGAAGCCGACCGGGCCGACCAGACGCTGCCCCTGCGGCCCCAGAGGTCCGTTGCGACCCGGGTGGAGGCGGGCGCCGTGCAGGCGGCCAAACAGGATCCGCTCGATGTCGGTCGGCGCACGGAAGCCGTCGGTCGGCACCGCCATCTGGCGCTCGTCGACCGGCCGCACCAAGTACGGGGTGACGATGATCACCAGCTCGGTCTCGTTGCTCTGGAAGCGCGTCGAGCGGAACAGCGCGCCGAGCACCGGCAGATCGCCGAAGCCGGGAGTCCTCCTGACCCGGTTCTCGATGTCGCTCGACAGCAGGCCGCCGATCGCGAAGCTCTGGCCGCTGCCGAGCTCCACCGTGGTCTCGGCGCGCCGGGTCGTCAGCGCCGGAATGGTCAGGCCGTCGATGGTGATCGCGCCTTTGTCCGACAGATCGCTCACCTCGGGGCGGACCCGCAGACTGATCCGTTCCGAGTTCAGCACCGTCGGGGTGAACGCGAGGCTGATGCCGAACTCCTTGAACTCGATCGTGAGGCCGTCGTCGTCGCTGTCGATCGGGATCGGGAACTCGCCGCCCGCCAGAAAGCTTGCGGTCTCGCCGGACAGGGCGGTGAGGTTCGGCTCGGCCAGGACGTTGACCAGCCCCTCCTCCGCCAGCGCGTCGATCGCGGTGTTGACGAAGTCGTCGCCGGATTGCCAGCCGCCGAAGGCGCTGTCGGCCGTCGGCGAGCGCAGGAAGTTGTTGAGCGGGTCGGTGACGGCGCGGCCGGTCACGAAGCCGAAGGTGAAATCGCTGTTCTGGAAGATCGCTTCCCAGTTGATGCCGAGTTCTTTCAGGACGTCGCGCGACACCTCGGCCACCCGCACCCGCAGATGCACCTGGGTCGGCGCCGAGACGCCGACCCGGTAGAGCAGCGTCTCTTCCTCACCGAGATAGCGCTGGGCCAGCTCGCGCAGCTCCTGGGCCTGAACCGGGCTGTCGACCAGCCCGTCGAGGACGATGCTGTTGTCGATGGTGGCGACGGTGATCCGACTGGCGGGAAGGAGCTGCAGGATCGACTGGCGCAGACCGGAGAGGTTGTGCTGCACGGTCACCGAGGTGCGCAGCAGCATCTGGTCGTTCTCGTCGACCGCGTACAGGCTGGTGGTGCCGGTGCGTCGGCCGAACAGGTAGACGATGCTCGGCGACTGCGCCTGCACGTCGGCGATCTCCGGATCGGCGACGAACACGGTCGCCGCGGGGCGCGGCAGGCGAATGACGCGGCCCTTGCTCACCTCGAGGGAGACGCTGCCTTCGGTGCCGAGCACCTCGACGACCTCCGCCTCCTGGGCGTGGGCCGGGCCGGTCAGCACGCCCACGAGGAGGCTGGCGAGGAACGCCAGCAGGTAGCGGCGCGGGGTGCCGGGCATGGCGGCGTGGCGCCAGAGGCCGAGTAGTAGTGGTGCCGCGATCATCAATTCTGTCCCTCCTGGACCTGGACGTCTTCGGCATCGCTCCCGCGCAGCACGAGGAGGCGGCTCGAGATGCGGCCGCTGCGCAGCACGCGCGACACGTCGCGGTCCCACGTCAGGTGACTTTCCGGCAGGGCCGCGACCGCGCCGTCGGTCGGCGTCGCCAGGCTTCTGAGGCTGAGCGAGAGCTTGCCGAGCTCGGTCAGGAGCGTGACCTGCTCGGCCTGCTGCGGCGTGACCTCGAAGGTCGCGGTCTTGGCCCGGTCGTTGGCCTCGCCCTCCACCGGGTCGTCGCTGGTATCGCTGCCCATGGCGATGATGCGGATGTTCCTGAGCACGGTCTCGCTCACCCGGCGGACGGAATCGCCCTGGTTGGGGACCAGGCTCTGGGTGAGGATCAGATCGACCCGGTCGCCCGGAAAGATCAGGCCGGAGTGGCTGGAGGTGGCGTTGATCGGGATCGACACCGCGCGCATGCCGGGGCTGAGCACCGCGGCGAGAAAGCCGCGATCCCCGGGCTTGACCACGGCGCCGTCGGTGATCGGTTCGCCGGCCGCGATGCGGCCGCGCACCACCGCGCCGACCATCTCCTCGTCCGGGCGTGCCCCCTTGAGGACATAGGTCTCGGGCACGTCGTCGGTCGGCCATTGCTGCCAGCGCAGATGCTGCGGCTTGACGAAGGTGCCGGCGGGCAGATCGGTGTCGGCCACCAGCACCGCGTGGAACTCGGTCTGCGGCGCCGGGGCGGCAACCGTCGTGACGTTGGCCTGCTGGCCTGCGACCCAGCTGCGCGCATACATGGCCGTGCCGCCGGCGGCCACCAGAGCGATCAGCAGGACGATCATGCGACGCGGACCCATGGGGGCCTCCTCAAAGCTTCAGCAACTGGATGGCCACCGCGATGCCACCGACGGCGATCGCGACGCCGTAGGGCAGGGTGGCCGGCGATGCGGTGACGACGGACTGCGGCGCCTCTGGGAGGATCGCGCCGGCGCTCGCCGTGGTGGCGAGCCCGAGCGCGGCCAGGTGCGCCCCGATCACGCCGCTCCAGCGCCGGCACCACAGGCCGATCAGGCTGAGTGCGCCCCCGGTCAGCGTGGTGATCAGCATGAACCAGACGAAGTGCTCCGGGCCCGCCCACAGGCTGACCGCCGCGATCAGCTTGACGTCGCCGCCGCCGATCAGCTCGCGGGCGAAAAGACCGAGGCCGATCAGGAACACCACCGCGGCGATGCCGAGCGCGACAGGCCACGCGAGCGGAACCGGGCTGGTCACGACGTAGATCGGGTAGAGCAGCGCGAGACCGGCGGTCAGCCGGTTCGGGATGCGGCGTTCCCTGAGATCCTTGAACGCCGCGAGCCCGAGCATGCTCAGGAATCCGGCAAAGCAGAGATAGGTTAACAACATCGATCGCTCGAATGGGTGATGGTGTCGATGGCGATGGCGGCTCAGGAGACGATCGACTGGATGGCGTCGATGATCGATTGCAGCGGCAGAGCGGCCATGTCCATGCCGAGCGCTTTGAGACTGCTCAGGATCGCCACCACGATCAGGGCGGCGATCAGCCCGTACTCCACCGCCGTCGCGCCGGTCTCATCCGCCACAAGAGTGACGGCGGACCGCCACCGCGGGCGCGGGAGAGACGTTCGGGCTGGGCTCATCATGACCTCCGCTCGGCGACTGGCGTGATGGGTCGGAAGACGGCCGGACCTGCACCCAGGTGGCGGTATCGGCGGCCGGCTGGCCGCCGATACCTGCGAACCGATCGGGCTCAGCCGCCGCCGCCTGCCGTGCCGAGCTGAGTGGCGACCTCGTTGAAGGTGAGGCTCAAGTTGTCGCCCAGGAGGCCCAGCGCCGCGATGATCGCGACCGACACCAGGGCGGCGATCAGGCCGTACTCGATCGCGGTGGCACCGCTGTCGTCCTTGACGAACCTGCGGAACATGCTCATGGAACGTTCCCCCATGAATATTGAAGTCACGTGTGGAATTCTGGCCGACAAATCCTAACATATTGTAAATCTGAAACAAAAGCTTGCGATCTGTTTATGGCGTTGCAGTGCTTTCCGTGTATTAACCTAAACAAACGGCGATGGTTACTTTAGTATTGGAGGAAGCGGCTGCCGGTTCGCGTGGCGGGCGTCTTGATCGGTGGCGGCGTCCCAGGGCACGACCGCACACAGCCCAAAGAACAGGAGGTCGCCGAGGGTCGTGATCAGGCGCAGCGCGAGGGCGGCAAGCATCGCGCCGTCACTTCCCAGGTGCGGTTCGAGCAGCAGCACCAGAACCGCTTCGCGGACCCCCACCCCGGCCGACGAGCCGGGCGCCACGAAGCCCAGCCACCAGGCCATGGCCATGCTCGAGACGGCGGCGGTCGGGCCGAGGCCGGGCGCGGCCGGGTCCCGGATCGCGGCCGCCACTCCCCAAAGAACCAGGCCGGCCACGACGAAGAACGCCGCATGGAGCAGCCCGGCCCGCAGCACCCGCGGTGCCCACGCGCCGATCGGGGGGCCGCCGGCATGGAGCGCCAGGCGCGCCCGCCACGCGCCGACGCGCCTCCCGTTCAGGCCGATCACGACCGCGACCAGCCCTGCCGTGGCCAGGACCAGCCACCCGGGCGCCATCCCGAGCGTCCGCTCGAGCTCGGACCAGACCAGCGGCAGGGCCAGGGCGCCGGCGACGAGCAGCAGCGACGCCGCTTCGCCGAGCGAGGCGAGCACGAGGGGGCCGTGGCCGTGGCCGAGGCGTTTGCCCAGGACCTGCCGGCCGACGAGGTGGAAGCAGTTGCCGGGAAGGTACTTGGCGATCTGGGTCCGGCCGTACAGGGCGCGCTCGCGCCAGGGGTCCGCCCCGGCCGCTCCGGGCCCGAGCAGCTGGCGCCAGGCCTCGGCCAGCAGAAGACCGGCGAGGCCGTAGATCAGCGTGCCGACGCTCACGGCGAGCGCACGCTCGGCCGCCTTGGCGCCCGCCAAGG
>JBOHKK010000184.1:0-12051 GCA_050729115.1 Geminicoccaceae bacterium | reverse complement strand
CCCTTGGGGTGGTTGGGAGGGGGAGCGGGCTGGTGCGAGCTGATCGAAAAATGTGCGAGTGTAGTGTCTCACAAAACGCTATACGGGGTCGTAGGTCCGTAGGTTGGGTGGAGCGCAGCGGAACCCAACCAACCAAGCCATGTCGTTGGGTTGCGCCTTCGGCTCACCCAACCTACCTGTCGCTGGAACGCCAAGGGCGAGCGCGTCCTCGCCCAGATTCTGCGCGCGCGCCGCCCTCCAGCATCACCACCTCGCATAGCCACTTGTGAGACACTACACTAGCGCGGATCGGCGCGGCCGGCGCGGATCGCCAGGCGCGCGAGCTGATCGGCCCGCTCGTTGCCCTCCTCACCGCTGTGGCCGCGCACCCAGTGCCATTCGACCTGGTGGCGGGCGAGGGCCGCCTCCAGGCGTTGCCACAGATCCTGGTTCTTGACCGGCTGCTTGGCCGCGGTTCGCCAGCCGCGCGCCTTCCACTCGGGCAGCCATGCGGTGACGCCCTGGCGCAGATAATTGCTGTCGGTGAACAGGCGCACCGCCATCGGCCGCCTCAGGGCCTCGAGCGCGCTGATCGCCGCCAGCAGCTCCATGCGGTTGTTCGTGGTGCTCGGCTCGAAGCCGGACAGCTCGCGCGTCCGGCCCCGCCACCGCAGCACGGCGCCCCATCCTCCCGGACCCGGATTGCCGGAGCAGGCGCCATCGGTGTGGATGGCAACCGGATCGCGCCGATCGATCTTGCCGACGGGCTCAGTCAAGGCCGTACGCGCCCGGGCTGGCGACACCACGGTGAAAGCGTAGCTTGTCCAGGTATTCGAGCGGGTCTTTCGGCCTCACCAGCGCGCCCTCGACCCGGTTCTGCCAGTCGAACAGCCGGGTCAGGAGGAAGCGCAGGGCGGCGCCGCGCGCGAGCAGCGGCAGGGCGGCGAGCTCGCGCGGCGTGAACGCGCGCCGGGCGCGGTAGGCGGCGAGCATCTGGCGCGCCTTGGTGATGTTGAAGGCGCCGTCGGGCTCGAAGCACCACGCGTTCAGGCAGATCGCGAGATCGTAGGCGATGATGTCGACGCAGGCGAAGTAGAAATCGATGATCCCGGTCAGCCGTTCGCCCTGGAAGAACACGTTGTCAGGGAACAGATCGGCGTGGATCACCCCATGGGGCAGACCGTCCGGCCACTGTTCCTCGATCTGTCTCAGCTCGCGGTCGATCTCGGTCTCGAGCCCGGGGAGCACGCGGTCGGCGTCGGCGCGACAGGCTTCGAACAACGGCCGCCAGGCGCCCACCGAAAGCGAATTCGGCCGTGCCATCGTGAAGCCGGCGCCGGCCAGGTGCAGATCCGCCAGCGCGCTGCCCAAGGCGGCGCAATGGCCGGCGCGGACCCGCCGCGGCGAGGTGCCTTCCAGGAAGCTCACCACCGCCGCCGGACGCCCGCACAGGCTGCGCAAGGCTTCCCCGTCGCGCCCGTGCACCGGGGTCGGACACGGTACGCCCCGGGCCGCCAGGTGGTCCATCAGGCCGAGGAAGAACGGCAGATCCGCCGGCTCGACCCGGCGCTCGTAGAGGGTGAGGATGAATCGCCCACGCTCGCTGAGGAGGACGTAGTTGGAGTTCTCCACGCCCTCGGCGATCGCTTGCAACTGCACCGCGGCGCCGATGTCGTACGCCGCGAGAAACGCGCTGAGCGAGGTCGCGTCGATCGCAGTGTAGACCGCCATGGGCTCAGAGGCGGAATCCGGGGCAAGTCACCGGCCGCGGGCCCCGTGGCGCTCACGAGGCATGCCGGGCCGGAATCGGTGGCGTTCTGAAGAACACGTCCTCCTTCACCACCTCGACCTCTCTCACCGCTACCGCGAATCGCTGCTGGCAGGCGTCGATCAGTTCCTCGACCAGCTCCTCCGGCGCCGACGCGCCCGCGCTCATCGCGACGGTGGACACGCCATCGAGCACGCACCAGTCCATGGTCGCCGCATTCTGGACCAACCTTGCCCGGGGACAGCCCGCCGCGCGCGCCACCTCGACCAGGCGTACCGAATTCGATGAGTTGGGCGAGCCGATGATCAGGGTCAGATCGGCCTGGGGCGCCAGCGCCTCGACCGCGCGCTGGCGGTTGGTCGTGGCGTAGCAGATGTCCTCGCGCCGCGGGCCGACGATGGTCGGAAAGCGCCGCCGCAGCACGTCGAGGATGGCCTCGGTCTCGCGTACCGACAGCGTGGTCTGAGTGGCGTAAGCGAGATTGCCGGGATCCGGCACCTCGAGGCGTTCCGCCTGATCGACGTTCTCGACCAGGATGACGGCCCCTGGCGGCAGCTGCCCCATGGTTCCGACCACCTCGGGGTGGCCGCTGTGACCGATCAGCAGCACGGTCCGGCCGGCCCTGTGGTGCCGCTCGACGCCTCGATGGACCTTGCTGACCAGAGGGCAGGTGGCATCGGCATAGATCAGGTTGCGGCGTTTGGCCTCAGCCGGGATCCGCTTGGGCACCCCATGCGCCGAGAACACCACGAGGGCGCCACCGGGCACCTGATCGAGCTCCTCGACGAACACCGCGCCCTTGGCCCTCAGACCGTCCACGACGTGGCGATTGTGGACGATCTCGTGGCGGACGTAGACGGGCGGCCCGTTCTCGGCGAGCGCCTTCTCGACGATCTCGATCGCCCGCTCCACGCCGGCGCAGAAACCGCGCGGGCGAGCCAGCAATATGGTCAGGTCGCGACTGCTCATCGGTGGTGATCACCAAGGCGACCGTGGCGGGCGGAGAGGACGCAGCGCGCCCGGTCTAACACGGCTCACCAGGAGCGGCGAGGCTTTTCGCACCGCGCCCGCCCGGCGCTGGACCCGATATAGGGTGGCGAGCCGCCGACACCAACCGTTTTTCCGGCCCGACCACCTCCGACCTTGCCCGCCGCGGCCCTCGGGACGGAACCGAACGCGCCCTTGCACGTTCCCGACGTAGCTGAGACCAACGGGAGAATGAGATGTTCCGCTTCGCGTTAGTTGCGGCCCTGCTCGGCCTGGGGCTGGCCGCGTGCGGCGATACCCGGCTCGAGCGTGGCGGGACCGGCGCCGGTATCGGTGCCGCGGCCGGGGCCGCCACCAGTGGTCTGACGGGCGGCAGTATCCTGGGTGGTGCTCTGCTCGGCGGCGCTGCAGGCGGCGCCGCGGGCGCCCTGACCGATAAGGATGACCTCGACCTCGGTGATCCGATCTGGGAGTGACGGTCCCAATGCCAGCGGCATTCCTGCCGCTGGCGTTCGCTTGGAACTGGCGTTTCGCTTGGAAGATGACAGCACCGGACCATTGACCCCGCGAATCCACGACCTATAAGGGGCGCGGCCTGCCGCAGCGGTGGCAGGCTTGGCGGGCCAGAGCGAGCCCTGATGCGCCCGACGCACCGACCGGCAAATCCCTGCTTCGGATCAGGTCCGACCGCCAAGCGGCCGGGATGGTCCCCAGGCGCTCTCGATGCCGCCCTGGTCGGCCGATCGCACCGCTCGGGTGCGGCGCGGGCGCGGTTGGGCGAGGTCCTCGAGCGGTCGCGGGCCATGCTCGGCCTGCCCGAAGACTATCGCATCGCCATCGTTCCGGCCTCGGATACCGGCGCCTTCGAGGCGGCGATGTGGAGCCTGCTCGGCGCCCGGGGGGTGGACGTCCTTGCCTGGGAGAGCTTCGGCCAAGGCTGGCTGCTCGACGCCCGCGACGAGTTGCGGCTCGAGGACCTGCGCGCCTTCGAGGCCGAGTATGGCGACCTGCCCGATCTGCGCGCCGCCGCACCGGAGCGCGACGTCGTGTTCGCCTGGAACGGGACGACCTCGGGGGTGCGCGTGCCGGACGGCGATTGGATCGCCGCTGACCGCAGCGGACTCACCCTGTGCGATGCCACGTCCGCCGCCTTCGCCATGGCGCTGCCCTGGACCAGGCTCGACGTCGCGACCTACTCCTGGCAGAAGGCGCTCGGCGGCGAGGCTCAGCACGGCGTCCTGATCCTGAGCCCGCGCGCCGTCGAACGGCTCGAGAGCTTCCGGGCCCCGCGACCGCTGCCCAAGGTGTTCCGGCTCACCGCGAACGGCAGGCTGAACGAGAGCCTGTTCCGCGGCGACACCATCAACACGCCCTCGATGCTCGCGGTCGAGGATGCGCTCGACGGCCTGCGCTGGGCCGAGCGGCTCGGCGGCCTGCCTTCGCTCATCGCGCGCAGCGAAGACAATCTTCGGGTGGTCGCCGAGTGGGTGGATCGCACCCCCTGGGTCGACTTCCTCGCGGCGCGCCGGGCGATTCGCTCGCCGACCTCGATCTGCCTCAAGATCGTCGATCCCGGCGTCAGCGCGCTGCCGCGCTCCGATCAGGCCCGGCTGATCAAGGATCTCGTGGGCCGGCTCGAAGCGGAAGAGGTGGCCTACGACATCGCGGGCTACCGCGATGCCCCGCCGGGCCTGCGGCTCTGGGGCGGCGCCACGGTGGAGCCGACCGACCTCGAGGCGCTGTTGCCCTGGCTCGATTGGGCCTTTTTGGAAACCAAATCGGCGTTGAATTGAGGCCTCGACCTTCCCGATCCACAGCCAGAGCGAGGAAAGCATCCAGTGGCGCGAGTTCTGATCGCGGACGAGCTGAGCCCGGCAGCGGTCGCTGCCTTGGAGGACCGCGGCATCCTGGTCGATGTCCGCATCGGCCTCACGGAGGACGGGCTGAGCGCCATCATCGGCGCGTATGACGGTCTCGCCGTCCGCTCGGCGACCAGGGTGACCGCGCCGGTCATCGAGGCGGCGGGCAATCTCAAGGTGATCGGTCGCGCCGGGATCGGCGTCGACAACATCGACGTCGCCGCGGCCACCAGCCGGGGCGTGGTGGTCATGAACACGCCGTTCGGCAATTCGGTCACCACCGCCGAGCACACCGTCGCGCTGATGCTGGCGCTGGCGCGCCAGGTGCCTGCCGCGGACCGCTCGACCAGGGCCGGCAAATGGGAGAAGGCGCGTTTCGTCGGCACCGAGATCGCCGGCAAGGTGCTCGGCCTGATCGGCTGCGGCAACGTCGGCTCGATCGTCGCCGATCGGGCCCAGGGGCTGAAGATGCGGGTGATCGCCTACGACCCGTACCTGGCGCCGGAGCGGGCGCACGATCTGGGGATCGACAAGGTCGGTCTGGAGGAGCTTCTGGCCCGCGCCGACGTGATCAGCCTGCATGCGCCGCTCACCGACAGCACGCGTCAGCTGCTGGATGCCGAAGCCCTGGCCCGGACCAGGCCGGGCGTGCGCATCGTCAACTGCGCCCGCGGCGGCCTGGTCGACGAGGCCGCGCTCTACGACGCCATCCGGACCGGCCACGTCGCCGGAGCCGCGCTCGACGTGTTCGCGCAGGAGCCGGCGCGCAGCTCGCCCCTGTTCGAGCTGGACGAGGTGGTGGTGACGCCGCACCTCGGGGCCTCGACCGCCGAGGCGCAGGCCAAGGTGGCGGTGCAGATCGCCGAGCAGATCGCCGACTACCTGACCACCGGCGCCGTGGTCAACGCGCTCAACATCGCATCGCTCAGCGCCGAGGAGGCGCCGCGGCTCCAGCCCTACATGAAGCTCGCCGGGCAGCTCGGCAGCTTTGCCGGCCAGCTGACCGAGACCGGCCTGCGCGCCGCGACCATCACCTACGCCGGCCAGGTGGCGCACCTCAATACCCAGCCGCTCACGGCGACCCTGCTCCAGGGCCTGCTCGCGCCGCTGCTGACGAGCGTCAACATGGTCAACGCGCCATCGGTCGCCCGGGAGCGCAACATCGCGGTGACCACGGTCCATCGCGATTCGGCGGAGGGCTATCAGACCCTGATCCACCTGACCGTAGAGACCGAGCGCGGCGAGCGCACCGTGGCCGGCACCCTGGTCCACGAGCAGCGCCCGCGGGTGGTCGAGATCAACGGGATTGAGACCGAGGCGCAGCTCGGAGCGCACATGCTCTACGTGCGCAACGAGGACAAGCCCGGGATCATCGGCGCGCTCGGCATGACGCTTGGCGATGCCGGGGTCAACATCGCGACGTTCCATCTCGGACGCGCCACCCCAGGCGGCGAGGCCATCGCCCTGATCGAGGTCGATCAGCCGCTCTGCGAGGATCTGCTCACGGCGATCTGCGCGCTCCCGTACATCACCCAGTGCAAGGCGCTGAGCTTCTGAAGCCACGCGAGCGCGGACCGGTCAGTCGCGAAAGATGCGCCGCAGCACGTCCTCGTCGCGCGGCAGCACTGAATCCGCCTGGGCAGGAGCGCCCGTTGACATCGGGCATTTCTGCCCGATAATAAGCCCTCAATGACGGGGGCCGAGCTCATCCGTGCCATCGGGAAGTTGGGGCGTCGGCGGGGCGTGGCGGTTCAGTTCGCTACCCGGCGCGGCAAAGGAAGTCACGGCACGCTCTACTACGGAGACCGCAAGACGATCGTCAAGGATCCGAAGAAGGAGTTGAGCCGCGGCTTGCTCGCGGACATGCTCCGCCAGCTCGGCCTCGACCCACGAGACTTGGACGGGTGAGAGAAAGGATGGCCCACAGCGTAGAAACGACCCTTGCTTGGCCGGCGATGTTGATTTCGGACGATGAAGGGCGGGTTCAGGTCCGGTTTCCGGATTTTCCGGAGGCCCTGACCGACGGTTCAAACGAAGCCGAAGCCATGAGGGAAGCCGCCGACTGCTTGGCCGAGGCGGTGGCGGCGCGGATCACCGACCGGGAGGATCTGCCGGCGCCCTCGCCGCTGCGCCGCGGCATGCATGCCGTTGTCCTGCCACCGGTGCTCGCCTACAAGGCTGCGCTCTTCAGCGCGATGCGGCGCGACGGCGTGAGCAAATCGGAGCTCGCCCGGAGGCTCAAGCTCGACGAGAAGGACGTCCGCCGTCTCGTCGACCCGAGGTATCGCGGCTCCAAGGTCGAGCGACTGCACGCGGCGCTGGCCGCATGCGGCATCGCCGCGCAGATCACGCTGGTCGATACGGCCCGAGGCGAGCGCCTGCTGGGCTCGGCCCCCAGACCGGGCGGGGGACAATGAAGCCGGCGCCGGCGGTCGCGATCCGCCGCGCCGGGTGAGCAGCAGGTTTCGAGGCGCGACGAGCCTCAACGAGGACCTACCAAGGCGAGTCGCCGAGACGACGAACGCCGATCCAGCTCCCGCGTGAGCGCCGCGATCGCCTGCTGACTCCGTTGCAGTGCCTCGACGCGGCACGACAGTTCCTCGAGGTGACCGGATCGACGAGGCTCGCGGCGCGTGCTCTTGACCGCCGCGTGCTTCCGTGCTGAGGCAACGCGCTCGAGCGGGCGCGGTCGCCCGGCGACCGCGGGCGTAGGAGTGCGACATGACCAACGTCGCCGTGGTCGGCGCCCAGTGGGGCGACGAGGGCAAAGGCAAGATCGTCGACTGGCTGTCGGAGCGCGCCGAGGTCGTGGTCCGCTTCCAGGGCGGCCACAACGCCGGCCATACCCTGGTGATCGACGGCCAGACCTACAAGCTGAGCCTGCTGCCCTCGGGCGTGGTCCGGCCGGGCAAGCTGTCGATCATCGGCAATGGCGTGGTGATCGACCCCTGGGCGCTGCTCGAGGAGATCGAGGCGGTGCGGGCCCAGGGCGTGGCGATCGGTCCCGACAGCCTGCGCATCGCCGAGAACGCGGCGCTGATTCTGCCGTTGCACGGCGAGCTGGACCGCGCCCGCGAGCGGGTGGGCGCGACCGCGCAATCCGGCACGGGACAGATCGGCACCACCGGTCGCGGCATCGGCCCGGCCTACGAGGACAAGATCGCCCGCCGGGCCGTGCGCGTGTGCGATCTCGCCGACCCCGACCTGCTCGCCCGCCGCGTCGCCGATCTGCTCGTGCATCACAATGCGCTCCGCCGCGCCTTCGGCGAAGCCGAGCTCGAGACCGATGCGCTGGTCGCCGCGCTCGGCGCGCTCGCGCCAAGGTTGCTGCCGTACGCCGAGGCGGTCTGGCAGCGTGTGGTCGAGTTGCGCCGGCGCGGCGCCCGCATCCTGTTCGAAGGCGCTCAGGGCGCCATGCTCGACGTCGATCACGGCACCTACCCGTTCGTCACGTCCTCCAACACGCTGGCGGCGGCGGCGGCGCTCGGCGCCGGGACCGGGCCCGACGGGGTGGGTTACGTGCTCGGCATCACCAAGGCGTACACCACCCGGGTCGGCGCGGGGCCGTTCCCGACCGAGCTCCAGGACGAGGTCGGCCGCGGTCTTGGCGAGCGCGGCCGCGAGTTCGGCACGGTCACCGGCCGCGCCCGGCGGTGCGGCTGGTTCGATGCGGTGCTGGTCCGGCAGGCGGTCAAGATCGGCGGCATCCATGGCCTGGCCCTGACCAAGCTCGACGTCCTCGACGGCATGGCGCAGCTGCGCATCTGCACCGCGTACCGCCATTTCGGCCAGACCCTGCATCACCTGCCGGCCAGCATCCGGGCCCAGGCGGGGATCGAGCCGATCTACGAGGAGCTGGACGGCTGGCGGGAGAGCACGCGCGGCGCCCGGAGCTTCGCCGATCTACCGGCGGCGGCAGTCAAATACGTCAAGCGCCTGGAGGAACTGGTCGAGGCGCCGGTTGCGCTGCTTTCGACCAGCCCCGACCGTCAGGACACGATCCTCCTGCGCGATCCGTTCGCCGATTGATCGATCCGGCATGCCATCCTGACCCGCACTTACTATGTTACGGCTATGGCGTAACCGTTGGGGACTGAGATGACGGATCTGACCAACCTCGATCACAACCTGGTCGCTGCCACCGATCTCGGATTCGATCGGCTCGTCGCGCTGTTGGGCGAAGGTCTTGCCGGAGTCGACGACGGTGAGCTGTTCCTGGAGTATCGCGAGACCGAGAGCCTCGCGTTCGACGACGGTCGCCTGAAGAGCGCGGCGTTCGATACCAGCAGCGGTTTCGGCCTGCGCGGGGTTGCCGGCGAGGCGGTCGGCCATGCTCACAGCCGGGAGCTCAGCGATGCCGCGATCCGCCGGGCGATCGCTGCGGTGCAGCCGGTCAAGCGCGGCCACAGCGGCAGCCTCGCCGTGGCGCCCCAGGGCACCAATCGCAAGCGCTACGCTGAGGCCAATCCGATCCAGGGCCGCGACCAGGCGATCAAGATCGGGCTGCTCGAGCAGATCGACGCCTATGCGCGCGCCAAGGAGCCGAGGATCAGGCAGGTCAGCGCCACGCTCAGCGGCTCCTGGCAGCGGGTCGAGATCGTGCGCCCGGACGGCACCCGGCAGAGCGACGTCCGGCCACTGGTCCGGCTCAACGTCGGCGTCGTGGTCGGCGACGGCAAGCGCATGGAGAGCGGCAGCTTCGGCGCCGGTGGTCGCTTCGGCTACGCCAGCCTGCTCGAGCCCGCGAAGTGGCAGAGCATGGTCGACGAGGCGGTGCGCGAGGCGCTGATCAAGCTCGAATCAGTCGCGGCGCCGGCCGGCGAGATGGTGGTGGTCCTGGGCCCGGGCTGGCCCGGGATTCTGCTGCACGAGGCGATCGGGCACGGCCTCGAGGGCGACTTCAATCGCAAGAAGACCTCGGCCTTTGCCGGCCTGCTCGGCCAGCGGGTCGCGGCGCCCGGGGTCACCGTGGTCGACGACGGTACGATCGATGATCGGCGCGGCTCGCTGACCATCGACGACGAGGGCACGCCGAGTGCCTGCAACGTTCTGATCGAGGACGGGATCCTGGTGAGCTACATGCAGGACCGGCAGAACGCGCGCCTCATGGGCCATCACCCGACCGGCAATGGCCGCCGGCAGAGCTTCGCGCATCAGCCGATGCCGCGCATGACCAACACCTACATGCGGGCCGGCGAGCGCGATCCCGCGGAGATTTTGGCCGGGGTCACAAGCGGTCTCTATGCCAAGACCTTCGGCGGCGGTCAGGTCGACATCACGTCGGGCAAGTTCGTGTTCACGGCATCGGAGGCCTATCTGATCGAGAACGGCAGGATCACCGCACCCGTGAAAGGCGCGACCCTGATCGGCAACGGGCCGGACTGCCTCATCCGGGTGCGGGCGGTGGGCAACGATCTCGCGCTCGATCACGGCATCGGCACCTGCGGCAAGGAGGGACAATGGGTGCCGGTCGGAGTCGGCCAGCCGACGCTTCTGATCGAGGGACTGACGGTCGGGGGCACCGCTCCGCGCGCTTGACGAGGCAGCGCAGGGCGGGCCAGCAGCGATCGCCACGTTGATCGGGAACGGTCGCGTACTAGGTGTCTATGGATGAGCCGTCGTTCGCACGGGCGGGCTGCTCGGAACGCAGAATGTTGATTCGCAGGCTATTCTTGCTGCAGGGAGCATTGGCTCTAGGCGTCGCCGTGGCGCCAGTCCCCTCGATGGGAGGGGGGATCCTGGCACCACCGCAAAGCCCCGCGATCCTCACCGTGACCGGGGCCATCGCCAATACCAACGCTCCCGGGCGCGCCGATTTCGACATCGTCAATCTCGAGCATCTCGGTCTGACCAGGCTCATCACGTGGACCCCCTGGACCGAGGGCGAGGTCGAGTTCGAGGGGGTCCTGGCACGTCGGCTGATGGAGGCGGTCGGTGCCACGGGCACCGAAATCAGCGCGACCGCGCTGAATGGTTACGCGCACACCATTCCCATCGGCGATTTTCACAGCTATGACGTGTTGCTTGCCTTCCGTATGAACGGCACCCTGATGCGCGTGCGGGACAAAGGACCGATCTGGATCGTTTACCCATGGTCCGATCATCCGGAATTGGATGACTTCGTAACGAGAGAGAAATCGATTTGGCAGCTGATCGCATTGGACGTTCGATAAGGAGAGTCCTGCGTGCCCGACCGGGCCGCTATGGCCTGCTCGCGTTTGCGGTGCTGGTCTTCACCGGATGTCTGCTGTTCAGCTTCCATCGCATCAACCTGCAGCATGAGATCGAGCTGCGCGAAGTCGATACCAGCCTGTGGCTGGCATCGCGCGCCGAATTCCAGTTGCAGCGGCTGCTCACGAGTCTCGATCGCTACGTCCTGCGGCAGGGCGAGGTCGACCACGATGAGCTGGTGGCAAGGTTCGAGATCTTCTGGAGCCGGCTGCCGCTGCTGATCCAAGGCGCCGACAGCAGATCCATCCAATCGGTCGCGAGCGCCGCCCTGGTGCCGCAGATGATCGCCGAGCTCGAGCGTCTGGAACCTCGGGTAATGGCGCTGCAGCCGGACGACCACGCCGCCTACCTGCAGATCGCCGACGCCCTGGATGGGATCGCCGAGCCATTGTCACGGCTGTCTCGGGAGGTCAAGGCGGCCGTCGGCCTGAACTCGGACGAGCAGCGCCTGCGGCAGCGCGCGCTCTATCTGGAGCAGGTCGGCTATCTGCTCGGCGTCCTGGTGAGCGGCAGCATCGTGATCGCGCTCCTCGTGCGCGAGACCCAGCGCGTTCGTCGCCTGCTCGCCGAGGCCACCACGGCGCGCAACCGCATCTGGCACCTGGCCCACCACGATCCCTTGACCGACCTGCCGAATCGCTGGCTGTTCAACGATCGACTGGATCAGGCTCTGCGCCGGGGGCAGCGCGAGGGCGAGATGGTCGCGCTGCACTATTTCGATCTGGACGACTTCAAGGCGGTCAATGACGGTTTCGGGCATCTGACCGGGGATCGGGTCCTGGTGGCCGTGGCGCAACGGTTGAACGCCTGCGTGCGACATAGCGACACGCTGGCGCGCATCGGCGGCGACGAGTTCGCGGTCGTGCAAGCGGGCGCGTCCGGGCGCGCGAGCGCCATGCTTCTGGCCGAGCGCATGCTGGCGGCGCTGGAGACGCCGCTGGCGATCGATGGCCACAAGCTCCGCGTCAGGGCGAGCATCGGGATCGGCCTGTACCCGAACCATGGCGCCTCACCGGAGGCGCTGCATCAAGCCGCCGATCAGGCGCTCTATCAGGCCAAAGCCTCCGGCGCCGCCAATTTCCGGGTCTGGGAACCGAGCCAGGCCGCCGTGTTTCCGCAGGTGGCGACCGGCTAGCGCGTTCTTCGTTTGGGCGGACCCAGCCCACGCCCCCCTCCCGGCCACCCAATCCCATGGTACGCTGTGGGTGGCCGCGAGGGGGCGTGGGC
>JBOHKK010000183.1:0-12059 GCA_050729115.1 Geminicoccaceae bacterium | reverse complement strand
GTATTCCAGCGTCACCTTGTCGGTCTCCAGCTCGACCAGAGGCTCGTCGGCGACCACGGCGTCGCCGATCTGCTTGAACCACTTGGCGACGGTCGCTTCCGTCACGGATTCGCCCAGGTTCGGCACCCGGATCTCGACGCTCATGTCACGTCCTCGTTCGCTACGCCGTGCCCGCGACCTCGACGTCGCCGCCGGTGACGGCGGCTTCGATCAGCGTCGCCTGCTCCTTCACGTGCTGCTGATACAGCCCGGTCGCCGTGGCCGCGGCCGGCGGCCGCCCGGCGTACGTCAGCCGGCCCTGCTTCGTGCCCAACTCCGCCAGCACCGCCTCGATGCGCGGCGCCACGAAAGCCCAGGCGCCCATGTTCTGCGGCTCCTCCTGGCACCAGATGATCTGCGCGCTCTCGGTATAGCGCACCAGCTCCTCGGCCAGGACCTTCCTCGGGAACGGGGCCAGCTGCTCCAGGCGCACCAGCGCGACCACCTCGTCCAGGCCGAGCTCGTGGCGGCGCTCGAACAGATCGTAGTAGACCTTGCCGCTGCACAGGATCACGCGTCGGACCTCCCGGTCCGCCGCCGATGGCGGCTTCTCGTACATCACGCGATGGAAGCTGCTGCCCGGTCCCATCTCGTCGATCGTCGAGGTGCATTGCCGCAGGCGCAGGAGCGACTTCGGGGTCATCACGATCAGCGGCTTCCTGAAGTCCCGATGCAGCTGCCGGCGCAGGCCATGGAAGTAGCTGGCCGGGGTCGACGGGTACAGCACCTGGATGTTGTCTTCGGCGTAAAGCTGCAGGAAGCGCTCGAGGCGGGCCGAACTGTGCTCGGGGCCCTGTCCCTCGTAGCCGTGCGGCAGCAGGCAGACGAGACCCGACATCCGGAGCCATTTGGCCTCGCCGGACGAGACGAACTGGTCGAAGTAGACCTGGGCGCCGTTCGCGAAGTCGCCGAACTGCGCCTCCCAGACGATCAGGGAGTTGGGATCGGCAAGCGAGTAGCCGTACTCGAAACCCAGCACCCCGGCTTCCGAGAGGGGGCTGTCGACCACCTCGAAGTGCGCCTGCTCCGGGTGCAGGTTGGCGAGCGGGATGTAGCGCTCCTCGGTGGTCTGGTCGTACAGGATGGCGTGGCGCTGCGAGAACGTGCCGCGGCCGGAATCCTGCCCGCTCAGGCGCACCGGGAAGCCCTCGCGCAGCAGCGTGCCGAACGCCAGGTGCTCGGCGGTGGCCCAGTCGATCCCGGCGCCGCTCTCGATGGTCTGCCGGCGCTGGCCGATGATCCGCTCGAGCTTGCGGTGCAGGTGCACCGTCTCCGGTAGCGCGGTCATCGCGAGGCCGACCGCGCGGATCAGCTCGATCGGCGCGGCGGTGCTGCCGCGCTCGTATTCCTCGGGCGCCCTGGTCAGACCGGTCCAGGCGCCCTCCAGCCAGTCGGCCTTGTTCATCTTGTAGCCGGCGGCCGCCTCGTGGGCAGCGGCCAGGCGCTCCTGGAAGGCGTCGTACATGGCCTGCGCTTCGGCCTCGCCGATCACGCCCTCCTCGACCAGACGCTTGGTGTAGATCTGTCGCGTGGTGGGGTGTTGGGCGATCGTCCGGTACATCAGCGGCTGGGTGAAGCTCGGCTCGTCGCCCTCGTTGTGGCCGTGCCGCCGATAGCACCAGAGGTCGACCACCACGTCCTTCTTGAACCGCTGCCGGAACTCGGCGGCGAGCCGCGCCACGTACACCACCGCTTCGGGATCGTCGCCGTTGACGTGGAAGATCGGCGCCTGGACGCCGCGCGCCACGTCCGAGGGATAGGGCGAGGAGCGGGCATAGGCCGGGCTGGTGGTGAAGCCGATCTGATTGTTGACGATCAGATGGAGCGTGCCGCCCGTGCGAAAGCCGCGCAGCTCGGACATCTCCAGGCCCTCGTGCACCACGCCCTGACCGGCGAACGCGGCATCGCCGTGGAGCAAGAGCCCCATCACCTGCGAGCGCTCGGTGTCGCCCTTTTGGGTCTGCTTGGCGCGCACCTTGCCGAGGACCACCGGATTGACCGCCTCGAGATGCGAGGGATTCGCGGTCAGGCTCAGATGGACCGTGCGGCGATCGGGCAGCTCGCGGTCCGTGGAGGTGCCGAGGTGGTACTTGACGTCGCCCGAGCCGAGCACGTCGTCGGCGACCACGCCGCCCTGGAACTCGGAGAAGATCGCCGGATACGGCTTGCCCATGACGTTGGCGAGCACGTTGAGGCGGCCGCGATGCGGCATGCCGATGACGATCTCGTCCACGCCCATGTCCACGGAGGTGCGAATGATCGCCTCGAGCGCCGATGCGGTGCTCTCGGCGCCATCCAGACCGAACCGCTTGGTGCCGGGGTACTTGACGTGCAGAAAGCGCTCGAACCCTTCGGCCTCCACCAGCTGCTCGAGCAGCTCGCGCTTCTCCTCCGCGCCCGGCCGCAGCAGGTTGTGCGAGCCTTCCATGCGCGCCTGGATCCAGGCCTTCTGGTCGGGGTCCTGGATGTGCATGAACTCGACGCCGATCTTGGCGCCGTAGGTCTGCCGGAGGATCTCGACGATGCGCCTGAGCGTCGCCTTCTCCAGGCCCAGGACGTTGTCGAGGAAGAACTCGCGGTCGAGATCCGCCTCCGAGAACCCGTATGCCCTGGGATCCAGCTCCGGGTGCTGGCGATTGCTGGCGAGCCCGAGCGGATCGAGATCGGCGCGCAGATGGCCGCGCACCCGATAGGCGCGGATCAGCATGACCACCCGCAGGTGGTCGATGATCAGCCGGCGCGCCCGCTCGCCGTCGAGATCGACCACCTCGGCGCCGGGCGCCGCGAGCGCGCTCTCACGCCGGCGCTCGCCACGGCCCGGTCGCAACGCCTCCTGGCTGCGCTCGAACAGGCTGCGGGTCTCCGGCCCGAGTTCGTCGAAATAGCTGCGCCAGCTGGGGTCGACGGCGGCCGGGTCGGCGAGGTAGCGGGCGTAGAGGTCTTCGATGAAGGCGCCGTTGCCGCCGTACAGGAAGGCGGTCTGCTCGAGTTCGCGTCGCTTGGCCATCGCTCAAAAGCCCCTGGTCGCCATCCTGCTGTTGGCGAGGCGTCACCGCACCGCAGGCGATGACAGGGTAGGGTTAAGATTCCGCGTCAGCCGCCCATCGCCTCGTGCATCGTGGTGCCGATCGCCGCCGGACTTTCGGCCACCCTGATCCCGGCGGCGCGCATCGCCGCGATCTTCTCCTCGGCGCCGCCCTTGCCGCCGGCGATGATCGCGCCGGCGTGACCCATCCGCCGGCCGGGCGGCGCGGTGCGCCCGGCGACGAAGCCGACCACCGGCTTGGTCGTGCCCGAGGCGCGGATCAGCTCCGCCCCCTCCTCCTCGGCGGTGCCGCCGATCTCGCCGATCATCACGATGCCCTCGGTCTCGGGGTCGGCGATGAACAGCTCCAGACAGTCGGTGAAGCTCGTGCCGTTCACCGGGTCGCCGCCGATCCCGATGCAGGTGCTCTGGCCGAGACCCACCGCGGTGGTCTGGGCGACCGCCTCGTAGGTCAACGTGCCCGAACGCGATACGATCCCGATCCTGCCGCGCTGGTGGATGTGGCCGGGCATGATGCCGATCTTGCACGCGTCCGGGGTGATGATGCCCGGACAGTTGGGGCCGATCAGCCGCGATTCCGACCCCAGAAGCGCCCGCTTGACCCGCACCATGTCGACCACCGGGATGCCCTCGGTGATGCACACGATCAGGCGCACCTCGGCATCGATCGCCTCGAGGATGGCATCCGCGGCGAACGCGGCGGGCACGTAGATCGCCGAAGCGTCGGCGCCGGTGCCCGCCACCGCGTCACGCACGGTGTCGAACACCGGCAGCCCGAGATGGGTCGTGCCGCCTTTGCCCGGCGTCACGCCGCCGACCATCGCCGTGCCGTAGGCGATCGCCTGCTCGGAGTGGAACGTGCCCTGGGCGCCGGTGAAGCCCTGGCAGATGACCTTGGTGTCGCGATCGACCAGAACCGCCATCAGGACGAGGATCCCACGGCTGCAACCACCTTGCCGGCGGCGTCCGCAAGATCGCTCGCCGCGGTGATCGCGAGGCCCGACTCGCCGAGGATCTGCTTGCCGAGCTCGACGTTGGTGCCCTCGAGGCGCACCACCAGCGGCACGCCGATGTTGACCTCGCGCGCCGCGGCCACGATGCCCTCCGCGATCACGTCGCAGCGCATGATGCCGCCGAAGATGTTGACCAGCACGCCCTCCACCTTGGGATCGGACAACAGCAGCTTGAACGCCGCGGTGACCCGCTCCTTGCTGGCGCCGCCGCCGACGTCCAGGAAATTGGCCGGGGCGCCGCCGTAGAGCTTGATGATGTCCATGGTCGCCATCGCCAGGCCCGCGCCGTTGACCATGCAGCCGATGTTGCCGTCCAGCTTGATATAGTTCAGCTCGTGGCGGCTCGCCTCGATCTCATGCGGATCCTCCTCGTCGAGATCGCGCAGCTGGACCACCTTGGGCTGGCGATACAGCGCATTGCCGTCGAAGTTCATCTTGGCGTCCAGGGCCACCAGGTCGCCGCCCTCGGTGACCACCAGCGGATTGATCTCGATCAGGCTGGCGTCGAGCTCGGTGAACGCCCGGCAGACCCCGCGCATGAAGGCGACCGCGTCGTTCACCTGCTTGCCCTCGAGCCCGAGGCCGAAGGCGATCTGCCGGCCGTGGAACGGCTGGAATCCGATCGCGGGATCGAGCGCGACCTTGATGATCTTCGCGGGCGTCCGCGCCGCGACCTCCTCGATGTCGACCCCGCCCTCAATCGACGCCATCAGGGTCAGCCGCGAGGCGCCCCGGTCGATCACCGCGCCGAGATAGAGTTCGCGGGCGATCGCGCACCCGTCCTCGACGTACACCCGCCGCACCTGCCTGCCGCCCGGCCCGGTCTGATGGGTGACCAGGTTCATGCCGAGCATCTGGTTGGCCGATTGGCGGACCTCCTCCACCGAGCGCGCGAGCTTGACGCCGCCGCCCTTGCCGCGTCCGCCGGCATGGATCTGCGCCTTGATCACCCAGACCGGACCGCCGAGCGCGCGCGCCGCGGTTTCCGCCTCGTCCGGCGTGTAGGCCACCTGTCCGGCGAGCACGTTCACGCCGTAGTCCTCGAGCAGCGCCTTGGCCTGATATTCGTGAATGTTCATCCGGAGCCCGCTTTGCTGAGCGCGCCGAAGCGGCCTTGCGCCGACCTCGACCTCATCCGCCGGGCTACAGCTGGACCGCTTGGCACAACTGTCGCACCGCTTCGGCCGATTGGTCGAAGGCCGCCCGCTCCTCGGCGTTCAGCTCGATCTCGACGATCCGCTCCACCCCGCCGGCGCCGATCACCACCGGCACGCCCACATAGTAGCCGGAGACGCCATACTCGCCCTGCAGATAAGCGGCGCAGGGCAATACCCGCTTCTGATCGCCGAGGTAGGCGTCGGCCATCTGGATCGCCCCCGCAGCCGGCGCGTAGAAGGCCGAGCCGGTCTTGAGCAGGCCCACGATCTCGGCGCCGCCGTCACGGACCCGCTGCACGATCGCCTCCAGGCGCGCCTCCGTAATCCAGCCCATCTTGACCAGGTCGGGAAGGGGAATCCCGGCCAGCGTCGAGTAGCGCACCAGCGGGACCATGGTGTCACCATGGCCGCCGAGCACGAACGCGGTGACGTCCTCGACCGAAACGTCGAACTCCTCCGCCAGGAAGTAGCGAAACCGGGCCGAGTCGAGCACGCCGGCCTTGCCCACCACCTTGTGCGGCGGCAGGCCGCTGACCTTCTGCATCACCCAGACCATGACATCCAGGGGGTTGGTGATGACGATCACGAAGGCGTCCGGGCAGTGCTCGCGAACGTTGGTCGCCGCCGTCTTGATGACGTCGGCGTTGATCGAGATCAGATCATCGCGGCTCATGCCGGGCTTGCGCGGGACGCCGGCGGTGACGATCACCACGTCCGCGCCCGCGAGCGCGCTCTCGTAATCGTTCGTGCCCCAGAGCTTGGCGCTGGCGCCATGCAGCGGCGTCGACTGCACGATGTCGAGCGCCTTCCCCTGCGGAAGCCCTTCGGCGATGTCATGCAGAACGATCTCGCCGAATTCCCTCTGAGCTGCGATGAGGGCGATGGTGCCGCCGATCTGGCCGGCCCCGATGAGCGCGATCTTGCTGCGAGCCATGGTCAGGGTGCCTGGCGGTGAACGATCCACGTTCCGCGCGCGCGGAGCGCCGCTGTTGTACCGAAGCCTCAGGCATGCGGCAAGGGCTGCCCGACCGCTATGCGCCTGGTCCGCGGCGCGGCGCGCGGCTCAAAGTCCCAGCCCGTCGAGATGGGCGGCGACCGCGCCGGGTGCGACCTGAGGCAAGGCCGCGCCGAGCAGAGCCTCGAGCGCCGGCCGGTCCTGCCGGGTGAACCGCCGGTAGCGGCAGAGATTGCGGCTCGCCAGATCGATCCCCGGGGCGGCGGTCGCGGGCAGACCGGCCGCGAGCTCGGCAAGGAGGAGCTGCTCGAGGCGCTCGCCGTCGATCTCCAGCGCCAGCACGCGCTGCCGCAGCCGAGCGCTCAGCTCCGGCCAGCGTGAGGCGATGGCGCCGGGCGGCGGCGCGGCGAGTTCGGCCTTGATCTGGGTGCGCACCGCGCGCAGCGGACGGATCACCTCGGCCTGCCAGCGCGCGACCTCTTCGGCGGTCGCCTTCAGCCACGCCCGCTCCGCCTCGATGCCGCGGCTCGCCAGCCAGCAGCACAGCATGACCAGGTTGACGTCGAGGCCGTGGCGTCTTTGCAGGTCGAGACACGCGCCCTCGACGCCCTCTCGCCGGTACAGCTCGAGCGCGTAGTCCCAGAACGGATTGGCCGGCCAGTCCAAGGGGGCGCCCGCCGCTCACCCGGGCATGGGATATGCCGCCGCGCCGAGCAGCCCGGGGTCGCGCCGGGTCACCAGATAGATTGGAATCCGGCTCAGGTAGTCCACGAACCGCCCCTTGGCGACGAAGCGCGCTCGAAACCGCTCGCGATCGAACAAAGCACCCAGATTCCGGCACAGGCCGCCGCTGATGTAGACCCTGCCGAGCGCGCAGAGCATCAGCGCGAGATCCCCCGATGCCGCCCCGAGCAACGACGAGAAGCGCTCCAGGGCCTCCTTGCAGAAGGGGCACCCGCCGCTCGCTGCCCGGCGCGACACCTCTCGCGGGTCGTCGAGGGCGAGCGCCTCGCCGTCGATCTCGGCGAGCGCGGTCGCGAGGTTGACCAGGCCGGGCCCCGACAGCACCCGCTCGTTGGAGACGTGATCGAACCGGCGCCGCAGGCACGCCAGCAGCGCCGCGTCCCGTTCATCCTGGGGCGCCAGCGAGACGTGGCCGCCTTCGCTCGGGATGGGATGCCAGGTGCCGTGCACCGGCAGCAAGCCCGCCACGCCGAGCCCGGTGCCCGGGCCGATCACTGCGATCGCCTGGCCGGGCTGCGGCTCGCCGCCGCCGATGTGGCTCCTGTCGTCGGGCGCCAGCCGCGGCACCGCCAGAGCCTGCGCGGCGAAGTCGTTGATCACCGCAAGGCGTTGCAGGCCGAGCGCCTCCCGGGCGGCGCGGATCGAGAAGGCCCAGGGCGCGTTGGTCAGGTGGATCCAGTCCGAAGCGACCGGGGTGGCCACCGCGAACACGGCCTCGGCCACCTTGCGGCCGGCCAGATACGCGCGGGCCGCCTCGACCACGCCGGCATGGTCGGCCACCTGCAGGCGTTGCTCGGCGCGCGGCTCCCCGTCCGGCCCGCACAGCGCGAACCGGGCATGGGTGCCGCCGATGTCGGCGACGAGGCGCTGCTTGGCGCTCATCGGCCCGCCTCGATCTCGTCGCCGAAGGCAATGCCGAGGCCTCGTGCGGTATGCACGAGCGCTGCGTCCGGATCCACCGCCTGGAATTGCGCCACCGCCTCCGCGATCGGCACGTCGACCACCTGGCGGTTCTGCCACGCGACCATCCGATCGAAGCGGCCGGCGGCGACCAGGTCGACCGCGTACACGCCGAATGCCGAGGCCAGGACCCGATCGAGCGGGCTCGGCGAGCCGCCGCGCTGGACGTGACCGAGCACCGTGATGCGCGTCTCGGCGCCGGTGCGCACGCCGATCTCCCGGGCGATCATCTCGCCGATGCCGCCGTAGCGCGACTGGCCGTGGGCGTCCTTGTAGGTGATCGTCTGGCCGGCCGGGCCGCGCACCGATTCGGCGACCACGACGATGCTGAAGTTGCGGCCGCGCCGCCGGCGCTCGGCGATCTTGGCGCACACCGCCTGGAGGGAATAGGGGATCTCGGGGATCAGGATGACGTCGGCGCCGCCGGCGATCCCCGCCGCCAGCGCGATGTGCCCGGCATCGCGGCCCATGACCTCGAGCACCATCACCCGGCTGTGGCTGGCGGCGGTGACGTGCAGCCGGTCGACCGCCTCGGTCGCCACCTCGACCGCCGTGCTGTAGCCGACCGCGTACTCGGTGTTGCCGAGGTCGTTGTCGATGGTCTTGGGGATCCCGACCAGATTCCAGCCGGCCTGATCGGCGAGCCGTCGGAGGATCCCGAGGCTGCCGTCGCCGCCGACGCCGATCAGCGCAGCGAGCTCCAGCGCGTGATAGCCCGCCGCGATCTCGGCCGACCGGTCGACCGGACCGGAATCGCTCGGGTAGGCGAACGGATCGCCGCGATTGGTCGTGCCGAGGACGGTCCCGCCCAGGTGCAGGATGCCCGCGACGCTGTCCGGCGTCAGCGCGACCGCGTCGACCGGGCGCGACAACAGGCCGTGGGTCGCCTGGCGAATGCCGAACACCTGCCAGCCGTAGCCGAGCACGGCGCGCTTGACCACGGCGCGGATCACGGCGTTCAACCCAGCGCAGTCGCCACCGCTGGTCAACAAGCCGAGACGCATGGAGATCTCCTCGCACTCAGACGTCGTGCGGCTCCATATCCGGGCCGATTGTGTTTGGTCAACGCCGGCTTTGCCAGTATAATTGCGTCATGTTGAGGACAATCACGGCGGAGGTGATCGAAGTCCGGGTGATCACCCATGACCGACTCTGAAGCCTCGGAGATCGAGCGCAAGCTCGCGGAGTTGCGCGCCGCCCATCGGGCTCTGGACGAACGGATCAACCAGTTGATCGATCAGGGCTTCCCCGACCAGCTGGAAGTGCAGCGCCTGAAAAAGCGGAAGCTCGCGCTCAAGGACCGGATCGCACGGCTGGAGAGCGACCGGCTTCCAGACATCATCGCCTGACCAGCGCTCTCATACCGACCTGCGAAGCCCTGACCTGCGAGGTCGTCATCGCGCGCGGGACGCTGGCCGCAGGCGTGCTTTTGCCGGTACATCGTGCGATCGGCCGCCGCGTGCGCCTCCTGCGGATTCGCGCCCGACGCCAGCCCCCTGGGCGCCGTGTGGCCGAACTCGCACGAAACGCCATCAATGCTCACTTCACAGGAGAACGGCGCGGCGCCGACGACGCCAGTCGCGTCACGTGCCCGAGCTTGCGGCCGGGCCTGATCTCGCGCTTGCCGTACAGGTGCACACGGGCGCCGGGCTCGGCCAGAAGTTCCGGCCAGGTCTCGATCGCCGCGCCCAGGAGGTTGTCCATGACCGCTTCGGCAAACGGCTCCGGAGCGCCCAGCGGCAAGCCGCAGACGGCGCGCACCAGCTGCTCGAACTGGCTGATCGCGCAGGCATCGATCGTCCAGTGCCCGGAGTTGTGGGGGCGCGGCGCCAGCTCGTTGACCAGGAGGCGGCCGTCCCGGGTCACGAACATCTCCACCGCCAGCAGCCCGACCACCTCGAGCGCGGCGGCGATCCGCTCCGCGAGCGCCCGCGCCGCAGCGGCCAGCTCCGGCGCGATCGCGGCCGGCGCCACGGTGCGGGCCAGGACGTGCTCCTGGTGGTGGTTCTCGACCGGCGGATAGGTCGCCTTGGCGCCATCCGCAGCTCGTGCCGTGATCACCGAGATCTCGCGCTCGAAGTCCACCCAGGCCTCGAGAACCCCGACCGCGGCGCCGTGGCGCGCCCACGCGGCGTGCGCATCGACGTCCGGCTCCAGCGACGACTGCCCCTTGCCGTCGTAGCCGAAGCGGGCGGTCTTCAGCACCGACCGCCCCCCGTGCTCGCGTAGCGCCCGGGCGAGCTCGCGCGCGCCCCGCACCACCCGATAGGGCGTCACCGGGACGTCGATCCCCTCCAGGAACGCCTTCTCCTTGACCCGGTCCTGGCAGATTGCCAGCACCTCGGGTGCCGGGCGCATCGGCCTGGCGCGCGCCAGCAGGGCCAGCGGCTCGAGCGGCAGGTTCTCGAACTCGATGGTGACGACGTCGACCGCGCCGGCGAAACGGGCGAGCGCGGCCGGGTCGTCGTAGGGCGCGATGGTGGCGAGGTTGGTCACCTGCGCCGCCGGAGCGTCGGGCTCGGGGGCGAACACGTGAGCGCGGTAGCCGAGACGGGCGGCGGCGAGCGCGGTCATGCGTCCGAGCTGGCCGCCGCCGAGAATGCCGATGGTGGCGCCGGGGGCGAGCCTCACGCCCTGCCATCCTCGGGACGGGGAGCCTCGTCGACCGCCGCCGTGCTGTCCGCGCGCCAAGCTGCGAGCGCGCGCGCGACCGCGGCATCCTGGAGAGCCAGGATCGATGCCGCCAGCAGAGCGGCGTTGATCGCGCCGGCGCGCCCGATCGCGAGCGTGCCGACCGGCACCCCGCCCGGCATCTGGACGATCGACAGCAGGCTGTCCAGCCCGCGGAGCGCCTGGCTTTCCACCGGGACGCCGAGCACCGGCAAGGTGGTCATGGCGGCGACCATGCCGGGCAGATGCGCGGCGCCGCCGGCGCCGGCGATGATCACCTGCAGCCCGCGCGCCTGGGCGGTGGTGGCGTACTCGACCAACCGCTTCGGCGTGCGATGCGCGGACACGATCCGATCCTCGTGCGCGATCGCCAGCTCGTCCAGGGTGGCGGCGGCGTGGCGGAGCGTCGACCAGTCCGACTGGCTACCCATGATCAGACCGACCCGCGGCGACTGGACCATCTGCTCACCTTCGCACCAAACCGAGCGCTCGGACCGCAACCACGCTACCGGGGCGGCGCTCCACGGGTTGCGTCCCCCGCCCCCTCGATCGCTTCGACCGACGTCCCGCGTAGCACGCTCGGCCCGGAGCGAGAAGGGCAGCCCGCTCTCGAGGGTCTCGATCGCACCGGGGAGCCGGCCGTCGACGCCGACCGGACCTGCGAGCTTGCGGACCAGGCGAGCGGCGCGGTCGCGCCCCCGGAATCGAGCCGCGGTCGACAACGCGCGGCTCTGCGGCTTGCTCGGGCCGGCCGCGGGCCGCGCCGCGGGGCCCGTGCTGAGCTTATTCCGATACGCATCAAAGCGCCGCGCCCCGCCCGCTCAACCCTTCCTTCACCGCGATCTCCCTACGCTCGGGACCAACAAGCCTCAAGTCCCGAAACCGGGTAGGGAGTGGAACGGTGAACAAGGCCATTACGGCTCTTGCGGTGCTTGCGGCATTGCTCGCGATGACGCCGTCGGCCGCGGGCGCGGCGCCGCCTCTGTTCGGAACCACCGAGTTTCGCGCCCCATCGCTGGCGGCCCTGCCGAAATGGCAGCACGCGCTCCGCCAGATCGAACAGGAGCGGAGCACGTACCAGGCCTGCTCGCACGCCAGCGCGGACTGCCCCTCGCGCAGCGTCATGGCCTGGCGCTCGGTGATCAGCAGCCAGATCGGACGCCCTCCGATTGAGCAGCTCCGGACGGTTAACCGTTTCTTAAACGAGTGGCGCTACAAGCCGGACGATCAGAACTATGGCCGGCGCGACTATTGGGCGACGCCGCTGGAGTTCCTGCGTCATTCCGGGGATTGCGAGGACTATGCGATCGCCAAGTACGTCACGCTGCGCGACCTGGGCTTCGCGCCGGAGCAGTTGCGCCTGGTCGTGGTCCGCGACGTCGCCCGCGATCTCGCGCATGCCGTGCTCGCGGTCTATCTCGATGACGAGGTGTACATTCTCGACAATCTGACGAGCGCGGTGCTGCCGCAGGAAC
>JBOHKK010000182.1:0-12079 GCA_050729115.1 Geminicoccaceae bacterium | reverse complement strand
GTCCTGGACCAAGCGCACGGCGCCGCCGGCCAGCTCGGGGCCGCGCGGGTCGCCACCGATCATCACCAGGGCGAGGCGCGCCTCGCCCCGCGCCGGCTCGCCGCGCCGCCCCGGCTGCGGGGTCGTGCTGACGTAGATCAGCTCGCCCGCACGCAGCAATCCGCGCGCCGCCCCGAAGTAGTGCGGCGCCAGCACCTCCTCCAGCGGGTCGGTGGTCCCGTAGCCCCACACTCTGAACGGGTGCGTGCCAGGCACGAAAAAGGCTTCCTGCAGATCGGATCGGCGAAAGGCCATCGTCGCTCCCCATGCGTCTGTCCCACCGGCGCCGAATTTATGCGGATTATTTTCCTTTGATCAAGAATTCTCTGTGCTCGCTGGACCGGGCCGGTCCGGCCCCAAGCGCCGGGCGCGCCGCTCTCGCAGCCATCCCCCCCGCGCCCCTTCGGGCTCGATTTCCCGCCATCGTCGTGCCAGCGCCGCGAAAATTAGCTCCCCGGCGGCAAGCGTATGTCCCGCCGGGGCGGAACATGCGCTAGGATGGCCGCTCTGGCAGGAGATTCGCATTGGTCAGAATCGCCCGGCAGCACCCGCGGATCGCGGTCAACCCGGAAGTCATGGGCGGCAAGCCATGCATCAAGGGCACGCGCATCCCGGTCGATCTGATCGTGGACAATCTCGACAGCGGCCTGTCCGGGGAGGAGATCGTCGAAGCCTATCCAGGACTCACTCCTGAGGATATCCGAGCCGCCGAGATCCACGCGCGAGCGGTGCCGGAGGCGCTGCTTGATGCCGTGGTCGCCCATTTCGATCCGCTGCAGGTGATCCTGTTCGGCAGCCGGGCCCGGGGCGAGGCGAGCGCGGACAGCGATATCGACCTGCTGGTGGTGCTGGACGATGACGCGCCCGCGGCCAAGCTCGGCTGGCGATCGGCGTTCGAGGCGCGCAAGGACTTTCACCGGGCGGTCGACATCGTGCCGTGTCGGCGGCGCTGGTTCGAGGACAAGCGCGGGGTGATCGGCTCGCTCGCCCACATGGCCGCCGAGGAAGGCATCGTGGTCTATGAGCGGCGTTGACCCCGCCAAGCAGCGGGACGAGGCCACGGCCTGGCTGGCCAAGGAGGGTCCGCGCCATCCGGCTTTGTCTCGAAGCCGAGCCTGCGCTCTTGGGGCGTCGCCGCCGATCACTGCCGGCAGGGGGCAGCGAGCGCAAGCGGCTCTTGGCTGCTATGCTGCTCGTGATGTCGAGGCAGGGAAATCACCGCAGAGGCGCAGAGGACGCGGAGACGAACAGCATGAGAGGATTGACCGAGAGAATCATCGGGGCGGCGATCGAAGTACACACGGCGCTCGGCCCGGGATTGCTCGAGTCCACCTACGAGGAATGCGTGGCGCGTGAGATGCAGTTGAGCGGGCTGCGTTTCGAACGCCAGGTCCCGCTTCCGGTCGCATACAAAGGCGTAAAGCTGGATTGCGGCTACCGTCTGGACTTTCTCGTGGAGCAGGCCGTTGTTCTTGAGCTCAAGTCGACAGACACGCTGCGGCCCATCCACGAGGCGCAACTGTTGACCTATTTGCGACTCGGAGGCTGGACCGTCGGTCTTCTCATAAACTTCAACGTTCCCGTTCTGAAAAACGGCATCAGACGCGTTGTTCTCAACTACGAGGACATCTCCGCGTCCTCTGCGCCTCTGCGGTGAACCATCCGTCACGACCGACCCTCACGATCTGGACGAGCTGAGTGAAGCCGCCGTTGCCGTCTACCCCGACCTCGAGCCGTTGCTTGGCCACCTCCGCGTGCGAACCTACTGGGGGTTCGCCTTCCGCTACCCTATGCCGGCCGAGAGCGAAGGCGCCCAGGACCCGCCGACACCGGAAGAGATCGAGGAGACCCTGCAGCGGCTGCATGAGCTCCGGGCGCATCTCGCGACCACCGCAGGTTTTGGCGGGGAGTCGTCGGTGCCCGGTTGAGGTCGCCAGGCCGACCACGAACGTCCTCTTGCATTAATTCCTATCATCTGGTATCATGCCTGGTTTCTGTTCGGCGGCCGCCGAGCGCCGCCCGCTCTTTCCAACTCCCCGGCAAGGACCGATCCCATGAGCAACGACAGCCAGGTCGTCACGACCGCCAGCGCCCGCGCGCTGGCGAGCCGCAGGAACGGCGCGAGGTCGCGCGGCCCCAAGACCGCGGCCGGCAAGGCGCGCAGCTCCCGCAACGCCTTGAAGCACGGCCTGTGCGCGCAGAAGCTCCTGGTGCTGGCGCGGGAGGACGTCGCGGCCTTCTGCACCCTCGAGACGGCGCTGTTCGAGGAGCTCGCGCCCGCGGGCGCGCTCCAGACGGTGCTCGCGCAGCGGGTGGTGTCCGCCGCCTGGCGCCTGCTCCGCGCCGACCGCATGGAGGCCGAGGTGCTGACCGAGAAGTGCTACGCGGACGGCGGCCTCGGTCTCGCCCTGATCCGCGATAGCAACGGCTCCCGAACCATGGACACCGTGCTGCGCTACCGCGGCGCGGCGCTCGCCGAGCTCTGGCGCGCGCTCAGGACGCTGAAGTCCCTCCAGGCCGAGGCCCGCGCCGTCGACCCGGCCGCGGTGCCATCCGCACGGCGGCGCGCCCGTCTCCCGCTGGCACGACCAAATCAACCCGAGAAAGGGTGCCAAATCAACGCCTTGACCCGCAGGAGCGCCGCCGAGCCACGGCATGACACGCCCGGTCGCGACCTCCCCGGTCCGGCGGCGCTGCCGTCCATCGCTCCGGGAACCAAGCCAGCCCAAGCACGCATGCCAGATGAACGCATTGACCCGCGGGCACCTGATCGAGCGCATCATCGCGCACCGGGTCGCGACCTCCCCGGCCCGGCAGCGCTGCGGTCGACCGTGCCGGGAACGAAACCAACCCGAGAAAGCGCGCGAGATCAACGCCTTGACCGGCGAGCGCCCGGTCGATCGGCGGCGTGACGCGCGCGGGATCGCGCCGGGCCTGAGGCGGCGCGCAGGCTCAGGGATCGCCGTTCCGGTGCTGATGACTGACCAGGGCCTCGAGGCCGCCGGGGGGCGGGTCGTCCGCCGTGGTCGTGCCGGGCAGGGCGAACAGATCCCGCCACCACGGCATGCGGCTCTCGATGCCGTACTGCCGGGTCGGCCGCGCCTGCGCCGGCTCGTCCAGGCTGCCCAGCGTGACGTTGATCTCGTCCCTCGCCAGGTAGCGGAACGTGAGCGGCGTGCCGCAGTCGCGGCAGAAGCCGCGCTCGGCGGCCGACGAGCTGCGGAAGATCGCGGGCGCGCCTTTGGTCCAGGCGAACGCGCCCGACGGCACGCCGGCGACCGCCATGAACAGGTTGCCCACCGCCCTCTGGCACATCCGGCAGTGGCAGATGTCGACCGAGGTCGGGCCGGCGTAGAGCGCATAGCGCACCTTGCCGCACTGACAGCCGCCGGTCAGCACCGGCGCCCTCCCTGCCTCGGTCATCACGGCTCCTCCGTCAGCTTCAGGGTCCGGTCCGGCCGCCCGGCGCGAGGCCGCCCGGCGCCCCGTCCCTCCGCTCCCTCAGTCGACCACCGCCTGGTAGACCAGCTGCTTGATCGCCCGGCGATAATAGGCGCGGCTCGGCCCGGGCGCCTGGGTCATCAGCACGCCGACCAGCTCCTCCTCGGGATCGATCCAGAAGTAGGTGCCCGCGTATCCGGCCCACATGAACTCGCCCTCCGAGCCGGGCACCGCCGCCACGCCCGGGCCCTCCCGCACCGCGAAACCCAGGCCGAAGGTGTAGCCGGGCGTGCCGATCAGCAGCTCGCCCGGGGTCACCGGCGCCGCGATCCGCGCGCCCAGATGATCCGAGGCCATCAGGCGCACCGTGGTCGGGCTCAGGATGCGCACGCCGTCGAGCGCGCCGCCGTCCAGCAGCATCTGCGCGAACAGCGCGTAGTCGCTCGCGGTCGAGACCGCGCCGGCGCCGCCGGAATCGTTGGCTGGCGGCGCCGTGACGTCGATCAGCTGGTTGGGCGCGCCGGTCGCCGGATCGGTCGCCAGCGGCTCCGCCAGGCGCGCCAGGTCCGTCTGCGGCACCGAGAACCCGGTATCGACCATGCCGAGGGGCCCGAACAGGCGCTGCTCGAGAAAGTCGCCGAGGCGCATCCCGGACGCCTGCTCGACCACCCGCCCGAGCACGTCGGAGGCCAGGCTGTACTCCCAGACCGTGCCGGGCTGGTGGACGAGCGGCGCCTTCGCCAGGCGGACCACCTCGTCGGCCGGGCTCAGGCCGCGCGCCTCGTACGGGAGGCCGCCCGGCTGGTACACGCCCGCCTCGGCGTAGGCCTCCTTGACCGCGGCATTGCCGGTGATCTCGCCATAGGCGAGCCCGGCGGTATGGCGCAGCAGATCCTGCACCGTCATCTCGCGCTCGGCCGGAACGAGGCTGTAGGTGACCTTGCCGTAAGCATCCGTGCTCGGGACGCTCACCTGAAGGTCGGCGAACTCCGGCAGGAACTTCGATACCGGGTCGGCGAGCTGAAGCCGGCCCTCCTCCATCAGGATCATCGCCGCGACCGAGACCAGCGGCTTGGTCATCGAGTAGATCCGGAAGATCGCGGCCTTCGACATCGGCGCGTTGCTCGCCTTGTCGCGGAAACCGAAGCTCTCGAAGTAGGCGACCTCCCCCTCGCGGGCGATCAGCACGATGGCTCCGGGGAGCCGGCCCTCGTCGATCTCCTCCTGCAGGACCTGACCGATCCGCTCGAGGCGCTCCGACGACAGCCCGACCTTCTCGGGCTCTACGGTGGGAAGCGAGCGGCCCCACGCGACGCTCGCGACGAGCACGAGGACACAAACCAGCGCGCTTGTGCGTTTCATTTCGAATGCCCCCCGGGTTGGAATCTCGCCTTGCCGATTAGGTACCCCTGCAAGCCCGCCCCGCGCAAGCCCGCGCTCCATCTCCGGCGGCGCGCGCGCCGGCAACGCGCCGCCGGAGAGCCGGGATCACTGCCGCCGGGCGAGGATGGTCTCGGCGAGCTCCAGATCGGCCGGCTTGTCGACGTCGATCGCCGCCTCGGCAAACGGCAGGGACACCGCGGCGACGCGGGCGCCGGTGATCCGCGAGGCGCGCTCCATGGCCGCATCCAGGGTGAGGCGCCCGAGGAGATAGGCGAGCAGCGGCCGCCAGCCGAACGCCCGGACCAAGCGCCAGGGCCGCTTGCGCTCGAGCTCGGCGCGTCGCCAGAACACGAGCGCGCGCCGGGCGTCCGGGCCGAGCAGCGCGTAGAGATTGGCGCCGGAGTAGTGCTCGTCCCGAAACCTCAGATACGTGCGCTGCGCTTGCGGATAGGCGGCTCGGATCGCCGAGGCCGGCGTCAGGCCGGCGGCGAGATCGGCGCCCGTCGTGCGCGCAGCCGCGCAGAAATGCTCGACCATCGCGGGCGTGAGCAGCGGGTGATCGCCGGTCACGACCAGCCAGGGCAGGGGATCGGCCAGCTCGTCGAGGGCGCGCAGCACGCTCAGGCTCGGCGTCGCGCCGGTCGCGAGCGCGGCGCACCGGCCGGCCGCGCGCAGCGGGCGCAACGCCGCCAGGTCCTCGAGCAGCGCCGGATCCTCGAGCGCGACCCTGATCCGGCCGACCGACGGGCAGGCCGCCAGCGTCAGGACCACCCGGACCAGCATCGGCACGCCGGCGACCGGCGCCAGGCACTTGTGCGCGACCCCGCGGGCGCGTACGACCGGATCATCCGGGCCGCGGCTGCCGGCCAGGACCAGCGCGGTGAACGGCGCGGGGCCCGCGGCCGGCGGCTCGTTCACGCCAGCGCCTTCTCGTAGACCCGGTAGGTCTTGTAGGGGCGGCCGCCGACCAGCTCGATGATGTCGCGGGTCGGGCGGTTGTCCTCGAGCACCCAGGACAGCTCCGCCTCCCTGGCGCCGTGCGCGGCATGCCAGCTGCGCACCGCCTCGATCACGCCGAGTGCCAGGGCCGCGCCGCGCGGGGTGCCCTGGTACTGTTTGCGTACGCCCATCAGCGGCATGCGCGCGCTGCGGGTGCCCTGCACCTTGAGCCGCCACAAGAGCTTCGCCCAGCCGAGCGGCAACAGGCGCCCGCCCAGATCCGCGATCGCCTCGTTGACGTTCGGGAGCGTCACGGTCATCGCCGCCGGCGCGCCGTCCGCCTCGCCGATCCAGGCGTACTCGGCGCGCACGATCGGCTTCAGGCTCTTGCCCATGTGGCGCACCTCGGCGGGCGTCATGGGCACGAAGCTCCAGTTGTCCGACCAGGCGTCGTTGAAGATGTCGACGATGGTCTGCAGTTCCTCGTCGAACCGGCGCATCTCGATCGGGCGAAAGCCGAGCCCGTCGCCCTTGCCGAGACGCTCGAGCATGCGCCTGGCGCGCGGCGGCGGCGCCGCCACGACGTCGAAGGCGTAGGCGATCAGGTCCCTGGCCTTGCGATAGCCCTCTGCCTCGACCCGGGCGCCGTAGTAGCGCGGCGCGTGGCCCATCATCAGATACGGCGGCGTCTCGAACCCCTCGACCAGGAGCCCGGTCTCGTCGTTGATCGAAAGCGTGAACGGCCCCGTCGCCCGGCGCATGCCGCGGCTCCTGAGCCAGGCTTCGGCGGTCTCGAACAGGCCAGCGAACACCTCGGGGTCATCCTCCGCCTCGAGGAAGCCGAAATGCCCGGTGGCATCGCCGTAGCGCTCGAGGTGCAGCCGGTCGACCTGGGCGCTGATCCGCCCGACCGGCCGCTCGCCGCGGTACGCGAGCCAGTAGGCCACCTCGGCGTGGTCGAAATACGGATTTTTCCTGGGGTTCAGATGCTCCAGGCGCTCGAACAGGAGCGGCGGCACCCAGCGCGGGTCGCCCGCGTAAAGCCGCGCCGGCAACTTCAGAAACTGCTTGAGCGCGCCCCGGTCCTCGACCGGCTGGATGCGCAGGGATGTCGCCAATGTCTGGACCCGTCTCGAGCCGTCACCGGCCACATAAGGCCCTATGCCAGCTCCTCGAGCAATGCCCTGGCGTCTTTGCAGCGGCTATGCCACATCCGCAAGGTCGACGCTCAGTCTCTTACCGAGCGCGGCCAGTGCCGCCTCGATCTGATCCAGCCGCGAGGCATGATTGAGGTCGAGCAGGCGATCGATCTGCGGGCCATGCCAGCCCAGCCGCCGGGCGAGATCGGCCTTGCGCACACCGGCCTCGCGCATCGCCCGGTAAAGCAACACCTTGGCCGCGGTGAGCGCCGGCAGGACCACGCATGGGCGCCCCGCAGCCGGCGATGGCAGCGGGATGTCCTCCCGGTCATCCATACGCGCCGCGAGCACGGTTTCGAGCGCGTCGACGGCGCGCAGCAACGCGTCGCTCTCGTCCTCGCCAAAGGTCACGGCCTCAGCGAACTCCGGGAACGTGACCAGGAGAGTCCCGTTAGTGTCTCGGTTGAGCTCAACCGGATATTCCAGCATCTGATCTTCCTACTTCAAGCCAAGATCTCGCTTGATCTTATCGACCAGCCCCGGACCCAATTCTTTCCTGCCGCCATGCATCGGCAACTCGGATTTGCGCTTGCCGCGGCGCACGATCAGATGTCCGCTGCCGGATCTCTTGGATTCGAACGTGCAACCGTGCGTGGCCAGCCATCGTTTGAATTCCCTGCTGTTCACTGCTTGAACATAACACTTGTGTTGGGCGCATCCAAGATACGCTGTTGGGGCCTTGGAGGTTCCTTACCCGCGCGAATCGAGCGGTGCCGCGCGGACTCCGCGGCGGGCCGTCTGCGTGTGTCGCGAAGGGGAGTCGACCCTTCCGGCGCCCTTTGTATCAAGGAGCCCTCAGCTTGCCCGCCGGCGCCGGGCGGCGGCGTAGGTGGCGTCGTCGGCCGACAGCTCGGCGACCCAGGGATAGGCCTCGCGCTCGGCGGCGGTGTAGCCGAGATTGTGCACCGTCGGGCTGCGCGTCACCTCCTGCGGGCGGTCGTAGAGGGTGCCGAAGATCCGGTCCCAGATGAAGCTGGTGATCCCGTAGTTGCCCTGCTCGCTGTGGAAGTGGTGCGCCAGATGATGCTTCTTGAGCTCACGCAGCCAGCGATAGCGCGGCATGAACGGCAGATGCTGGATGCAATGGCAGAACTCGTACAGGGAGAACAGGATCAGCGCGGTTGCGAACGCGGCGGCGGCGCCCGGCAGCCCGGCGATCAGCCAGCCGACCGACGAGGCGATCACGAAGATGGTCGGCAGCGTGGTGTACAGCGCCCCGAACAGCACCGAGAGGTCGTTCGGATTCTGATGATGGTCGTAGTGGATCCGCTTCCACAGCGCCGCGGTCATCTGATGGCGGTAGAGAAGGCGGGAGTGCAGCACGTAGCGATGCATCAGGTACTCGACCAGCGGATAGATCAGCGCGATCACCAGGGCGGCGGCGAGCGGGCCCCCCGGGCCGTCCGCATAGGCGAGCGCGACCCAGGCGCTGGCTGCGATCAGGACCAGGTAGGTCAGGATCGAGTGATGGGTGAAATAGGCGACGATCAGCTCGCCGAGCGTCATCCTGTTGAGGAAATACTTGCGGCCCGACCAGAGGCCCCAGTCACCTGCCATTACCAGCTCCGACGTGGATCTCGTCCCGGCGCCGGCGCGACCGACGCCCGCCTAAGTTAGGCAGGACCCGAGCAAAGGACAAGCCGGCCGCACGCTTTGTCACGTCACCCGCGCGACAGCCCATGTGGCCGTGGCGCAGCGACCCGATCATGCCAGAAGACTCGACACGCCAGCCTGCCGCCTGCGCAACCACGCCGCGGCGCTCGGACCGGCCTCGGCCAGCTCGCCTGGCAGGCGACAAGGGGCTCGGCATCCGATCAGCATCGGCGTCAGCCCGCGATCGTGATCGGCACTTGGCCGCCGATACGCGGCCGCCGGTCATCGACCGCCGGATGTCTCTGCGCCGAGCCGGGTGTTGCCCCTGGAATGGCGATCGTATATCTGGCACGGCAGGCGTATATCCGGAGTGGTGCCATGGGGCTGTTCATTCGCTATGACAGCGTGCGGGACATGGCCGAACGTCTCGCCGAGGCGCGGCGCACCACAGTGACCGAGGCGGTGCGCCAAGCGCTCGAGCGGGAGATCGAGCGCGACCTGAAAGAGCGCGACAGGCGTATTCGCGAGAGTTGGGCTCGACTCGATGCTATGCCGCGGAGCGACATAACCTCCGATCGTGATCTTTACGACGACGAAGGTAACCCGGTCCTGTGATCCTGGTCCCCATGCGGGCATATCTGCTTTAACGTGCTTTCTCGGAGCAACCGATGGGCCTGTTCATTCGAGACGACACGGTGCGCGAAATGGCCAGGCGCCTCGCTGAGGCGCGGCACACGACCGTGACCGAGGCGGTCCGTCAGGCGCTCGAGCACGACCTCGCCGAGATCGAGCGCGACCGCGCCGAGCGCGACCGCGCCATCCGGCAGATCTGGGCGGAGCTCGACGCGATGCCGGACTACGATTTCGACGAGGACGACATGTACGACGACATCGGTGCACCAAAGTAGCCGGTCGTGCAGATCGTTGCCGATACGTCCTCATTGCTGGCGGTTCTGCTCGGCGAGTCGGAAAGGGAAGTCTTCCACGATGTTCTGCTGAACCACAACGTGCTGATGTCGGTCGTCAGCATCACCGAGATGACGGTCGTGCTCCACGCCAGACGAGGACGACGGGCGCTCACGAGGATGGACCGGGCGCTCGAGCGCTATCGGGTGACCCCTGCTGGAGTGCGCGAGGAAGACTTGGCGCTGCTGCGCCAGGCGCTGCTCGACTTCGGCAGAGGGCGCCGCCGGGCACCGGCCGCGCTGAACTTTGGCGACCTCTTTGCCTACGCGCTGGCCAAGCGACTCGGGGTGCCGCTGTTATGTAAGGGCGACGACTTCGCGCGCACCGACGTGCAGCCCGCGCTCAGCTGATCGACCCTGGCGTTCGCGCAGGGTCGCCTCGAACCGGTGTGCCGCGCGCCGGTCGATCGGCTGACGCCGGCGGCGCCGCGCAGTGGTAGCGCCGGCGCGTTGCTGATCCTAGAGTGGCGACATGGCGGCGGTGCAGGGCAGGGAGGCCGTCGAGGCCTGCGACGAGCGGGTGACCGGATGGGCGCCAGCATGACCGGTCGCGCCTCGACCCGGCGCCACGCGCGAGCGCTCCGGCGCCGACCCGAAGCGGCAGGCGCGGGTGATCGCGCGTTCGCCCGCCTCTGTGGTGCGCTGTGGCGTGAGCCGCTGGTGCACTTCCTGCTCCTGGCCGCGCTGCTGTTCGGAGCCTACGCCCTCGTCGCGCCCTCTGGCGAGGACACGATCGTGGTCGATCAGGCAACCATCGACCGTCTGGTCGAGGAGCGGGAGGTTCTGCTCGCCCGGCCGCTTTCAAAGGAGGAGCGCCGGGCGGCGATCGCGACCCTGATCGACGACGAGGTGCTGCTGCGCGAAGCCTGGCGACGCGGGCTGGATCAAGACGCCGTGGTGCGGCGGCACCTGGTGCAGAAGATGCGCTTCATCCTGGCCGAGGACCAGGCGGAGCCGAGCGAGGCAGAGCTCAGGGCGTTCCTGGAAAGCAACCGCGAGCGCTATCGCACGCCGCCCACGATCACGCTCGAGCAGGTGTTCTATGCCGACCGCGCGACCGCGCCCGCCGACCTTCTGGATCGCCTGCAGGCCGGGGCCGACCCCGATGATCTCGGCGAGCGCCTTGACACGCTCGGCGCCACGCCGACCCGATACAGTCTGCGCGATCTGATCGGGCTGATGGGCCCGGAGGCGGCGCGGCGAATCTTCGAGCTGCCCGTCGGCGACTGGGACGGCCCCATGCCCGCCGACAACGGCGTCCACTTCGTTCGGGTCCTGGATCAGCATCCGTCCGCGATGCCGAGGTTCGAGGAGCTCGCGGGCTACCTTCGCCAGGACTGGTTCTTGGCCCGGCAGGAGGAGGCGGTCGCGGCGCAGCTGCTCGAGCTGCGCTCCAACTACCGGATCGTCGTCGAAGACGGGGCAGGGGCGCCGTGAGGCTGATCCTGCTGGTCTGGCTGGTCATGTGGCTGGCCCCGCCGCTCGCCCCCGTCCTCGCCCATGATCTCGGGGTGGCGCGGGCCAGGCTCGAGGCGATGCCGGGCGGCCGCTACGTCCTCGAGGTCGAGACGGAACCGGGCCTCGCCGGGCTGTTCCGCGCGCCCGAGCTGCCGGAACGATGCGCGCCCGGCGAGGAGCCGTACGGGTCGACACCGGATGCCGAAGTGCTCCGCTACCGGTTCACCTGCGCCGGACAGCCGCTTTCGGCCAGCGACGTCCTGCTGCTGCCCTGGCAGCGCCAGGGCGCGATGGTCACCGTGCGCTGGCTGGACGGCGCCACGGCGCGGCAGTACTTCGCACGCACCGGCGCCGCGATCGCGGTGCCGCTGGCCGGGCTCGAGGCCGGGTCGGGCTCCGCGGCCGCTGCCGCGAGACGCTACGTCGGCCTCGGCGTCGAGCACATCCTGCTCGGCATCGACCACCTGCTGTTCGTGTTCGGTCTCCTGTTGCTGGTGCGTGGCCCCTGGATGCTGGTGAAGACCATCACCGCCTTCACGCTCGCGCACAGCATCACGCTGGTGCTCGCCACGCTCGGCCTCGTCGATGCCCCGGCGCGGCCGGTCGATGCCGCGATCGCGCTCAGCATCGTCTTCCTCGCCGCCGAGATCCTGCATGCCCGCGCCGGCCGACCCGGGCTCACCGCCAGGAAGCCCTGGGTGGTCGCGTTCACCTTCGGCCTGCTGCACGGGCTCGGGTTCGCGGGCGCGCTCACCCAGCTGGGCCTGCCGCGGAGCGAGATCCCGCTTGCGCTCCTGTTCTTCAACGTCGGGGTCGAGATCGGGCAGCTGATGTTCGTCGGCCTGGTCCTCGCGCTCGGTTGGGCGCTCCGCCAGCTGCAGGTGAGGTGGCCACTTTGGGCGGCGCCGCTGCCCGCGTACGCTATTGGCACGGTCGCCGCATTCTGGTTCATAGAGCGTACGAGCGGGTTGCTCGCGATCACCTAGCGCATTTTTCGATCGGCTCGCACCGGCCCGCTCCCCCTCCCAACCACCCCAAGGGTACCATCGGTGGGTGGTTGGG
>JBOHKK010000181.1:0-12099 GCA_050729115.1 Geminicoccaceae bacterium | reverse complement strand
CGCCTGCCCCGATCCCGAGCGCGGGACCGGGCCGCCTCGACGTCAGCCATCGGTCGCATGAATCCCCCGGCACGGCCGGGCCGCGCCCTGCGAGCGCGCCTGCCGCCGTCGCCGTCGTTTCGGCATCAGATTGGGAACCGCGATGACATACTCCTTCACCGGTCGCAAGCGGATTCGCAAGAGCTTCGGGCACATCCCCGAGGTCACGGTGATGCCCAACCTGATCGAGGTGCAGCGCACCTCGTACGAGGGCTTCCTGCAGATGCACCTGCGGCCGGAGCAGCGGGCGCACCTCGGCCTGCAGGAGGTGTTCAAGTCGGTGTTCCCGATCCGCGACTTCGCGGAACGGGCGGCGCTCGACTTCGTTCAGTACGAGCTCGAGGAGCCGAAGTACGACGTCGAGGAGTGCCACCAGCGGGGCATGACCTATGCGGCGCCGCTGCGGGTCACGCTGCGTCTGATCGTGTGGGACGTCGACGACGACACCGGCTCCAAGAGCGTGCGCGACATCAAGGAGCAGGACGTCTACATGGGCGACCTGCCGCTGATGACCGACAACGGCACCTTCGTGATCAACGGCACCGAGCGGGTGATCGTGTCGCAGATGCATCGCTCGCCGGGCGTCTTCTATGACCACGACAAGGGCAAGACCCACAGCTCGGGCAAGCTCCTGTTCGCGGCGCGGATCATCCCTTATCGCGGCTCCTGGCTGGACTTCGAGTTCGATGCCAAGGACCTGCTGCACGTGCGCATCGACCGCCGCCGCAAGATGCCGGTGACCACGCTCCTGCTCGCGCTGGTCCTCGAGCAGGACGACGCGGACGCGCCGGAGCCGCGCCGCGACGATCTGGCGGCCCTCGGTCTCGCGCAAAGCGACGTGCGTCTGCTCGAGCACCGGGTCGAGGACAAGCGCAAGACCTACGCGCTGCTGCCCGAGGGCGTGCTCAAGCTGTTCTATGATCAGGTGAAGTATCTGCGCAGCGGCCAGGGCTGGAAGCAGACGTTCCGCCCGGAGCGCCTGCGCGGCCAGAAGCTGACCTCCGATCTGGTCGACGCCACCAGCGGCGACGTGCTCGCCGAGGCCGGCACCAAGCTCACGCCCCGCCTGCTCAAGCGCCTGCAGGAGCAGGGGCTCGCCGAGGTCTACGTGTCGTCGGAGGAGCTGGTCGGTCGCTACGTGGCGGTCGATCTGATCGACCCGGAGACCGGCCTGATCTACGCCGAGGCCGGCGACGAGCTGACGCCCGAGCTGCTGGCCAAGCTGGTCGAGGCCAAGCTCGACGAGCTGCCGGTGCTCGACATCGATCACGTCACGGTCGGCCCCTACATGCGCAACACGCTTGCGGCCGACCGCTGCACCTCGCGCGAGGACGCACTGCTCGACATCTACCGGGTCCTGCGCCCGGGCGAGCCGCCGAACCTGGACACCGCGGAGACGCTGTTCCACGGCCTGTTCTTCGATCCCGAGCGCTACGACCTGTCGCCGGTCGGCCGGGTCAAGCTCAATGCCCGCCTGGGCTTCGAGACCGAGGACACGCTGCGCGTGCTGCGCGCGGTGGACATGATCGGGGTGGTCCGCCAGCTGATCGAGATCAAGGACGGTCGCGGCGAGATCGACGACATCGACCATTTGGGCAATCGCCGGGTGCGCTCGGTCGGCGAGCTGATGGAGAACCAGTTCCGGGTCGGCCTCCTGCGCATGGAGCGGGCGGTGCGCGAGCGCATGAGCTCGGTCGAGATCGACGCTGCCATGCCGCACGATCTGATCAACGCCAAGCCGGTGGCGGCCGCGGTGCGCGAGTTCTTCGGCAGCTCGCAGCTGTCCCAGTTCATGGACCAGACCAACCCGCTGTCCGAGATCACCCACAAGCGCCGCCTGTCGGCGCTCGGCCCGGGCGGGCTCACCCGCGAGCGGGCCGGCTTCGAGGTGCGCGACGTGCACCCCACGCACTACGGCCGGATCTGCCCGATCGAGACCCCGGAGGGGCCGAACATCGGCCTGATCAACAGCCTGGCGACCTATGCCCGGATCAACAAGTACGGCTTCATCGAGAGCCCCTATCGGCGGGTGGTCGACGGCCAGGTCTCCGACGAGGTGGTCTATCTCTCGGCGATGGAGGAGGGCCGCTACACCATCGCGCAGGCGAACGCCGAGCTGTCCGAGGACCGGCGCTTCGTCCTGGACCTGGTGAGCTGCCGCCAGAACGGCGACTTCGTCCTGGCGCGGCCGGAGACGATCGAGTTCATCGACGTCTCGCCCAAGCAGCTGGTGTCGGTGGCGGCGGCGCTGATTCCGTTCCTCGAGAACGACGACGCCAACCGCGCGCTCATGGGCTCCAACATGCAGCGCCAGGCGGTGCCGCTGATCCAGAGCGAGGCGCCCCTGGTCGGCACCGGCATGGAAGCGGTGGTCGCCCAGGATTCCGGCGCCGCGGTGGTGGCGCGGCGCGGCGGCGTGGTCGATCAGGTGGACGCGTCGCGCATCGTGATCCGCGTGACCGACCAGACCGAGCGCGCGGATTCCGTGGTCGACATCTACAATCTGAGGAAGTTCCAGCGGTCCAACCAGAACACCTGCATCAACCAGCGGCCGGTGGTGCAGGTCGGCGATCGGGTGCGGGCCGGCGACATCGTCGCCGACGGTCCGAGCACCAACCTCGGCGAGCTGGCGCTCGGCCGCAACGCGCTGGTCGCGTTCATGCCCTGGAACGGCTACAACTTCGAGGACTCGATCCTGATCTCCGAGCGCATCGTGCGCGACGACGTGTTCACCTCGATCCACATCGAGGAGTTCGAGGTGATGGCGCGCGACACCAAGCTCGGGCCGGAGTCGATCACCCGCGACATCCCCAACGTCGGCGAGGAGAGCCTGCGCAACCTGGACGAGGCGGGCATCGTCTACATCGGCGCCGAGGTCCAGGCGGGCGACATCCTGGTCGGCAAGGTGACGCCCAAGGGCGAGACCCCGATGACCCCCGAGGAGAAGCTGCTGCGGGCGATCTTCGGCGAGAAGGCGGCGGACGTCCGCGACACCTCGCTCAAGGTCCCGCCGGGGGTCATGGGCACGGTGGTCGAGGTGCGGGTGTTCTCGCGCCGCGGCATCGAGAAGGACGAGCGCGCCACCGCGATCGAGCGCGCCGAGATCGAGCGCCTGGCCAAGGACCGCGACGACGAGCGCGCGATCCTCGAGCGCAACATCTATGGCCGCCTGCGCGAGCTCCTGGAAGGCCAGAAGGCGACCAGCGGGCCGAGCGGCCTGAAGGCCGGCCAGACGGTCACCGCCCAGGCGCTGGAAGGGTTCGCCCGGCGGCAGTGGTGGGAGATCGGGGTCGACGACGCCCAGCACATGGTCGAGATCGAGCAGCTCAAGCGCCAGCTCGACGAGGGCCTCAAGCGCCTGCAGGAGCGGTTCGACAACAAGGTCGACAAGGTCCAGCGCGGCGACGAGCTGCCGCCCGGCGTGCTCAAGATGGTCAAGGTGTTCGTGGCCGTGAAGCGCAAGCTGCAGCCGGGCGACAAGATGGCCGGGCGGCACGGCAACAAGGGCGTGATCTCCAAGATCGCGCCGATCGAGGACATGCCGCATCTGGAGGACGGCACGCCGGTGGACGTCGTGCTCAACCCGCTGGGCGTGCCCTCGCGCATGAACGTCGGCCAGATCCTCGAGACGCATTTGGGCTGGGCGTGCAACAACCTCGGCCGGCAGATCGGCGCTCTGATCGACCGGGCGAGCAAGGACCGCGTGGCGGCGCTGCGCACCCAGCTGGCCGACTTCTACGGCGACGCGGATGGTTTCGCGGGGTTCGGCGACGAGCAGATCCTGGAGCTGGCCGGCAACCTGCGCAGCGGCATCCCGGTGGCCACGCCGGTGTTCGACGGCGCCCACGAACGCGACATCGTGAGCCTGCTCGACCAGGCCGGGTGCGACGTGTCCGGCCAGGTGACCCTGGTCGACGGCCGCACCGGCGAGGCGTTCGATCGCAAGGTGACGGTCGGCTACATCTACATGCTCAAGCTCGGCCACCTGGTCGACGACAAGATCCACGCCCGATCGGTCGGTCCCTACAGCCTGGTCACCCAGCAGCCGCTGGGCGGCAAGGCGCAGTTCGGCGGCCAGCGCTTCGGCGAGATGGAATGCTGGGCGCTGCAGGCCTACGGCGCCGCCTACACCCTGCAGGAGATGCTGACCGTCAAGTCCGACGACGTCTCCGGACGGACCAAGATCTACGAGGCGATCGTGCGCGGCGAGGACACGTTCGAGGCGGGCATCCCCGAGTCGTTCAACGTCCTGGTCAAGGAACTGCAGGCACTGGGCCTGAACGTCGAGCTCGAGCAGGCGGGCGGCGATTGACCGCGGGGCGGGCCGCCGCGCCGGTGGTCGGCGGCACATCCTCCCGGTCGGTCGAAAGGAGCGCAAGATGAACGAGTTGATGTACTTCTTCGGACAGCCCAGCGGGACGCTGAAGTTCGATCAGATCAAGATCTCGATCGCCAGCCCGGACCAGATCCGCGCCTGGTCGTACGGCGAGGTCAAGAAGCCCGAGACCATCAACTACCGGACGTTCAAGCCGGAGCGCGACGGCTTGTTCTGCGCGCGGATCTTCGGGCCGATCAAGGACTACGAGTGCCTGTGCGGCAAGTACAAGCGGATGAAGTACCGCGGCATCGTCTGTGAGAAGTGCGGTGTCGAGGTGATTCAGAGCAAGGTGCGGCGCGAGCGCATGGGCCACATCGAGCTCGCCGCCCCGGTGGCGCACATCTGGCTGCTGAAGTCGGTGCCGTCGCGGATCGGGGTCACGCTCGACATGACGCTGCGCGATCTGGAGCGGGTGCTGTACTTCGAGGCCTTCGTGGTAATCGAGCCCGGCCTCACCCCGCTCAAGCGCCATGAGCTGCTGGGCGAGGAGCAGGTCATGCGCTACCGCGAGGAGTACGGCGAGGAGGCGTTCACGGTCGGCATCGGCGCCGAGGCGGTGCGCGAGATGCTGGCCCAGCTCGACCTGCCGGAGGAGCGCGACGCGCTGCGCCTCGAGCTGGGCGAGACCAATTCCGAGGCCAAGCGCAAGAAGATCGTGAAGCGTCTCAAGATGATCGAGACGTTCCTCGAGTCCGGCAACCGGCCGGAATGGCTGATCCTGACGATCATCCCCGTGATTCCGCCCGAGCTGCGCCCGCTGGTGCCGCTGGATGGCGGCCGCTTCGCGACCTCGGACCTGAACGACCTGTACCGCCGGGTGATCAATCGCAACAACCGGCTCAAGCGCCTGATCGAGCTGCGCGCCCCCGACATCATCGTGCGCAACGAGAAGCGCATGCTGCAGGAGTCGGTCGATGCGCTGTTCGACAACGGCCGGCGCGGCCGGGTGATCACCGGCGCCAACAAGCGGCCGCTGAAGTCGCTCTCGGACATGCTCAAGGGCAAGCAGGGCCGGTTCCGCCAGAACCTGCTCGGCAAGCGGGTCGACTACTCGGGCCGCTCGGTGATCGTGGTCGGTCCCGAGCTCAAGCTGCACCAGTGCGGCATCCCGAAGAAGATGGCGCTCGAGCTGTTCAAGCCGTTCGTCTACTCCAAGCTCGAGCTGTACGGGATGGCCCAGACCATCAAGGCCGCCAAGCGCATGGTCGAGAAGGAGCGGCCGGAGGTCTGGGACATCCTCGAGCAGGTGATCCGCGAGCATCCGGTGCTGCTCAATCGGGCGCCGACCCTGCACCGCCTGGGCATCCAGGCGTTCGAGCCGATCCTGATCGAGGGCAAGGCGATCCAGCTGCATCCGCTGGTGTGCACCGCGTTCAACGCCGACTTCGACGGCGATCAGATGGCGGTGCACGTGCCCCTGTCGCTGGAGAGCCAGCTGGAGGCGCGGGTGCTCATGATGTCGACCAACAACATCCTGAGCCCGGCCAACGGCAAGCCGATCATCGTGCCGACCCAGGACATCGTGCTCGGCCTCTACTACGTGTCGCTGGCGCTCGACGGCGAGCCGGGCGAGGGCATGGTCTTCGCCGACCTGGACGAGGCCAAGCAGGCGCTCGATGCCCGGGTCATCTCGCTGCACAGCAAGATCTTGTGCCGGATCCCGGAGCCGGCTGCCAACGGCACGAGCGACCATGGCGCAGCGGACGGGGGTGGCGCAGCGGACGGGGGCGGCGCGGCGGATCGGGGCGGCGCGGCGGATCGCGGCGAGGCCCGGACCCGCCGGATCGAGACCACGGCGGGGCGGATGATGCTGTACGAGATCCTGCCCCAGCACCCGGCGGTGAGCTTCGACCGGCTGCTCAACACGTTGCTCACCAAGCGCGAGATCACCCAGGTGGTCGACGAGGTCTACCGCCATTGCGGCCAGAAGGAGACGGTGGTGTTCGCCGACCGGCTGATGACGCTCGGCTTCTCGTACGCCGCCAAGGCCGGCATCTCGTTCGGCAAGGACGACATGGTGGTGCCGGAAAGCAAGGGTCACCTGGTCCATGAGACCCGCGAGCTGGTCAAGCAGTACGAGCAGCAGTACGCCGACGGCCTGATCACCAAGGGTGAGAAGTACAACAAGGTGGTCGACGCCTGGGCGCAGTGCACCGACCGGGTCGCCGAGGAGATGATGGAGCAGATCCGGGCGACCGCACGGATCCGCAATCCGGAGACCGGGCGGGTGAATCAGCCCAACTCGATCTACATGATGGCGGATTCGGGAGCCCGGGGCTCGGCGGCGCAGATCAAGCAGCTGGCGGGGATGCGCGGGCTCATGGCCAAGCCGTCGGGCGAGATCATCGAGACCCCGATCATCTCCAACTTCAAGGAGGGGCTGTCGGTGCTCGAGTACTTCAACTCGACCCACGGCGCCCGCAAGGGTCTCGCCGACACCGCCCTCAAGACCGCCAATTCCGGCTATCTCACCCGCCGGCTGGTGGACGTCGCGCAGGACTGCATCATCGTCGAGGAGGACTGCGGCACGGATCGCCACATCACGCTGGCGTCGGTGATCCAGGGCGGCGAGGTGATCGAGGAGCTGGCGGAGCGCATCCTCGGCCGGACCACGGCGGCGGACGTCGTGCATCCGACCACCGGCGCGGTCCTGGTCGAGCGCGACGTGCTGCTCGACGAGGAAAAGGTCCGTCTTTTGGACGAGGCCGTGGTCGAGAGCGTGCCGGTCCGCTCGGTCCTCACCTGCGACAGCCTGGGCGGGGTGTGCAGCCTGTGCTATGGCCGCGACCTGGCGCGCGGCACCCCGGTCAACGTCGGCGAGGCGGTCGGCGTGATCGCCGCGCAGAGCATCGGCGAGCCGGGCACCCAGCTGACCATGCGCACGTTCCACATCGGCGGCGCGGCGCAGTCGCAGGCCGAGCGCTCGCACGTCGAGGCCACGATCGACGGCACCGTGCAGCTGGTCAATCCCAACCTGGTGACCGACAGCAAGCAGCGCCTGGTGGCGCTGGGGCGGACCACCGAGCTGCTCCTGCACGACGAGAGCGGGCGCGAGAAGGCGCGCCATCGTCTGCCGTACGGCGCCCGCCTGCTGATCGCGCCGGACGCCCAGGTGACCAAGGGCACGCGGCTCGCCGAGTGGGATCCGCACACCTTGCCGATCATCGCCGAGGCGGCGGGCAGCGCGGTGTTCATGGACATGGTCGAAGGGATCACCTTCCGCGAGGTGGTCGACGAGGCGACCGGCCGCGCGAGCAAGGAGGTGGTCGACTGGCGCCAGCAGACCCGCGGCGCCAACCTGCGGCCATCGATCGTCCTGCAGGACGGGGAGGGACAGCCGGTCAAGGTGGCGAGCGGCGCGGAGGTCCGCTACTACCTGCCGGTCGGCGCGATCCTCAACGTCGAGGCCGGCGTCGAGGTGCACGCCGGCGACGTCCTCGCGCGCCTGCCCAAGGAGGCCAGCAAGACCCGCGACATCACCGGCGGTCTGCCGCGGGTGGCCGAGCTGTTCGAGGCGCGTCGACCCAAGGATCCGGCGCTCATGGCCGAGATCGCGGGGCGGGTCGAGTACGGCAAGGACTACAAGGCCAAGCGGCGCCTGCGCATCGTGCCGCCCGACGGCGAGGGGGAGGCGGTCGAGTACCTGATCCCCAAGGGGCGGCACGTGATCGCTCAGGAAGGCGACGTGGTCGAGGCCGGCGATCTGCTGGTCGACGGCAATCCGGTGCCCCACGACATCCTGCGGGTCAAGGGCGTCGAGGCGCTCGCCGGCTTCCTGGTCAACGAGATCCAGGAGGTGTATCGGCTGCAGGGCGTGAAGATCAACGACAAGCACGTCGAGGTGATCGTCCGCCAGATGCTGCAGAAGGTCGAGGTCGCCGAGGCGGGCGACACCACCTTCCTGGTCGGCGAGCAGGTCGACAAGCTGGAGTTCGACGCGGTCAACGAGCGGGCGGTCAAGGACGACCGGGCGCCGGCGGTGGCGCTGCCGGTGTTCCAGGGCATCACCAAGGCGTCGCTGCAGACCCAGTCGTTCATCTCGGCGGCCTCGTTCCAGGAGACCACGCGGGTGCTTACCGACGCCGCGTTCGCCGGCAAGATCGATCGCCTGAGCGGCCTCAAGGAGAACGTGATCGTCGGCCGGCTGATCCCGGCGGGCAGCGGCGGGGTCATGAACCGCCTCAAGCGCCTCGCCGCGACCAGCGAGCGGTTCGCGCCGCCGCGCGAGGTCGCGCCCGAGGAGACGGTCATGACCTTGCCTGAGATGAGCGAGCTGCCGCCGGCCGAGTAGCGGCGCGTTCGCCGACCGCCCGAGCGCGCGGCACCGGCGCAATGGCGGTGCCGTGCGCCGCGCCTCGGGGGTTGACGCTGCTTGGGCGGGTCTCTAAAAGCAGCGGCACCGTTCGTTTGGGTTGCTGGTGGTGGACGCCCAGTTCAGACGCAGCATCCAGATCTAGGGCGACAACAACAGGATCCGCCTGAGCCCATCCCGGCCGCGGGGCCGCGGGATGGCGGCTCGGGCGTTTCGTGGCCGAAAGGCGCTGACGGAGCGAGCCATGCCGACGATCAACCAGCTGGTGCGCAAGCCGCGCAAGGGGGAACCGGCGCGCAACAAGGTGCCGGCGCTCGAGGCGTGCCCGCAGCGGCGCGGCGTGTGCACGCGCGTCTACACGACCACCCCCAAGAAGCCGAACTCGGCCTTGCGTAAGGTCGCCCGCGTCCGCTTGACCAACGGCTTCGAAGTCACCAGCTACATCCCGGGCGAAGGGCACAACCTCCAGGAGCATTCGGTGGTCCTGATCCGCGGCGGTCGGGTCAAGGACCTGCCGGGCGTCCGCTATCACGTCATCCGGGGCACCCTCGACACCCAGGGGGTCTCCGGACGCAGGCAGCGGCGCTCCAAGTACGGCGCCAAGCGGCCCAAGTAGGGCGGCCCAAGTAGGAAGGACGGTCATGGCACGTCGGCGCGCAGCCGAAAAGCGCGAGGTCTTGCCGGACGCCAAGTATGGCGACCTTGTGCTGACCAGGTTCATGAATGCGGTCATGAACGACGGCAAGAAGTCGGTCGCCGAGCGGATCGTCTATGGGGCGCTGGACAGGATGCAGGCGCGGGCCGCGCGCGAGCCTTTGGAGATGTTTCACGCGGCGCTGGACAACGTCAAGCCGACCCTCGAGGTGCGCTCGCGCCGGGTCGGCGGCGCCACCTACCAGGTGCCGGTCGAGGTGCGGCCCTCGCGGCGCATGACGCTGGCGATCCGCTGGATCATCGACGTCGCCCGCAAGCGTTCCGAGAAGAGCATGGTCGACCGCCTCGCGGCCGAGCTCATGGATGCGGCCAACGGCCGGGGCGCGGCGTTCAAGAAGCGCGAGGACACCCTGCGGATGGCCGAGGCCAACCGCGCGTTCTCGCACTATCGCTGGTGACCGGCGGCGGACAGGCACCCCGATGGCTCGGACCACCCCTCTCGAACGCTACCGCAACATCGGCATCATGGCCCACATCGATGCCGGTAAGACCACGACCACGGAGCGCATCCTCTATTACACCGGCCGCTCGTACAAGATCGGCGAGGTGCACGAAGGCACCGCGGTGATGGACTGGATGGAGCAGGAGCAGGAGCGGGGCATCACGATCACCTCGGCCGCGACCACCTGCTCGTGGGGCGACCACCGGATCAACATCATCGACACGCCGGGCCACGTCGACTTCACCATCGAGGTGGAGCGCTCGCTGCGCGTGCTCGACGGCGTGATCGCGGTGTTCGATTCGGTGGCCGGGGTCGAGCCGCAGTCCGAGACGGTGTGGCGTCAGGCCGACAAGTACCGGGTGCCGCGGATCTGCTTCGTCAACAAGATGGATCGGATCGGCGCCGACTATGGCCGCTGCATCGACATGATCAGGGACCGGCTCGGCGCGACGCCCTTGCCGCTGACCTTGCCGGTGGGCGCCGAAGCCGACTACGTGGGCAACATCGACCTGATCGAGAACCGGGCGATCATCTGGAAGGACGACACGCTCGGCGCCGAGTTCGAGTATCGCGAGATCCCTGCGGCGCTGGCCGAGCAGGCGGCGCACTATCGCAGCGCCCTGATCGAGGCGGCGGTCGAGTTCGACGACGACGTGCTCGAGCGCTACTTCGCGGGCGAGGAGCCCGACCCGGCGACCCTCAAGCGCTGCATTCGCGCGGGCACCCTTGTGCATAAGCTGGTCCCGGTGCTGTGCGGCTCGGCCTTCAAGAACAAGGGCGTCCAGCCGCTCCTCGATGCCGTGGTCGACTTCTTGCCGTCGCCCACCGAGGTGCCGCCGATCCAGGGCGTCAGGGCCGGCACGGACGAGCCCGTCGAGCGCCGCTCCGACGACGCCGAGCCGTTCGCCGCGCTCGCGTTCAAGATCATGACCGACCCGTTCGTCGGATCGCTCAGCTTCATCCGGGTCTATTCCGGAGTGATCGAGAGCGGCGCCACCGTGATCAACACGGTCAAGGGCAGCCGCGAGCGGATCGGCCGGATCCTGCAGATGCACGCCAATTCGCGCGAGGAGGTGAAGGAGGCCCGCGCCGGCGACATCGTCGCCCTGGTCGGGCTCAAGGCCACGACCACCGGCGACACCCTGTCGGACCCCAACCGGCAGGTGGTGCTGGAGCGCATGGAGTTCCCCGACCCGGTGATCGAGGTCGCGGTCGAGCCCAGGACCAGGGCGGATCAGGAGAAGCTGTCCGGGGCGCTGGGCAAGCTCGCCGCCGAGGACCCGTCGTTTCGGGTCGGCATCGACCCCGAGACCGCCCAGACGGTGATCAAGGGGATGGGCGAGCTGCACCTCGAGATCATCGTCGATCGCCTGAAGCGCGAGTTCAAGGTCGACGCCAACGTCGGCGCGCCGCAGGTCGCCTATCGCGAGACCATCTCGCGCCCGAGCCAGGTCGACTACACCCACCGCAAGCAGACCGGCGGCGCCGGTCAGTTCGCCCGGGTCAAGCTGGTGCTGGCGCCGGGCGCGCGCGGCTCCGGCTTCATCTTCGAGAACAAGGTGGTCGGCGGCGCCGTGCCCCGGGAGTACGTGCCGGGAGTCGAGAAGGGCCTGAGGTCGGCGATGGAGGGTGGCGTGCTCGCCGGCTTCCCGCTGGTCGATCTCGCGATCAGCCTGGTCGATGGCGCCTACCACGAGGTCGACAGCTCGGTCATGGCGTTCGAGATCGCCGCCCGCGCCGCGTTTCGCGAGGCCGCCGTCAAGGCCGGGCCGATGCTGCTGGAGCCGGTGATGGCGGTCGAGGTGGTGACCCCCGAGGAATACATGGGCGACATCATCGGCGATCTGAACAGCCGCCGCGGCCACATCACGGGGATGGCGGCCCGGGCGAACGCCCAGGTGATCACCGCCGTGGTGCCGCTCGCGACCATGTTCGGCTACGTCAACACCCTGCGCTCCCTGTCCCAGGGCCGCGCCCAGTTCACCATGACGTTCGATCACTACGAACCGGTGCCCCAGATGGTGGCCCAGGAGATCCAGGCGAAGTACGCCTGAGCGTGCCGGATCGCCAAGCAGCGGAGACCAAAGAGCGATGTCGAAGGCGAAGTTTGAGCGGACGAAGCCGCATGCGAACGTGGGGACGATCGGGCACGTGGACCACGGCAAGACGACCTTGACCGCGGCGATCACGAAGATTCTGGCGGAGACGGGCGGG
>JBOHKK010000180.1:0-12118 GCA_050729115.1 Geminicoccaceae bacterium | reverse complement strand
GAGCCGCGATGGCGCAACAGGGTCTCGAACCGGCCCGGTGCCGATCATCGGGTTGAGCCTGGTTGAACCCGAGAACCACGGATCGGCGTGAGGCCGGGTCCGACGTCCCCATAGCCCCGCGCCTCGAACACTTCGACCTCGAGCGGCCCGGCCCGGGCGAGCCGCGAGGCGGCGCCCGCGATGACGGCGCCAGCTTGAACGGGCGCCTCGGGGAAAGCGTCAGTCTAGCCGATTACAGGAATATTGTCCAGACCAGGGGTGCCGTCGGGTCGAGGCGATGCCGCGCGAGCGGGGGACTCTGTGCCCCCAGTGCAACAGGAAGGCGAAAATCAGACCGGCTGACTGGGAACTCCGGTTGACGGTTGCGCGTTACCCGCTCACGATCGCTACAATTTTAACCAAAAGCGCTGGAGGAACCGAGATGAAGACGATTCTAGCGGCAACGGCCGCAGCTATCCTGATCGTAGGCTCGCAGGCGAACGCCGAGGAGACCAAGCGCATCGAGGGCGTCGAGTACTTCAGCGATCAGGTGTGGTCTAACCAGCTCGACGGCGATCCAGTGGTCGCGTTCCCGCTCGGGTGCGAGAGCAGCGAGTGCGACTTCACCGTCCGGCTCGATCACTTCCCTGGGATGGACACCGATACGGCGACCGAGTGCAAGGACGATCCCGAGACATCCTGGTGGGACTGCGAGATAAACCCGACCTGCGTCTTGTGGGTGGAGTTCGGCCAGCACATCATGCCGCTGACCGACTGGCACGGCCACAAACCCGACAACCCCGAACCAATGGGCAATGCGATAATTTCGACGGGGTATCTGGATCAGCCCGAGCGAAGCGTGTGGGCCCTCTGGAACGGCCACGACGCGTTCCACGGGTGGGATTACCAGCTGCTCAAGATCATCAGTCTCGAACTGGAGATCACCAATGGGGGACTTTGCAGGGTTGGCCTCGCGGCGCTTTACCACCCCCACAGCAAGGCCGTATACGCCAAAGGCCTGCTGCTACCGCGGTAGCGCTGCGATTCGCACCTGGACGCCCGCCGCTCTGAACTGCTCGGCCGAACTCCGCTGTGCCCCAGTCGCCAGCGCGTTCGGATATTCGGTCGTAGCGATAGCCGTCGTACCGTCCTCGGTCGTCGTCCACATGACCTTGCAGCGACCGGGCCGCGGCTCGTCCGGCAAGTCTGGCACCACCTTCCAAAGGCACAGGAACGATCGGCAATCCGCGGGACGCTCGGCGTAGATCCGGCAACCCTCCCCCTGTCGCAATGCTGGCACCAGATACCCGCCGGCTTGTTCAAGGGCGCGGGCGCGGCCGGCAGCTTGAGCACATTGTACAGCCGCCGCAGGGCCGCTCGGGCATCCGTGGATTTGAGCACTCTTGTGGGTCAAGGACTGGGCGATTTTCGTGTTTTGCGCAGCTACGGTCTGGAAGTTCGTCGCCATCGGAGGTTTGCGCCCGGGCCCGATCCTGGCGCGTGGCGCTTGGATGTTCCCTGCCGTCGCACTTCTCACCGGGGGTTCTCCTCGGATTCGAGATTCAGTTTGCAGCCTTGATCCATGCGTACCGTAATTTTGGACGCCGCATCGCGGTCGGCATTGGCTGCGCGACCATCATCGTTGCTGACTTGCTGGCAACTTATCGTCGGTTGTCCAACGATCCGATCACGCGAGAGCCTCGTGCCGCATCCTTGCCGGCGACGCCCTTGACGCTGTGGCGGGCTTCGGGGAGGGTGCTTCGAGCCCCGGGCGGAGCCGGCGGGCAAGGGGCGCGGGCGGTGAGGTGAAGGTGAGGAACGGCGGCAACGGCGCGGACCGCCCGGCCAAGCTGGTGGTCGAGCGCGCGACCAAGCACTACGCGACCCGGACCGGGCTGGTCCACGCCTTGGAGGCTTACTCGATGCGCGTGGACGAGGGCGAGCTGGTGTGCGTGCTCGGGCCCTCGGGCTGCGGCAAGTCCACCTTGCTGTGGGCGATGGCCGGCCTGCACGAGCTGACCGCGGGCCGCGTGCTGCTCGACGGCGCGCCGGTGGTCCGGCCGCACCCGGAGATCGGCATGGTGTTCCAGGACGCCAACCTGCTGCCCTGGCGCTCGCTGATCAAGAACATCCATCTGCCGTTCGAGATCAAGCGCCTGAAGCCCGCGGCGCACCAGGACCGCATCGACGGCCTGCTGCGCCGGGTCGGCCTGAACGGCTTCGAGACCAAGTACCCGCGCGAGCTCTCGGGCGGCATGCAGCAGCGCGCCTCGATCGTCCGCTCGCTCTCGGTCGACCCGTCGCTGCTCCTGATGGACGAGCCGTTCGGCGCGCTCGATGCCTTCACCCGCGACGAGATGAACCTTTTGCTGCAGGAGATCTGGCTGGAGACGCGCAAAACCATCGTGTTCGTCACCCACAACATCGCCGAGGCGGTGTTCCTCGCCGATCGGGTCATGGTGATGTCGCCGCGCCCGGGCCGTCTGCAGCGGATCTTCGAGATCGACCTGCCGCGCCCGCGCCCGCTCGAGGTCACGACCAAGCCGCACTTCATCGAGCTGGTCTCGGCGATCAAGGGCTCGATCGACCACGGCGCCGGCGCGCACGCCGGCTCGATCGTCGAGATGGCGGGCTGAGGTGATTTTCGGTTTGGTTGCGATCGGCGCCAGCCCGCTCCCCCTCCCAACCACCCGATGCCATGGTACCCTGTGGGTGGCAGGCAGGGGGAGCGGGCTGGTCCCGCCAAGAGGAAGAACGCGCTAGTGCTCCACATCCCAAGTTCGTGCTCCATACTTCCCGTCATCGCGAGACCGCGAAGCGGGCGTGGCGATCCAGACAAGCCGGCATTCCCTGGATTGCTTCGCTCCCTGTGGGCGCTCGCAATGACGAGACACTCAGGACTCACTTTTCTGCGATAGCGGGTATTAGCGATGGACCGCGACCTCGGCGACACCATCCCGACCTTCAACAAGCCCGCGGACCAGCACGCGCGCGAGGTCGACATCACCAACCTCTCGGCGCTGACCACAGCGCTCGGCGGCATCCGCACCTGGGCCGAGATCGGCGCGATCGCGCTGGTCGCGGTGATCATCGTCGGCGGCGCCGAGGTGCTGCTGCGGATGCTCGAGGTGCCGCAGTACATCATGCCGCCCCCCAGCATGATCGCGACCGCGCTCGTCTCCGACTTTCACCTGCTGGCGCCGCACATCGGCGTGACGCTCGCCGAGCTCCTGATCGGCTTCGCGATCGGCGCCTCGATCGGCTTCGTGCTCGCCGCCATCATCACCCAGTTCCCGTTCGTCGAGAAGATCGTGGCGCCCTACATCCTGCTGCTGGTCACGACCCCGATGATCGCGCTGGTGCCGCTGTTGATCCTCCGCCTCGGCTTCGGCCTGGAGCCGCGGATCATCGCGGTCGCGCTCGCCTCGGGGCCGATGGTCATGATCAACGCGGCGACCGGCTTCCGGCGCACCGATCTCGCCAAGATCGCGCTCGCCCGCTCGTTCGGCGCCAGCACCTTCCAGATCTTCCTCAAGATCCGCATCCCGATGGCGCTGCCCATGGTCATCGTCGGGCTCATGATCGGCTCGATCTTCGGCCTCTTGACCGCGGTCGGCGCCGAGATGGTCGGCGGCTCGTCGGGCCTGGGCAATCGCCTCGCGTACTACTCGTCGCTGATCCAGATGCCGCAGTTCTTCGCCTGCATCGTGATCCTGGCGGCGATCGGCATCTCGCTGTACGTGCTGTTCTTCTGGATCGGCAAGAGGTGGGCGAGCTGGGAGGCGTGAGGCCGCGCTCGCATCATGAAGAGAGGGAGGCGAAGGCGATGACGAGACTGCCCCTGACCCGCCTGCACCGGCGGCGTTTTTTGGAGGTGACCGGAGCCGGGATCACAGCCGGGACGCTCGGCTCGAGCCTCTGGCCGCAACGTGCCCGCGCGATCGAAGGCACGGTGCGCTGGGTCAGCCCGCGCGGCACCATCGAGGTCCTGGACGACTATCCCTACTGGGTCGCCATGAAATACGGCTACTTCGGCGACATCGAGACCACCCTCGAGCCGGGGCCGATGGAGGCGACCGCGACCATCAAGCTGGTCGACCAGGGCCAGGCGGACATGGGCTTCCCCTCGCCCGGCGTGTTCTCGCTCGGGCTCGAGCAGGGGATTCCGCTCACCTCGGTCTGGCACATGGGTGCCTACGACGTGTTCGACTTCGCGTTCCGTAAGGGCGAGAAACCGGCAGACGTGACGGAGCTCGAGGGCAAGACCATCCTGCTCGGCAGCGCCGGCTGGCAGGCGATCGTCGATCCGATGCTCGCCCAGATCGGCGTGCCGCTGGAGAGCGTGAGCTACGCCGAGGCCGGCAGCCTGTGGGCCCAGGCGCTGATGCAGGGCCAGGGCGACGCCGCGCTCTCCTGGGAGGGCCTGCGCGCGCAGTGGAAGGGCCAGGGCCTGGAGTTCGACTACTTCCTCGGGCGCGACTTCTCCGAGTTCCCGGCCAACAGCTTCGTGATTCGCCGTTCCGACTACGAGGACCCGGCCAAGCAGGAGCTGTACGAGGCGTACCTGCGCGCCTGGGCGATGGGGCTCGAGTACGGCCACCTCAATCCGCGCGCCGCGACCCACATCGTGCTCGAGCAGTTCCCGGCGCTCGCCTCGACTTTGGCGCCGCCGGTTGCGACCGAATCGATGATGGAGCTCGCGAACGTGTTCCGCGGCGACTGGGAAACGCGCGAAGGCTGGGGCCACCACGACTTCGAGCGCTGGCGCCTGTTCTTCGACACGATCCACGAGATCGGTCAGATCAGCAACCCGATCGCGCCCGAGGACGTGCTGACCAACGATTACGTCGCGCCGGTGAACGACTTCGACCACGCCAAGGTCAAGGCCGACGCCGACAGCTACGAGCTGCCCGAGGAGTTCCAGACGATCGACGTCGAAGCGATCCGCGCCCGCATCTGACTCCGCCCAAGGCCGCGACCTGCCCAGGCTGCGGCCTCATGGCTCAAGATGATGGCGGGATAGGCGCGCCAATGGTCGCGCCCGACCATCGATCCCGGTGGCGATCGGGCATTTTCGGCCCCTTACGGTGACTCGCAGATACCTGCTTGCGCAATATCAGCGGAACACGGGATGTCGGCTTGTGGCGTGATTGCGTCCGCTTTCCATCCGAGTAACCGACCTGCACGTCAGTCCGGACACAGGTCCGAACCCTGACCCGAAGCGGTTATCGAGGTGAGGAGGCCGCGAGCGGATTGCTGGTCTCCCCACTGTCATTCTGGTAGCGTCCACGTTGTGAGTGCCATTGGTTTGTGAGGGGCGGGTCGACATCAGCAAGCACGTCGCCCCTTGCGATCGCGGAAGAACTGCTGCGACTCGCCGAGCAGAGGCAGGACAGATGAGAATCGCCGGACCAAGGAGGTGAGGCAAATGGCGCCAGCGACCGATATCCCTTTCCCGGATGCAAGCGTCCACGAGGACACGATCGTCCCGGCCGGCGAACCCTGGAGCGCGCGGATCAAGAAGGGCGACGTGCTACGCCTCGTCGACCTGGAAGGCCAGCAGGCGATCGATTTCCTGTGCTACAATGCCAGCGACCCCGCCGAGCGCTACAATGCAGCCAACACCATAAAGCTCAATCAGAACATCTATCTCGGCAAGGGCTGCGTGCTGTGGTCCGTGCGCGCGCGCAAGATGATGACCATTGTCCAGGACAGCTGCGGCGCACACGATACGCTCTACGGCTGCTGCTCAATCGAGATTGACGAGGTGCGTTTCGGCAAGAGCAACACCCAAAGTTGCCAGTCGAATTTCGCGGCCGAGCTAACCAAGCACGGACTGGGCGAGAAGGACATCGTCGCCAACGTCAATTTCTTCATGAACGTGCCGGTCGAGGCCGACGGTGCGGTGGCGATCGCCGAGGGGCGATCCAAGCCGGGTGACTATGTGGATCTACGCGCCGAGATGGATCTGCTGGTCGTTATCTCGAACTGTCCCGAGCGCGACAATCCCGCGGCTGGTTTCAAGCCGACCCCGGTCCGGGCAATCGTTTACTCGCTTGCGTAAGGGCTTTACGTGGGGCACCAGATTGACATGTTGGTTCTGTCGTACGAGACGATCGCGGCAAGAGTTCGCCGAGCCCTCATGGCTCCGGCCTCAGCGATTCGCTGTAGCGGCGATTTCCAGCCAGCCGAGCAGGGCGAGCCCTCTCGCCCTGGGGCGGTCAGCCGAGCTTCGAGACGCATGTCCGCTTCCAGCAGATCTCGTCTGCTTCAGACCTCGGAATCGACAGCCCTACGCCGCCTCGAACTTGCGGACCTTGATCGCCTTGGCCTTTTGCTGCGCTTGCCACAGATCGTAATCCATCTGCTGCCGCAGCCAGCTCTCCGGGCTGCCGCCGAAGCCCTGGGACAGCCTGATAGCCATTTCGGGCGAAATCCCGAGGCGGCCGTTGATCAGCATGGACAAGGTGTTGCGCGAGACGCCGAGGCCCTCGGCGGCCGCGGTCACGGTCAACCCCAGGGGCTCGAGGCACTGGCGCTTGATGACCTCTCCCGGGTGCGGTGGGTTGTGCATCAACATCGATTCACTTCCCCTAGTGGTAGTCGAGATAGTCGATGTCGGCAGCGTGCTCTCCCTCGAAGCGGAAGATGACGCCAGTTTGCCCGGGCGGTGACGGCCCAGAAGCCCCGATATTCGCCTCTGAGCGCGTGAAGCCTGAAGCCGGGCAAGTCCATGTCCTCAGGACCAGAAGCGGCGTTCAGACGAGCGAGGATGTCCCTCACGGTTGTCCGGTGATCGGCGCGGATCCGACTCTCGTCCCCCCGCTCGAAGAACCGCCGGAGCGCTCTGCTCCCGAAGTTCCGTATCATGCCCGACGGAATGTAGTACGTAGTATTGCGGCCATCAATCGCACGTGTGCACTCGCCGGTGCGGCCCGCGGTAGCTCTGCCAATTCTTGATGCGATGGAACGCCCTGCCAGATGACAGCGAGCGTCTGCCGGTGATCGATGCGGCCCGCCATCGGTACCGCCAACCGGCAGGTTGGGACAGATGGCGCTCGATCTCGACCGCTACCGGCCGCCGATCTCGACCTCGGGGATGATACGCGTCGCCGCCGCAGGGGTTGACAGCGCCTGAGGGTTGCTTACTACGGGCGCCAAATCGCGACCGGGCGAGGTGAGCGGCGGCTTTGACCCCGAGGCAATCCGGCCTGTCGGGTGACCCTGCGGCTTCCATGAACAAATGTTGAGTTGCATCGCGAGCGATCCTTTGCCATCCCGGGGCGCGAGCGAGTGCATGCTCCAAAGGAGAGAGGAGACGGGTCGGGGATGGAGCCTCTTTTGATCATCGAGCATCTGAGCAAGCGGTTCGGCCCGATCGTCGCGGTCGACGGCGTGAGCTTCACGCTCGGCCGCGGCGAGGTGCTGGGCTTCTTGGGCCCCAACGGCGCCGGCAAGTCGACCACCATGCGCATGATCACCGGTTATCTGGCGCCGAGCAGCGGCCGCGTCTCCGTGTGCGGCCTGGATCTCGCCAAAGCGCCGATCGAGGTGCGCCGGCGCATCGGCTACCTGCCCGAAGGGGCGCCCGCCTACGGCGACATGACCCCGCTCGGCCTGCTCGGGTTCGTCGCCGCGCTGCGCGGCTTCGCGGGCGCCGCCAGGCGCGAGCGGATCGACGCCATGGTCGCGCTGCTCGAGCTGAAAAGCGTGCTGCGCCAGCCGATCGAGACGCTGTCCAAGGGCTTCAAGCGGCGCCTCGGCCTGGCGGTCGCCCTGCTGCACGATCCCGAGGTGCTGATCCTGGACGAGCCGACCGACGGTCTCGACCCCAATCAGAAGCACCACGTGCGCACGCTGCTGGCGGATATGGCCAAGGACAAGGCGATCATCATCTCGACCCACATCCTCGAGGAGGTCGACGCCGTGTGCAGCCGCGCGATCGTGATCGCCAGGGGGCGGATCGTGGTCGACGCCAGGCCGGCGGAGCTCGAGGCGCGCTCCAGCTACCACAACGCCGTGGCGCTGCGCCTGCCGGCGGCGCAGCTCGAGCGGGCGCACGCTGTGGTGTCCGCGGTGCCGGGCGTGGCCCGGGTCGCGGACGGCCGCGCCGGCACCGGCGTCGCGGAGCTGATCGCGTTCCCCGCCCAGAACACCGAGATCCTGGATCCGGTCTGCCGGGCGATCGAGCAGGCCGGCCTCGCGGTCAACGAGGTGTTCGTCGAGCGCGGCCGCCTGGATGAGGTGTTCCGCCAGCTCACGCAGGCCGCCTAGTGCAGCGACGCATTCGCTTGATCCCGTTGTCATTGCCGGGCTTGACCCGGCAATCCACTCTGGAGCCAGCGCCTGCCTTGCGGGTGGATGCCCGGATCATCCTCGGGTTCCAGACTGGGCACGGTACCCAGAACGGTAACCCGAGGACCGGGCATGACCAACAAGGGTGCGTTCCGTTCGCGTCGCTGCACTAGAGGAGGCTGGGAGGACCACCCGATGCACGCCGTTTCGACCATCATGAGGCGCGAGCTGGCCGCCTACTTCAGCTCGCCGCTCGCGTATGTGTTCATCGTCATCTTCCTGGTGCTCGCCGGCAGCCTCACCTTCTACGTCGGCAGCTGGCTGGAGCGCGGCCAGGCGGACCTGCGGGTGTTCTTCCAGTGGCATCCCTGGCTGTACCTGTTCCTGGTCCCGGCGGTCGGCATGCGCCTGTGGGCCGAGGAGCGCAAGTCCGGCACCATCGAGTTCCTCATGACCCAGCCGATCAGCACCTTGCAGGCGGTGCTCGGCAAGTTCCTCGCGGCCTGGATCTTCGTCGGCATCGCGCTCGCGCTGACCTTCCCGATCTGGCTCACGGTCAACTATCTGGGGCCGGCCGACAACGGCATCATCCTCGCCGGCTATGTCGGCAGCTGGCTGATGGCCGGCGGCATGCTCGCGATCAGCGCCGCGGTCTCGGCGCTGACCAAGAACCAGGTGATCGCGTTCGTGGTCGCGGCGGCGACCTGCTTCGTCTTCCTGATGAGCGGCCTCGAGCTGGTCCAGGCGTTCTTCCGGGCCTGGGCGCCGGAGTTCCTCCTCGACGCGATCGCCCGGCTCAGCCTGCTCACCAGCTTCGACGACATCGCTCAGGGCGTCATCGACCTGCGCGACGTGATCCTGTTCGCCTCGCTGATCGTGATCAGCCTGTTGATCAACACCACCCTGGTCGAGCTCAAGAAAGGCAGCTGAGGCGCCCATGCTGGCCAAGCTGAACGCGCTCGATCGCAATCGCCTGGGCATCCTCGGCATTGCGCTCGCCATCGTCCTGTTCCTTGCGGTCAACATCCTGTCCGGCGTGCTGTTCACGTCGGCACGCCTGGATCTGACGGAGGACCGGCTGTTCACGCTCTCGGACGGCACCAGGAAGGTGCTCTCGAGCATCGAGGAGCCGATCGATCTGCGCTTCTACTACACCAGCCAGCTGGACGATCTCGGGCCGTATTTCAGCGGCTACGCGAGGCGGGTCGAAGAGCTGCTCGGCGAGTACCAGCTGCTGTCCGGAGGCAAGCTGAAGGTCGAGCGGCTCGACCCGCAACCGTTTTCGCCCGAGGAGGATCTCGCGGTCGCCGAGGGTCTGGAGAGCCTGCCGCTTCGCGCCGACGGCACCCAGGCCTATTTCGGGCTGTCCGGGCGCAACAGCACCGACGACATCGAGGTGATCGGCTACCTGGCCCCGGAGCGCGCGAATTTCCTGGAGTACGACCTGACGCGCCTGGTCCACGACCTCGCCAGCCCCGAGAAGCCCGTGGTCGCGGTGTTGGGCGATCTGCCGCTGATGGGCAGCCAGTTCAATCAGTTCCAGCCCTGGCACGTCCTGCAGGCGATGTACCAGTTCTTCGACGTGCGCTTTTTGGGCGGCAAGCAGGAGCAGATCGCCGCCGACGTCGAGGTTCTGATGCTGGCCCAGCCGCACAACGTCGACCAGGCGACGCTCTACGCGATCGACCAGTTCGTGATGCGCGGCGGCCGGGTGCTGGCGTTCGTCGATCCGCTCGCCGAGGTCATGGCGGCGGGCGGCGGCATGAACCCGATGGCCAATCCCGAGGGCGACGCCATTGCCGCTCTCGAACCGCTGCTCGCGGCGTGGGGCGTGACGATCTCGGACGGCCAGGTGATCGGCGATCGCACCGCGGCGCAACGCGTGAGCGCCCAGATCGGGGGCCGCCAGGTGGTGATCGACTATCTGCCCTGGCTCAGCCTCGATTCGAGCCACCTCAACGGCGACGACGTGATCACCGGCGCCATCGAGCGGGTCAATCTCAACTCCGCCGGCGCGATCCACGGGCGCGAAGGTGCGGCCACCGCGATCGAGCCGCTGGTGGTGACGAGCGAGCTGTCGATGCCGATCGAGGTCGAGCAGATCCGCACCGCGCCCGATCCGGCCAGGCTGATGGCGGCGTTCGCGCCGAGCGGCGAGGCCTTCACCCTGGCGGCGCGCGTCACCGGGCCGGTCGCGAGCGCGTTCCCGGAGGGGCCGCCCGAGGGCGTGACCAGCGAGGCGGAGCATATGGCCGAGGCCGAGGCGCCGCTGAATTTGATCCTGGTCGCGGATGCCGACCTGCTCGCCGATGCCACGTGGGTCCGCCAGCAGGATCTGCTCGGTCAGCAGATCGTGATCCCGATCGCCAGCAACGGCGACTTCGCGATCAACGCCCTCGACAACCTGTCCGGCAGCGAGGGGCTGATCAGCCTGCGCGGCCGCGGCCTGACCGACCGGCCCTTCACGGTGGTGCAGGCGATGCAACGGGACGCCGAATACAAGTACCGCGCCAAGGAGCAGGAGCTGCTCGCGCAGCTCGAGGAGACCGAGGCGAAGATCCGCGCGCTCCAGGAGGAAGAGCAGCAAAGCGGGGTGATCCTGACCGCCGCCCAGCAGGAGGAGATCGAGGACTTCCGCGCCGAGATGCTCACGCTCCGCCGCGAGTTGCGCGACGTCCAGCGCTCGCTCCGCGAGGACGTGGAGAACCTGTCGACCACACTCAAGGCGCTCAACATCTGGGCGGTACCGATCCTGGTCGCCCTGGTCGCGGCGGGGCTCGCCTGGTTGCAGCGGATCCGCGCCCGTCGCGCCACGGCGACGCCGGCGTGAGCGCGCAAGCGGAGATACGGCCATGACCCCCAAGGCCTTCGTGAGCCTGGCGGCAATCGCCCTGGTCGCGGTCGTCGGCGCGGCCCTCGCGGTGCTGAGCCAGCCGCGCACGACCAGCCTGCAGTTCGTCGACGAGCCGGCCTTTTTGACCTTGCGCGAAGATCCCGACGCGGTCGCCAAGATCACCGTCACGACGCCGGACGGCAGGATCACCCTGGTGCGCGAGACCGGCGACCGCTGGGCCGCCTTGGAGCGGTACGGCTATCCGGTCGACCGCCGGCGGGTGCGCGAGCTGGTGGTGGCGCTCGCCGACATGCGCCTGATCGAGCGCAAGACGGCGCAGCCCGAGTACTATGACCGGCTGCAGGTCGAGGACCCCGACGCCGAGGCCGCCAAATCCCATCTGGTGCGTCTCGAGGCGGCGGACGGTACGGTGCTGGCCGAAGCGATCATCGGCAAGCAGCGCCACCGCCTCACCGGCACGGAGCCGTCCGGCACCTATCTGCGGCGCCCGGGCGAGGCGGCCAGCTGGCTCGCCAGCGGCGGCGTGCAGATCGGCGCGGAGGTCACGCAGTGGCTCGACCACGAGATCGTCGATCTCAACGGCCGCGCCATCGAGCGGATCGCGATCCAGCCCCTCGGAAAGCCCGGCTACGTCGTCGCGCGCGACGGCCCGGACGGCGAACTGCGCCTGGCGGATCTGCGGAGCGGCGAGGCGGTCAAGGAAGATGCCGACCTCGCCCGCCTGACCGGCGCCCTGTCCGACGTCCGGCTGGAGGATGTCAAGCCGCGCGACCAGCTGAGCTGGCCGGATCAGTCGAATCGGGCGCAGATCCGGACCTTCGACGGGCTGGAGATGACGGTCCGCCTCGCCCAGATCGACGACGCCTACTGGGCGACCTTCGATGCGCGCGCGCTCGCGCCGGGCAAGGGAGCTGCGGCCGTCCCCGAGCAGGCGGCGACGCCCCGGCCCGATGCGGAGGCCGCGCCGAGGGCGGCGGCGGGGTCCGGGAC
>JBOHKK010000179.1:0-12137 GCA_050729115.1 Geminicoccaceae bacterium | reverse complement strand
GGCCGAGCATGCCGAGGCCGAGGCGGCGCTCCAGGCGCGCCTGGGGCACCTGCCCGGCACGCTCGAAGACTCCTTGCCCGACGCCGAGCGGCTGGCCGGGCTGGAGGCCGAGCTGACCAGGCTCGGCGCCGCGCGCGAGCGGTTGGGGCCGGTCAATCTGCGCGCGATCGACGAGGCGGAGGAGCTGTCGCTCAGGATCCAAGATCTCGACGCCGAGCAGGCGGAGCTCACCGGCGCGATCGAGCGCCTGCGGCGGGCGATCACGACGCTCAATCGGGAGGGCCGCGAGCGGCTGCGCGCGGCGTTCGCCAAGGTCGAGGAGCATTTCGAGGCGCTGTTCGCGCGCCTGTTCGGCGGCGGCCGCGCCCGGCTGTCGCTGACCGATCTCGAAGACCCGCTGGCGGCCGGCCTGGAGCTCGCTGCCAGCCCGCCGGGCAAGAAGCTGCAATCGATCTCGCTGCTGTCCGGGGGCGAGAAGGCGCTCACCGCGCTCGCCCTGATCTTCGCCGTGTTCCTCACCCGACCGTCGCCGCTGTGCGTGCTGGACGAGGTCGATGCGCCGTTGGACGACGCCAACGTCGAGCGGTTGCTCACGCTGCTCGAAGAGCTGAGCACCGCCACCGACACCCGTTTCGTGATCGTCACCCATCATCCGCTGAGCATGGCGCGCATGCACCGCCTGTACGGCGTGACCATGGCCGAGCGGGGGCTCTCCAACCTGGTGTCGGTCGACCTGGAAGCCGCCGTGGAGCTGCGCGCGATCGCCTGAGCCGGCCGCGCCGTGCTGCTACCCAGGCGGTCACGGTTTGTTTATCAGCAAGAGGTAGAGGGCGGCACCACGAACCCCACTGGATCCATCGGTTGATGGCACGCCGCGGCTGAGCGCCGAAGCGTGGGTCTGTGAAGGAGTGTGGAGCATGCTCGAGACGACAGCGAAACCCGGCGCCGCCAAGCCGCAGGACGGCAGGCCGAAGGCGTCGAAGACGACCAGGACAACGGCCAGGGCCGCCGCCACCCGGACCGCCACCGGCGAACCGGCCGCGCCCGGACGACCGAAGGAAGGCGTGCAGGAACTGATCCAACGGCGCGCCTACGAGCTATGGGAGATCGAAGGGCGTCCTGCAGGCCGCGAACACGTCCACTGGCAGCAGGCCGAGCTGGAGATCACCCGGGCGGGCAGCCGGCGCGTCGGCGCGAGCCGGTAGCGCACCAATCACCCCGGCGACCCGGACCCGGCGACCCCGGGTCGCCGTGCGGCTTGGAGCCGCATCGGCTGGCCGCAGGCCGTCGTCGTCCCCTTTGAAGGCGGCCCGGAGGGTCGATGCGGGGCGGTTCGGGCACAGCTTGACAGGTGCGGCAAGCAACCTATTGTGGCCGCGCCTCGGGCGGCGGCGCCTTCGCGCCCCGGCCGCGGCAAGCCCCAGCGTGCGAGAGCCGGATGGCGCGCAAGGAGGGATCGCCGGACTTCAAGGACTTCGACGAGCGTATGCGCCGGCTGCGAGAGGACGCCCGGCTGCCTCAGGACGAGGCAACCGAGGGGCGCCCGCGGCCGTCGATCGGTGGTGCCGGGATGCATGTCGGCATCGAGCTGGTGGCTGGCGTGATCGGCGGGGCGCTGATCGGCTATGGGTTGGATCGCTGGCTCGATACTTGGCCGATCCTGTTCCTGGTGTTCTTCTTCCTTGGCGCGGCGGCTGGGATGCTGAATGCCTACCGGTACATTCGCCGGGCGAGCGAGGTGCCGGAGGAGAAGTCGAAGGAACGATGACCCCGAGCGGTCGGGGTCCGGGTTGAACGGGTGAGCGAGGGGCGCGGTGGAGGAGCACGGTCCGCTCGAGCAGTTCGAGATCCATCCGATCCTGCCGATCTCGGTCGGCGGGGTTGACCTCTCTTTCACCAATTCGGCGCTTTGGATGGCGATCGCGGTGATCCTGGTGTACGCCTTGGTGATGCTGGGCTCGCGCCACGCCAGCATGGTGCCGGGGCGCCTGCAGTCGCTCATGGAGATGACCTACGAGTTCATCGGCGACATGGTCGGCAGCACCGTGGGGAAGGACGGTCGCAAGTACTTCCCGTTCTTCTTCACCCTGTTCATGTTCATCCTGTTCGGCAACGCGCTCGGCATTGTCCCGGGCAGCTTCACCTACACCAGCCACATCATCGTCACCTTCTCGACCGCGATCTTCGTGGTCGCCGCGGTGACGATCATCGGCATCATCCGCCACGGCTGGCACTTCTTCAGCCTGTTCGCGCCCCGCGGCTGCCCGATCTATGTCATGCCGCTGCTCGTGCCGATCGAGATCCTGTCCTATGCGATGCGGCCGATCAGCCTGTCGCTACGTCTGGCGATCAACATGACGGCCGGCCATATCATGCTCAAGACCTTCGCCGGCTTCATCGTCGCGCTCGGGATCCTCGGCTTTGCACCGTTCGCCCTGACGATCGGGCTGACGGGACTCGAGCTGGCGATCGCGTTTCTCCAGGCGTACGTGTTCACGGTGCTCAGCTGTATCTACCTCCAGGACACCATCCACCTGCACTGAGGCGACCGCAGCGAGCCCCGAAGCTTGGCCGCTGCCAACCAACCTCAACCATCCTCGCGACGAGAAGGAGCCGCTGAATGGAAACCGAAGCTGCGCAGATGATCGGTGCCGGCCTGGCTGCCATTGGCCTGGGCGGGGTGGGCGTGGGCATCGGCAACGTGTTCGCGACCACCATCGCGACGATCGGCCGCAACCCGTCGATCCAGACGCGGGTCGCCGCGCTGATGTGGATCGGCTTCGCGCTGGTCGAAGCGATCGGCCTGTACGCGCTGCTGGTCGCGTTCATCGTGCTGTTTGGCTGATCACCCGTCGCCGCGGCGCCGCTTCGAGCGCCCGCGGCTTCGGTGACCGCTCGAGGCCGGACCCGTGCCGCAGATCGAGGTGTCGACCTTCAGCAGCCAGATTTTCTGGCTGATCATCTGCTTCGCGACGCTGTACTACCTGCTCAGCCGCCGGGCATTGCCGCGCGTGAGCGAGATCCTGGAGGCCCGGCAGGACCGGATCGCCGCCGATCTCGACCAGGCGCAGCGACTCCGGCGCGAGGCCGAGGCCGCGCTGTCCACCTACGAGCAGGCGATGGCGAAAGCCCAGGACGAGGCGCATGCGCTGCTCGCCGAGGTCCAAAATCGCCTGCAGGCGGAGGCGGCGGAGCGTCAGGCCGAGCTCGATCGCCAGCTGGCCGGGCAGCTGGCAGAGGCCGAGGCCCGGATCGCGACCGCGAGAGAGCGGGCGCTTGCGGAAATGGCGGACGCCGCGGTCGGCGCCGTCCAGGCGGCGGCGCAACGCCTGGCCGGCCTCAAGGTGTCGCAGGCTGCGGCCAAGGCCGCCGTGCGCCGCGTCGTCGGGGGCACCGGCTGATGTTGGAGCTATGGCTGCTGGTCGCGCTGATCATCCTGATCGCGATCATCTACAAGCCGCTCTCCCGGATGATCCTCGGCGCTCTCGATGGCCACGCCGCCAAGGTGCGGAGCGAGCTGGACGAGGCCAAGCGCCTGCGCGAAGAGGCCCTGAGGCTGCTCGCCGAGCACCAGCGCAAGGCGGCGGCGGGCAAGGATCAGGCGCAGGCGATCGTCGAGCGGGCCCGCGCCGAGGCCGAGCGCCAGACCCGGCGCCACCAGGTCGAGCTCGAGGCCAGCCTCCAGCGCCGCACCGAGCAGGCGATGGACCGGATCGCGCGCGAGGAAGCCAAGGCCCTCCAGGAGGTGCGCACCAGGGCGGCGATGCTCGCGATCCGCACCACCGAGCGGCTCCTCGCCGAGGAGCTCGACGGACAACGGGCGCAGGCGCTGTTGGAGGACGCGATCGGGGAGGTCGGTCGCAAGCTGTCCTGAGCCCTGCACCCGAAGCTCGACCGTTGCCGCCGGTCGTCGCCGGCGACGCTTCCATGACATGGCTGCGGACGAAGACCCAGGAACCGAACCACCCGGGCCGCGTTGCCTCCAGCATGCGCCGTCCCCCCGGGGCGCGCTCCCCTGCATGCTTGGAGAAGCAGCCATGGCTCAGGACTTGAGCGGCAAGAAGATCGCGATCCTGGCGACCGACGGCTTCGAGCAGTCGGAGCTGATCCAGCCCCAGCGCGCCCTCGAGGACGCCGGCGCCACGGTGCACGTGGTGTCGCCCAAGGGCGGCACGATCCGCGGCTGGAAGGAGAAGGATTGGGGCGACGAGGTCGCGGTCGACGTCGAGCTGGGCCAGGCGCGTCCGGAGGACTACGACGGCCTCGTCCTTCCGGGCGGCCAGATCAACCCGGACAAGCTGCGCCTGGAGCCGGAGGCGGTCGACTTCGTGCGCGCGTTCTTCGCGGCCGGCAAGCCGGTCGGCGCGATCTGCCACGGTCCGTGGCTCCTGGCCGAGGCCGACGTCGCGCGCGGCCGCACGCTCACCTCGTATGCCTCGATCAAGACCGACCTCGAGAACGCCGGCGCCGACTGGGTCGATCGCGAGGTCGTGGTCGACCAGGGGCTGGTCACCAGTCGCAACCCGGACGACCTCGACGCGTTCTGCGCCAAGATCATCGAGGAGTTCGCCGAAGGCAGGCACGCCGCACAGCGCCGCAGCGCCTGATACCGGGCTCACAAAATTGGAACCTTGGTTCGCCCGGCATCATCCTTCTCTTTGGGCGCGCGGCCGACCAGCCAACCCCGCGCGCGATACCGATCCCCGAAGGTCAGGACTTTGTGGGATCGGCATGAGCCCGGCATTCAACCGGGGTGGCGGGCGGTTCGGGGCCGTCGGGTGCTGGCTCGAGCGGGCCCGGCGCCGATGAGGGCAATGGCGAGAGCGCCTTTCGAGCGCAGGGGCCGGGCGACGATGCGGGCCGCCCGAATTGCCGATCGCAGCGGCACGATTGACAGCGCGCCTCGGGCGACGTGTTCTCCAGGCGCCCTTCCTCGCAAGGCGCACGTGGGTTCTCGCCATGCTGGCCGCGTTCTCGTGGCACCGCCGCAACGTCCTGGCTGTGATCGCCGGCCTGGTGCCGCTCGTCGCCTGCGCCGCCGCCGGGCAGCCGGAGGGCCCCTGGTCGCGTGGCGCGCCCATGCCGACGGCACGTTCGGAGCTCACCTCCGCCGCGCTGGACGGGCAGATCTACGTCGCTGGCGGCATCGCCCAATTCGGCGCCACCACCGCGTTTGCCGTCTACGATCCGCAGGCCGACGTCTGGGCGGAGCTGCCGCCGCTGCCCGAGGACCTGCATCACCTCGGCGCCGCCGCAGCCGGCGGCCGCATCTATCTCGCCGGCGGCTACGCCGACATCGCGTTCAGCGAAATATCGCCGCGCACCTGGGTGTACGACCCGGGCGCGCGCCAATGGACGCAGGCGGCCGACATGCCGGCGCCGCGCGCGGCCCATGCCATGGCAGCGATCGGCGATCGGCTGTACGTCGTGGGTGGTGTCGGCCCGCGCTCTCAGGAGCTTTGGGTCTACGATCCTGGCGCGGATCGGTGGGATACCGCCCGCGCGCCGCTGCCGACCGCGCGCGAGCACCTCGCCGCGGCGGTGATCGACGGCAGGCTCCACGTGATCGGGGGCCGGGGCCACGGCGCCGGCAACCGCGCCACGCTCGAGATCTACGACCCCGCAACCGACACCTGGGCGCAGGCCCCGGACATGCCCACGGCCCGCGGCGGCCTGACCGCGGCCGCGCTCGGCAGCCGCCTCCACGTCACCGGCGGCGAGGACCTGGACACCGGCGCGACCTTTCCTGAGCATGAGGTATATGATCCGACGACCGGCCGCTGGACGACGGAGGCACCGCTGCCCACGGCGCGCCACGGCCTGACCTCGCAGGCCGTGGCCGAGCGCTGGCACGTCATCGGCGGCGGCGCCAGAGCCGGGGCCATGACCTTCGTCTCGCTCACCGACCTGGTCGAGATCTTCGCGCCGGGCATCGAAGGTGGGTCAGACTGACATGCGCCGGCCGCTGTCCATTTCAGGCCGAAAGGGGTATGCACAGCGGGCACTTGGCGCCGTCGACCAGCGCGCAGGGCGGTTTGGTCGCTCGGGATCACGCGCGGTGCTTGGCGTCCTCGAGGCGGTTCGCGAGTACGCGAAGGCGCGCAGCTCGTCGAAGCATCAGGGGACAGCGCATCCCTCCACCAGCACACGTCTGGGGCCGAGCCCAGCTGTTCGCAGAGCTTGCGAATGGACTCCGGCCGGGGGTCAACGTCAGAAGGCCTTCAGCAGACCGGCCTGCTTCAGCGTGTGGTTGGCCCAGTGTCGGATTCGGGCGTCGACCATGAATCGACGTTTGGTGATCGGGCTGTACCAGATCTCGTGATCACCTCTACCCTGGCGCTCGAAGCGGCCGCCGGCCGCCCGCAACAGCCTCTTGAGCGCAGGCGTGAAGTTGTCGGCCATCAGGCCGCGCGCGGCGCCCGTTCATGCCGTTCCGCGATGATGGCAAACGGAATGTCGCCCGGCTCGTCCGCCGACAGCAGACCATTGGCTTCGAGGAGTTCCGGGATGACGACCTTGAGCTTCTGCACGAGGCCATCCAGGGTGTCGGCCCCGGTCGCGAGCCCCGGCACGTCGTCGCTGCTCGCGACCCAGACCTCCGCCTCGGCGTCCCAGGCGCAATGCACCGTGTAGCTTCGCTCTGCCACGCCGCGATCTCCTCGATGGTCGGCCAGTATAGCCTACTTCGCTTCATCAACGAAGCCGGCCGAGATCCAGGACTCGGCTAAGCGGCATCCTGCACCTCGAGTACCAGACGTTTGCCGAGCGCCGCGAGCGCGATCTCGAGCTGATCGAGGCGCGAGCGGTGGTCGAGATCGAGCAGCCGGCGCACCTGGCGCGGATCGCAGCCGAGGCGCTCGGCCAAGCCAGTCTGGGTCAGCCCCGCCGCGCGCATGGCCTGGTAAATGGCGAGCTTGGCGGTCGCCTGCGGCGGCAGGACGGCGCAGGGTTGATCGCGCCTGGGTCGCGACGGCCGCGGGATCGGTCGGGCGTCCTCAATATAACCGCGCAACGCGGCCACCAGTGCGTCCGCAGCCCGTGCCGTCGCCTCTATGGCGTCGCGGCCCACGGTAATCGCCTCGGGCACGTCCTTCGCTTGCGCGATCACGGTACCGTTCTCGTCCGTCTCGAAGATCAGCGGGTAGAGCTGCATGTCGGTCCTAGAGGATCTTGTTTGGGTCGAGGCCGAGCTGCTTGCAGATCCTGCGGATGAAGGTCGGCCCGAGATCAGTGTCGCCGTGAATCGGAATCGCTGTCTGACGACCGCGGCAGCGGGCGAGGTAGTGCCCTCCCTTGCCGCGGCGCTCCTCGATCTCCACCCCGGCTGCCTTCAGTCTGCGGATCAGCTGCCGGCCCTTCATCGACGCCCAGCATAGGACAAAAATGTCCTCGGATCAAACCGCGAACGCGAATGGACGAAGCCTACGCGCGACGCTTGGCGTCGGCGAGGCGGGAGGCGACGGTGCGCACGAGGAAGGCGCCGGTCCGGGAGGCGCGATTACCGGCCACGTCCTCCGGCGTGCCCGGCCCGAATCGGTTCCTGACACCTTTTCCCCTCGAATCGGTTCCTGACACCTTTTCCCCCAGAAAAAGCGGTCGTTCAGGGAGAGCACAGCGCGTGCGAAGCGAACTGGCTCGGCCATTCCCGCATCCAGTCGCAGAGATCGTTCCATATTTCCGGGCGGAGGCGCGGACCGAGATTGAGCGTCGCGGGCTGGGAGGTCACGTCGGCGCCGGAGCCGGGTTCGTTGCCCCGCTTATGGACCGCCAGCACGACCGGGCTGTCTCCCCAGTATCGCCAGACCGGACTGCCACTGTGGCCGCCGGTCGTGTCGCAGTCGTACATAGCATAGCCGCCGGTCGCGTGGTCCATGGCACAGACATCGCCGTACATGAAGCCACCGCACGAGCCGTTCATGTTTGGCGAGGCCGCGCACTCCTGCGTCGAAATCGGATAGCCGGAATTGAACACGGTCTTGCCGGCGTAGCTTGAGAGCGGGGCATACCAGCCCATGCCCATCCAGCCGAGCGCAGCGGTCTCCGGCCGGTCCTCAAGGATGATCAGCCCATAATCCCAAGAGATCGACCAGGTCCGCGCGTAGCGCGCGACCATGCGGCGTGGCTCGCCGTTGGGGTGCTCGTCGCCCCGCTGTCCCGGCGCGAAGTAGATGTTGGATGGCCAGTTCCCGTCCGAATCGTAGAGGCAATGCGCCGCCGTCAGCACGTGCCGCGGCCCGACCATCACGCCCGAGCACCCGGTGCCGCCATCGCTGTTGCCCGACAACGATCCGATGGTCCGCGCCGGATAGCGTCTCAGCGTTTGCTCGTCTCCGATCAGGTTCCGGTCATCGGTGTCGCCGAGGATCACGCCCAACGGCTCGCTGGGCGCGGCGAGCGACCAAGCGGCGGCCTGTGTGTTCCCTGTCGATCCCGCCACGAAGCCCGCTCTCCGCGCACCCTGCGGGACGAGGTCCGGTGCGATCTCCCGAGCATCCGACGGCTTCCCCGCAAATCGCGTTGGGACCTCCGCCACCGCACTTGGCAAGCGGCGGGACCGGAACGCGCGCCCGTCTTCCAGCACCAGGATCGCCTGCACGCCGTCGGGCCGTCCCGCGCGCACGCTATCCGCATCGACCGGTTGCCAGATATCGGCGTTCGGGCTGAACTTTTCAGTCGGGTAGGGAGTCCCGCTATCAGTGGCTTGGCTGAATGCGTTCATAGGCACGATCGCTTCAGAGAAGGCCAAGCCAATGGTAAACCAAAAAAGTTTCGACATATCTACCTCCTTGCTTTTGGGGAGCAACTTTAGGCCCGCAGCGTCGACCACGGTGTGAACTGGTTCACACCTCAGCCGAGATTCCCCGACCTGAAGGCCGGTCATGCGTCTTCTCGAGGCCAATACGGCGCAGGAATCTTTTTCGATCGCCAGCGACCGTATTATTGGCCGGGGGCGTCCTCACGCCCGGCGCTTCTTGTCCTCGAGGCGTGGGGCAAGGACGCGCGCGAGGTAGTTGCCGGTGTAGGAGCCCGGGGTTGCGGCGACCTCTTCGGGGGTGCCGGCGGCGATGATGCGGCCGCCGGCGTCGCCGCCTTCGGGGCCGAGGTCGATGACGTGGTCGGCGGTCTTGATCACCTCGAGGTTGTGCTCGATCACCACCACGGTGTTGCCCTGCTGGACCAGGGCGTGCAGCACCTCGAGCAGCTTCCTCACGTCCTCGTAGTGCAGGCCGGTGGTCGGCTCGTCCAGGATGTAGAGGGTATCGCCGGTCGCGCGGCGGCTGAGCTCCTTGGCGAGCTTGACCCGTTGCGCCTCGCCACCCGAGAGCGTGGTCGCCGACTGGCCGAGCGTGATGTAGCCGAGCCCGACCTTCTGCAGGGTCTCGAGCTTGTGGCGGATCGGCGGCGTGGCGCGGAAGAACTCGGCGGCGGTCTCGACGGTCATGTCGAGGACGTCGGCGATCGACTGGTCGCGGTAGCGCACCTCGAGGGTCTCGCGATTGAAGCGCCTGCCGTGGCAGACGTCGCAGGTGACGAACACGTCCGGCAAAAAGTGCATCTCGATCTTGATCAGGCCGTCGCCCTGGCACGCCTCGCAGCGCCCGCCCTTGACGTTGAACGAGAAGCGCCCGGGCCGGTAGCCGCGCGCCTGGGCCTCGGGCAGGCCGGCGAACCAGTCGCGGATCGGGGTGAAGCAGTTGGTGTAAGTCGCGGGGTTGGAGCGCGGGGTGCGCCCGATCGGCGACTGATCGATGTCGACCACCTTGTCGAGGAACTCGATCCCCTCGATCTGGTGGTGGGCGCCGGCGAGCAGGCGCGACTTGTACAGGCGCCGGGCGAGCGCCGGATACAGCGTGTCCAGGATCAGGGTCGACTTGCCGCTGCCGGACACGCCGGTGACGCAGGTGAAGGTGCCGAGCGGAATCGCCGCCTCGACGTCCTGCAGATTGTTCTCGCGCGCCCCGGACAGCTTGAGCCAGTGGTCGCGCTTGGCGTGGCGGCGCAGCAGCGGCACCGGGATCTGCCGGCGCCCGACCAGGTACTGCCCGGTCAGGCTCTCGGCGGCGGCCATGATCGCGGCGGGCGGCCCTTCGGCGACCACCATGCCGCCGTGCACCCCGGCGCCCGGGCCCATGTCGACCACGTGATCGGCCGCCAGGATCGCCTCCTCGTCGTGCTCGACCACGATCACCGTGTTGCCGAGATCGCGCAGGTTCTTGAGCGTGTCGAGCAGGCGCTGGTTGTCGCGCTGATGCAGGCCGATCGAGGGCTCGTCGAGGACGTAGAGCACGCCGGTCAGGCCCGAGCCGATCTGCGAGGCGAGACGGATGCGCTGGCTCTCGCCGCCCGACAGCGAGCCGGAATCGCGGGCGAGCGTCAGATAGCCGAGCCCGACGTTCTCGAGGAACCCGAGGCGGTCGTTGACCTCCTTGAGGATGCGCCGGGCGATCTCGTTGTGCTTGGCGGTGAGATGCGCCGGCAGCTCGCGAAACCAGGCCGCGGCCTCCTCGATCGCCAGCTCGGTCACCTCGCCGACGTGCCGCCCGCGCACCTTGACCGCGAGCGCCTCGGGCTTCAGGCGATGGCCGGCGCAGGCCTCGCACGGCGCGGTGCTCAGATACTTGCCGAGCTCCTCCTTGAGCCAGGCGCTGTCGGTCTCGCGCCAGCGCCGCTGCAGGTTCGGCAGCACGCCCTCGAACGGCCGGTTGGTGTCGTAGCGGCGCACGCCGTCGTCGTAGCTGAGCGCCACCGGCTCGTCGCCCGAGCCGGACAGGATCAGCTCGCGCATCTCGGCCGGCAGCTCCTCCCAGGGCGTGCGCAGGCTCTGGCGGAAGCGCCTGGCGATGCTGTCCAGGGTCTGCAGGTAATAGGTCGAGGTCGAGCTCGACCACGGCTCGATCGCGCCGGCGTACAGGCTGATCGAAGGATCGGGCACCACCAGGTCCGGGTCCATGTACATCCTGCGGCCCAAACCGTCGCACGCGGGGCAGGCGCCCTGCGGGCTGTTGAACGAGAACAGGCGCGGCTCGATCTCCTCGATGGTGAAGCCCGAGACCGGGCAGGCGAACTTGGCCGACAGCAGCAGCTGCTCGCCCGAATCCGCGTTCTCGACCAGGAGCAGGCCGTCGGAGTGGTGGAGCGCGGTCTCGATCGAATCGGCGAGGCGCTGCTCGAGCCCGGGACCAAGGACCACGCGGTCGACCACCAGCTCGATGTCGTGCTTTCTTTTCTTGTCGAGCGCGGGAACCGCGTCCAGCTCATGCAGTTTGCCGTCGACCTTGACCCGCTGGAAGCCGGCGCGCAGCAGCTCGGCGAACTCCTTGCGGTATTCGCCCTTGCGGCCGCGCACGATCGGCGCCAGCAGATAGAGGCGCGCTCCCTCGGGCAGACCCATGATCCGGTCGACCATCTGCGACACGGTCTGGCTCTCGATCGGCAGCCCGGTCGCCGGCGAATAGGGCACGCCGATCCGGGCGTAGAGCAGGCGCAGGTAGTCGTAGATCTCGGTGACCGTGCCGACGGTCGAGCGCGGGTTCCTCGACGTGGTCTTCTGCTCGATCGCGATCGCCGGCGACAGGCCGGTGATCGAATCGACGTCGGGCTTCTGCATCAGCTCGAGGAACTGGCGGGCGTAGGCCGAGAGACTCTCGACGTAGCGGCGCTGGCCGTCGGCGTAGATGGTGTCGAACGCGAGCGAGGACTTGCCGGAGCCGGACAGCCCGGTGATCACCACCAGCGCGTTGCGCGGCAGGTCGACGTCGATCGATTTCAGATTGTGCTCGCGGGCGCCGCGGATGCGGATGAACTCGTCCATGGTCCAGGTCTGCAATCAGACGGCTCCGCGGCCATGACCAACCCCTCGAGCGGCCGCACCGCATAGATGCCCTTTCGGCCGGGCATGGGCAAGAGCCACCCGGCACGCAGCTGTGGATAACCGCATCTCGGCGCCCGCGTCCCGCCGCCACGTCGCTCATGGCGGGTGCGTCGACCTCGCCGCGGTGGCGGCTATTGCCGGCATCGCCGCCCCCGATCAGCGCTCTTTGCGATCAAGCCGGGCGACCGCTGCCGCCCGGCCTGCCCGCCTCCGCCGGCTGCGGCGCCGGGGCGCGCGGCCGCGTGCCTGGCTCCCAGCACCGACC
>JBOHKK010000178.1:0-12160 GCA_050729115.1 Geminicoccaceae bacterium | reverse complement strand
CAGCTCCGCGCGCACCAGCTCGCGCACCAGGTGCGCCGGATGGCCCGCCGGCACGAAGTCCTGGACCGACGGCGGCAACAGCCATACCTGATCCACGTCCCACGCCCGAAAGGTCTTGCTCATCGCCTTAACCCAAGGAGTTGCGCCTTGCCCACAGAATCACCACAATACCTTGTTGTCAATTCTCGGACAGGCTCCTAGCGCAGGGTCGCTGATCGTCGGCCACCGATCACCAAGTGTCGTGGCCACGTCACAAGCCTTCGGCGAGAGCCGGGCGGGAACCCCCTGATCAGGCTCGCGGCAGCCGAAGGCCGCCGGCGCGACGATGTCGGGCCTGCGCAGGACGTGATCGGCGACCGGGTGGCCCCCGCGATGAGGGGCTCGGATCGTGCCGGCTCAGACGCCTGCGAGCGGCGTCGGCGCGCCGGGCGCGATCTGGAGCTTGTGGAGGATGTCCGTCGCGAGCCGGTGATTGTGCTCGCGCACCATGCGCGGCATGCGCACCAGGTCGATCAGCCACCAGATCAGGCCGAGCGTGCCCGCCACGAACAGCGAGAGGCACAGCCAGCCGGTCATCGCCCAGCGGCCGAGCAGCCCGTAATGGCAGTAGAAGAGCGACAGCAGGTAGGCCATCCCGAGGCTTGCCGACTGGTTCTGAAAGGCCTTCACGAACTCGTCCTGCTGCTCTTCCGGCATGCCCGCCAGCTCATCGCGGACAGATGGCGGCAAGCACGCCGCAACGTTGGCGGGGACCGCCAGATGAGGCAGATCGGGCGCGTCTTGCGCCGGGTTCGGCTGGATGCCGGTCATGGTCAAGCTCTCCAGAACATCTTTGCCGACGGAACATCTTTGCCGCCGGAGCACCTTTGCCGCCGGAGCACCTTTGCCGACGGAGCACCTTTGTCGACGGAGCACCTTTGCCGCCGGAGCACCTTTTGCCGACGGAGCACCTTTGGCCGCCGGAGCACCTTTGCCGCCGGAGCACCTTTGCCGCCGGAGCCTTTGCCGAAGGTGCGGGCTTGGTCGGTTGTACCCGAGCCTGATTAAAAGGACGTTGTCGCTCGGCTGTTTTCCTGACTTGATGGCAACACGCCCTGGCGTCCGGCGCCGAGCGCGGACGCGGGACCGCCCCGAACGCGACCCATTTTTGCGGCGGGGCACGCCTCGGCAGCGGAGGGTGGCATGGAATGGACGGGCGGATGTCTTTGCGGCCGGGTCCGCTACCTTGCGAGCACCGATCCCATCCGCGCGGTGCACTGCCACTGCGGGATGTGCCGGCGGACCTCCGGCGCCGCCTTCATGACCTTCGTGCATTTTCCCGCGAACGCGTTCGCGTGGACCGGCGCGGAGCCGACGCGGTACCGCTCCTCCGCCGATGCCGAGCGCGGCTTCTGCGCGGCCTGCGGCAGTACCCTGTCGATGCACGAGGCGGTCCTGGCCGATCGCGTGCAGGTGAGCCTGGGGAGCCTGGACCGACCGGACCTGGTGCGGCCGGACGATCACGTCTGGACCAGCAGCCAGCTGCCCTGGCTGGAGGTGGTCGACGACCTGCCCCGCTTCGCCACGAGCAGCGCCGCCGTGCCTTCGCGCGCCCTGGACGACGATGACGGCCGCTGATCCCGACGGGGCGTCCGCTCGGACCGCGCCGCTGCGGCTGCCCGGCGGCTGTCACTGCGGCAACCTCGAGCTGACCTTCGAGACGGGACGGCACCCGGACGAGCTGACCGTGCGCGCCTGCGGCTGCTCGTTCTGCCGGCGTCACGGCGTGCGCAGCGTGTCCGATCCGCAGGGGCGGATCGAGTTCGTCGTCCACGATCCTTCGCAGCTGAACCGCTACCGTTTCGGACTCGGCACAGCAGAGTTTCTGGTGTGCCGAAGGTGCGGGGTCTACGTCGGGGCGGTCATGGCGGATGCGGGGTCCGCCTACGCGATCGTCAACATCAATGCGCTGCCGACGCCCGAGGTTTTCGCCACGGCCGCCGTTCCGGTGAGCTACGATCGGGAATCCGCTGCCGAACGACGGTCAAGGCGCCGCGCTCGATGGACGCCGGCGGTCGTGGTCGAGCGCGCCGACGCTTGCCAAACCGCCGAGCCGAGCGACTCCTCACCCGGATGCCAGAACTACTTCGCTGCTGCCGGATACGACTGCGAATGATCGGAAGATGCTCTAGCATCATTCGGCTGGGGTGAAGGTGTCGATGCCCTGGGCGATGGCGTCCCAGAGGTCGTCAACGGTGCGGGCGGCGGTCTTGGCGAGGAAGGCCTTGAGCTTGGCGAAGGCCATCTCGATGGGGTTGAAGTCGGGGCTGTAGGGCGGCAGGAAGTGCAGCTCTGCGCCGGCGGCCTCGATGGCCCGGCGAACGGCGACGGGCTTGTGGGCCCGCAGGTTGTCCATGACGACGATGTCGCCCGGGCTGAGGGTGGGCGCCAGGACCTTCTCCACATAGGCCAGGAAGGCCGCCCCGTGCATGGCGCCGTCGAGCACCATGGGCGCGGTCATTGCCATCGAGGCGCAGCGCGCCGACGAAGGTAGTGGTCCTCCAGTGACTTGGGGCACCGGCGCCCGGCACCGCTCGCCGCGCCTCGCGCGCCCATATCGGCGCGCCATCTTGGTCGAGGCACCGGTCTCGTCGATGAAGACCAGGCACTCGGGGGCCAGCTCCGGTTGCGCCTCGAACCAGGCCCGGCGCCGCCGCAGGACGTCAGGGCGTTGCTGCTCGCTGGCGTGCGCGGTTTTTTTTACCGTCATCCCGTGCCGGTCGAGCAGACGCCACACGCTGCTCTGGGCCGCCTTTAGCCCGTGCACCCGGTCCAGATGCGCCACGATCTCGCCCAGGGTGATGTCGGGCGCCTCCTCGATGAGCGCCAGGATCTCCGCGGCATGGGCCTCGAGACGGTGCGAGCGACGATCGCCGCCCCGCGGCCGCGCGGCGACAGCACCGGTCCGGCGACACCGATCGACCCATTTGATCGCCGTCGATGCCGCCACGCCGAAGCGCTTCGCCGCAGCACGCCGCGTCATCCCGCTTTCGACCGCAGAGGTCAGCCGTTCGCGCAGGTCGGTTGAAATTGCTTTCGCCATGCGGGCTGGCCTCCTTCACCAGCCCACATCTTGAATCAGAATTCGCCAACCGGGTGAATCCCTGACGATTTTAATCCTTCGGAAGATGCTCTAGGCTGCTCGGTATCCTGAAAAAAGGAGGGCACACGATGACGGACCAAGTTTACGACAGGAGTTATGGCGGAACCGCTGCCGAGAACTACCAGCGCTTTTTTGTCCCTTCCATTGGTGGGCCGGTGGCCGAGGACCTCATTGAGGCCGCGCGCCTTCAGCCGGGCGAGCGTGTGCTCGATGTCGCATGCGGCACGGGCGTCGTGACACGGCTGGCGGCGGAGCGCGTCGGTGCTGCCGGCTTGGTCGCCGGCCTGGACGTGAATCCGGGTATGCTGGCGGTGGCCCGTTCAGAAACCCCGCCCAACATCTCGATCGACTGGTACGAGGCAAACGTCGAGTCGATGCCGCTTCGGGACGAGGCGTTCGATGTCGTGCTCTGCCAAATGGGTCTCCAGTTCGTCCCCAACAAACTGGCCGCGCTGCGCGAGATGCGGCGGGTTCTGAATATAGGGGGACGGGTCTACGTGACCGTGCCCGGTCCCAAGCCGGCGATATTCGGGATCATGACGGATGCATTGGCCCGTCACCTCAGCCCGGAGGCCGCGTCGTTCATTGACCTCGTGTTCTCGATGCACGATGTCGACGAGCTCACCGAACTCATGCGCAGCGCTGGCTTCCGGGAGGTCGATGTTCAGGCGAAGCCCAAAGACCTTCGTCTGTCGGCGCCCAAAGACTTTCTGTGGCAGTACATTCACAGTACCCCGCTGGCGGAAGCGGCGGCACAGGCCGATACCCGCAAACTTGATGCGCTGGAACGCGACGTTTGCACGCAGTGGCAGGAGTTCGCAGCGGACGGCTCGTTGTCTGGCCAAGTGGGCATGACGACAGGGAGCGCAGTAAAGTAGGCGCGAAGTCATCAAAACGACTCGGCGCCGTTCGGCGGATAACGCCCCGCGGCCGCGGATCGACCGCGCCGGTCCAACGCCACCGATCAGCCCAATTGATCGCCGTCGATGCCGCCACGCCGAAGCGTTTCGACGCGGCGCGCCGCGTCATCCCGCCTTCGACCGCAGAGGTCAGCCGTTCGCGCAGGTCGGTTGAAATTGCTTTCGCCATGCGGGCTGGCCTCCTTCACCAGCCCACATCTTGGATCAGAATTCGCCCCCCTTTGGATTCGCTAGCGATTCTGATCGTTCGGAAGATGCTCTAGCCGGAGCGTCCGCTCGGACCGCGTCGCTGCGGCCGACCGGCGGCGTTCACGCATGGGAAAGCACTGATGGCGACCGGAGCCGGTTCGAGCCGGCTTCCCAGAAAAGGACTCGTGCGGCGCCGCCCGATCAGGATACTTCTGCCGGCAGGCTTTGGCTGTGGAGGAGGCCCCCTGATGACCGACCTCGTGCTGCTCGAACGTGAGGGCGAGATCGCCAAGGTCACGCTCAACCGGCCGGCCAAGCTGAACGCGATCAACGATCGGATGTGGACCCGATTGCGCGAGACCTTCGTCGAGCTCGACGCCGACCCCGGCCTGCGCTCCGTCATTCTCGGCGGGTTCGGGGATCGGGCGTTCAGCGTCGGCGCCGACATCGGCGAGTTCGAGGAGAACCGCAGCACAATCGAGAAGGCGCGGCGGTATCACGAGCGCACCCAGGCCGCGATGCAGGCGATCGTCGGCTGCCGGCACCCGGTGATCGCAGAGATCCGGGGCCTGTGCGTCGGCGGCGGGCTCGAGCTCGCGACCATCTGCGATCTGCGGATCTGCGGCGAGAGCGCGCGCTTCGGCATTCCGGTCAAGCGCCTGGGCCTGGTCGTCTCGTACGCCGAGCTCGCGCCGCTCGTCGACCTGATCGGACCCGCGAACGCGCTGGAGATCCTGCTCGAAGGCCGGATCTACGGCGCCGGGGACGCCCTGCGCATGGGCCTGGTCAACCGGGTGGTCCCCGATGCCGAGGTCGGGCACGAGGCGCTCGCCACCGCGGCGCGGATCGCCGAGGGCGCGCCGCTCGCCGCGCGCTGGCACAAGCGGTTCACGCGGCGCCTGCTGCAGCCCGAGCCGCTCAGCGAGGCGGAGATGGACGAGAGCTTCCTCTGCTTCGAGACCGCGGATTTCCGGGCCGGCTACCGGGCGTTCCTCGCCAAGACGGTGCCCGAGTTCCGGGGCAGGTGATGCCGGACCGCGGGAGAGCCGAGATGCCGCTCGAAGACGAGGTCGCGGCGCACTACGCGGGGCTCGGGCGCACCCGGGCGATTCTCGACGCGCTGCGCGCCGCCGGCAAGGACCCCGACCGGCTCGAGGTCGACGATCTGGCGCCGATCGGCGAGTTCCACATCCGCGGCCGCGAGGCGACGGTCGAGCTCGGGCTCGCGCTTGGCCTCGACACCGACCAGCACGTCCTCGACGTCGGCAGCGGCATCGGGGGCGCCTCGCGCTATTTCGCGCAGGCCCATGGTGTCCGGGTCACCGGGATCGACCTGACGCCCGAGTACTGCCGGCTGGCTGTGCGATTCGCCCGCAGCACCGGCCTCGCCGACCGGCTCGACTACCGAGAAGGCAGCGTCCTCGCGATGCCGTTCGAGGACGGGACTTTCGATGCCGCCTACACCCAGCACGTGGCGATGAACATCGCCGACAAGCCCGCGCTCTATGCCGAGATCGCGCGGGTTCTGAAGCCAGGTGCCGGGCTCGGCATCTACGACGTCCTGCAAGGGCCGGGCGGCGAGGTCGTCTACCCGACGCCCTGGGCGAACGACATCTCGACCAGCTTCCTCGCGACGCCGGGCGAGATGCGGCGACTGCTCGAGACGGCGGGCTTCCGCATCGAGAGCTGGCGCGATACGACCGCCGCCGGCCGGGCATACTTCGAGGCCGTTTTCACCCGCATCGCGGAGAGCGGGCCGCCGCCGCTCGGCATCCATCTGCTGCTGCCGGACTTTCTCCCGCGCATCGAGAACATGCTGCGGGGCCTCGCCGAGGATCGGCTCGCCGTGATCGAGATCGTCTGCCGCAAGGCGTGAGCTGTCCGTCCGGGTGCTTTGGGGAGGTGGTCATGGGCCCGCTCGCCGGCTTGAAAGTGATCGATCTGACCCACGTCATGGCGGGGCCGACCTGCACGCTGATGCTCGCCGACATGGGCGCCGACGTGATCAAGGTCGAGAAGATCCCGGGCGGCGACGACACCCGGCGCTCGGTGCCGCCCACGATCGCGGGCGAGGCGGCGGCGTTCATGATGATGAACCGCAACAAGCGGGGCATCGCGCTCGACCTCAAGACCGAAGGCGGGCGCCGGGTGCTGGCGCGGCTGCTGGAGGGCGCCGACGTGATGGTCGAGAACTACCGGCCGGGCACCATGGCCAGGCTCGGCTTCGACTACGAGGCGCTGCGCCAGGACAACCCGGGCCTGATCTACTGCGCGCTCTCGGGCTTCGGGCGCACGGGACCCTACGGCCACCGCGGCGGCTTCGATCTGGTCGCCCAGGCGATGAGCGGGATCATGAGCATCACCGGGGAGGGGCCGGGCCGGTCGCCGGTGAAGTGCGGCGCGCCGCTCACCGACATCACCTGCGGCATCCTCGCGGCGATGGGCATCCTCGCGGCCTATGCGCATCGCCTCAAGACCGGGCGCGGCCAGATGGTCGATACCTCGCTGCTCGAGGCGGGCATCGTCCAGACCTACTGGCAATCGGCGATCGCGCTCGCGACCGCGGTGGCGCCCGGGCCGATGGGCTCGGCGCATCCGCTCAACGCCCCCTACCAGGCGTTCGAGACCGCGGACGGCTGGATCGTGATCGGCGGCAGCAACCAGAAGAACTGGCTGAACACGCTGAGCGCGCTCGGGGCCGATGCGCTCGCCGCCGATCCACGCTTTGCCGAGAACGTCGATCGCATGGCGCACCTTCCGGAGCTGGAAGCGGCGCTCGCGCCCTACTTCAAGATGCGCACCAGCGACGACCTGCTCGCCCGCCTCGAGGCGGCGGGCGTGCCGGCCGGCCCGGTCTACGACGTGCTCCAGATGCACGCCGACCCGCAGGTCCGGGCGCGCGCGATGGTGGTCGAGGTCGAGCACGCGCGCATCGGCCCGGTCGCAACCCTGGGCCTGCCGGTCAAGTTCTCCGACACCCCGGGCAAGGTCGAAACCGGCGCGCCGGTCTACGGCCAGCACACCCGCGAGGTCCTGCGCGAACACGGCCTCGCCGACGCCGAGATCGAGGCCCTGCTCGCCGAAGAGGCTATCGCGGTCGCCGATTCGTCGTAGGGCTCCGTCCCGCGCGCGATTGGCGTGCTGCTCCGCACGAGAACTCGGAAAAACCCGCGAACGGCGCCGCGTGCCGTGGCTGCCGCTGACGCGGCGCCCACACAGATCAGCCATCAATGATGGGGGACGAACACACCACACGAAATCCTAAGGTAGAGTTCACGTTGCTTGGTTGGTTCCAGTCGCGGAGGGCGCACCGCGTGGCGTTCCGAAAATTGTTCCAGGACCCGCTGCGCAGCACGCGGACCGGGCAGCCGCCGTGGTTCTCCTCGAGCCAAGCTTGTCCACCGACGGGCGCGCGGTGGTAGCTCTCGTGCCAACAGTCCTCGACCCATTCCCAGACATTGCCGTGCATGTCGTGCATACCCCAAGCGTTGGCTGGGAAGCTCCCAACCGGCGCGGTCTGGTCACCGTCCCATTCACTGCCGCAATCGGCGCAATTGGCGAGCCCCTTCCCCGCGATGTCGTCGCTCCCGCCCGTCTCGGCGGGCAGGGCAAATTCGGTCGTGGTGCCGGCCCGGCAGGCGTACTCCCACTCAGCCTCGCTCGGCAGCCTGCAGGTCGTCCCGGTCATCGCACCCAGCCAACGTGCATAGTCCCGGGCATCCCACCAGTCGACGTTGATCACAGGCCGGTTGTCCGAGCCCCATCCCGAGTCGTCCGGTGGCTGGCGTCCGGTCGCTCCGGTGAAGGCGCTGAATTGGGCAAAGGTGACCTCGGTCGGACCGAGATGGAGCGGTTCGGTGAACGTCACCGAATGAACTGGTCGCTCGTACTCGCGGCCCAATTCGCTCCCCATCATGAAGGTCCCCTCAGGCATCCTGACGAGCTTGGGCATCGGCAACTCCTTGCCGAGCATGTACGCCCAGCGCGTCCACACGGCCTCAAGCGGCAGCTCGTTCACCGTCTTCCAGTATAGAGCCTCGCCGAGCACGCCGAGAATGGTCGCCAGAACGCCCGCGCCGACCAGAGTTCTTGCCGTGCTCCAGCGGAGGTAGCGCTGCTCGACGCTGCCGGGTGCGGCTAGGCCGACGCGGCGTTGGGACGATCGGGGTGGCGCCTGACCGATCCGACCCAAGCAAGCGAGCTTCTGAGAGCCTCTGACCCTTGCGCGTCGCGCAGACGCGGGCACGCGCCGGCGCGCTCCCGCTCGAGCGCGCAGCCATCCGATTCTCGGTCGGATGCCCACTCGTGGCTTGACCTTGCACTCCTCGATCTTTCGTGCCGAGAAGCTACGATGGAAGAGAAGCACCACGCCCAGCATTAGCTCATCGCGGGGGTGCCGAGCGCCATGGCTGCGCGTGCGCCCGTGTATGGTTGGTTGAGGCGATAGGACTCCGGTACCGATGAAGCATGAACCTCAAGACCTGCGGCCAGCGCCAGCGGCGACCGCAGGAGCCAGCGTTGGCGTCATCGCGCAACTGATGGTGCTGGCACGCGCGCTCGCTACTTCGCGCTACCGCTCCCGGCTGGGTCTCCTGGCGGCGGGCATCGTCGTCGTCATCTGCGCCAACGCGGCGGGGCAGATCAGGCTCAACAGCTGGCAGGGCGCCTTCTACGACGCGATCGAGCAGAAGCACGTGGCGGCCTTCACGACCCAGCTCCTCGTCTTCGCGGTGATCGCCGGCGGCCTGCTCGTGCTGGTGGTCTGCCAGACCTGGCTGCGGGAGATGATCAACGTCCGGTTGCGCGAATGGCTCACCTACGACCTGCTCGACCAGTGGCTCGCGCCCAAGCGCGCCTACATGCTGAGCTTCGCCGGCCAGATCGGCGCCAATCCCGACCAACGCATCCACCAGGATGCGCAGCACCTGACCGAGCTCACGACGGTCCTCGCGATTGGCCTGCTGCAATCCACGCTGCTGCTCGTGAGCTTCGTGGGCGTGCTCTGGGTCCTCTCCGACCAGGTGGTGTTCGATATCGGCGAACGCCGCGTCGCGATTCCCGGCTACATGGTCTGGTGCGCGCTCGCCTACTCGCTCGGCGGGTCGCTGCTCGCCTGGCGGGTCGGTCGCCCGCTGATTCCGCTCAACGCCGAGCGCTACGCCCGCGAGGCCGAGCTGCGCTTCGCGCTCGTGCGCGTCAACGAGCACGCCGACGGCATCGCGCTGCACGGCGGCGAGGCGGACGAGCGCCGCGTCCTCGACCAGCCGGTCAATCGCGTGGTGACGATCATGGCCCGTCTCGCGGGCGGCCTCGCGCGCCTCACCTGGATCACGTCGGGTTACGGCTGGCTCGCACTCGTGGTGCCGATCGTGGTCGCGGCGCCGGGCTATTTCGACGGCGAGCTGAGCTTCGGGGCCCTGATGATGGTGGTCGGCGCGTTCAACCAGGTGCAGTCGTCGCTGCGCTGGTTCGTCGACAATCTGGCGCAGATCGCCGACTGGCGCGCCACGCTCCTGCGTATCGTGAGCTTTCGCGACGCCTTGCCGACGGTCGGGACGATCGGTGAGGAGGCGGGCCACATCACGGTCGTCGACGCCGGGTCCGACCGGCTGGTGCTCGAGGATCTCGCGGTCGCGCTGCCCGACGCATGCGCGACGCTCGACCAGGCCCGGGTCGAAGTGGGCCCCGGCGAGCGCATCCAGATCCTCGGCCAGCCCAACTCGGGCAAGAGCACGCTGTTCCGGGCGCTCGCGGGCATGTGGCCCTGGGGCACCGGGACGATCGAGCTGCCGCCGCGTGAGGCGAGGATGTACATGCCACAGCGACCCTATCTGCCGCTCGGCACGCTGCGCGCCGCCCTGAGCTACCCCGCCGCGCCCGGCCGCTTCGACGATGCGGCCGTGCGCGCCGCCCTCGAGCGGGTCGATCTCGGCCACCTTACGCCCGCGCTCGACCGCACGGAGCGCTGGGACCGGCAGCTGTCGCTGGACGAGCAGCAGCGCCTGGCCTTCGCGCGCCTGCTGCTGCACGCGCCGGGTTGGGTGTTCGCCGACGACGCGATCGGCGCCCTCGGCGAGGACCACCGCGGGCTCGTGCTCTCGATCTTCGAGCGCGAGCTGCCCGGGGCGACCCTGATCCGGCTCGGCCGTGATCCTGGCCGGGACCGTCCCTGGGACCGCACGCTGCACATCGTCGAGCGCCCCGGCGGGCCCTGCCTGCGCACTGGCCTGCCCCCGGCGGCCCGGGCGGTGGCGGCTGCTCCCACCGGTACTGGCCAGAACTCGGAGGCTGACCGCGTCGTCGACGACAGCGCGCCGCAGGACCGACGCCTGACGACCTCAAGGAAAGGGTGACGATGAACGAGGCCATGCCGCCCAAGCCGCCGCCCAAGCCCGAAGCGAGCCCGCGCAAAGGCGCCCGTTCACGGCCGCACGGGACCGCTTTTTCAGCTCCCGCGCGTCCGGCCGAACTCGGCGATGGCGCCCTGCTCGATCTGGCGCAAAGACAGACCTTCCGGTACTTCTGGGATTTCGCGCATCCGACCAGTGGTCTGGCGCGCGAGCGCAGCAATCTGGCGTTTGGCTACGGCCCGGAGGTCGTCACGATGGGCGGTTCCGGGTTTGGCATCATGGCGATCATGGTCGCCGTCGAACGCCGGTGGATCAGCAGGCAGGATGCGGTTGATCGCCTGCTCAAAATGGTCATTTTCATTTACAAAGCAGACAGTTATCACGGCATCCTTCCACATTTTCTGAATGGGGAGACCGGCAAGACAGTTCCCTTCACCAGAAAGGATGACGGCGGCGACCTCGTCGAAACCTCCTTTCTGATCGCGGGCCTTCTGTGCGCCCGCCAATACTTCGACGGGGACGACGCGAAGGAGACCGAGCTGCGGAACCGCATCAACGCGCTCTGGCATGAAGCCGAATGGGACTGGCACACGCGCGGCGGCTCGAATGTCCTCTACTGGCACTGGAGCCCGAACAACGGCTGGAGCATGAATCACGAGATCCGCGGCTGGAACGAATGCCTGATCACGTACGTTCTGGCGGCATCCTCACCGCGGCACGGGATCGACCAGGACGTCTATCATGGCGGCTGGGCGCAGAGCCGGACGTTCACGAATGGTCGGGAGTTCCATGGCGTGACGTTGCCGCTCGGCCCCGATCGCGGCGGGCCATTGTTCTTTGCTCACTACAGCTTCCTGGGGCTCGATCCTCGTGGTCTGAAGGACAGCTATGCCGACTATTGGCAGCAAAACGTCGCTCACGTGCTGATCAATCGCGAGCATTGCATTCGCAATCCGCATGGGTTCAAGGGCTATGGTCCCAATTGCTGGGGGCTCACCTCAAGCGATGACCATCTCGGCTATCACGGGCATGCTCCAGATCGCGACCTGGGGGTGATCGCGCCGACCGCGGCCCTCGCCTCGTTCCCCTACGCGCCGGGGCATTGCATGCGGGCGCTCAGGCACTTCTACCACCAGCTTGGCGACCGGATTTGGGGGGAATACGGCTTCGTCGATGCCTTCAGCGAGACGCACGACTGGTATGCGACCTCCTATCTGGCGATCGACCAGGGACCGATCGTGGTCATGATCGAGAACTACCGCAGCGGGCTGCTCTGGAACCTGTTCATGAGCTGCCCCGAGATCCAGGGCGGCCTGCGCCGGCTGGGCTTCGAGATCCCGCATCTTGCCGAACCTGCGGTGAGCTAGTCGGGACGGGTCTGCCAACTGGCGATTCCGGCTCAGGTCGCCTACCCTAGACTCCATGATCCAGCCGTTCCGGCCCGCGGAGACCTTGGCCGAGGTCGCAAGGCAGGCGACTCTAGCGCATTTTTCGATCAGCTCGCGCCGGCCCGCTCCCCCTCCCAACCACCCCAAGGGTACCATCGGTGGGTGGTTGGG
>JBOHKK010000177.1:0-12267 GCA_050729115.1 Geminicoccaceae bacterium | reverse complement strand
CTCCCAACCACCCACCGATGGTACCCTTGGGGTGGTTGGGAGGGGGAGCGGGCCGGTGCGAGCTGATCGAAAAATGCACTAGCTCACGCCGGCTTGCGCGCGATCAGGCTGGCGAATGATCCGAGCGCTGCCCCACCGCCTCGAATACCCCAGCTGATTCAGCTTGCCGCGCTCAAACAGGGGTTGACCCTGTCCTTGCCGCCGTCGCTGACCAGGGGCTGCAGCAGCGAGCCCAACACGTCGAGCGGTTTCAGGGCCAGCCCGGCGATCGCCCGGGCGGCGAAGCCGGTCCTGCTGAAGTCGACCGCCGGATCGGCCAGCGGTCCGTGGATCCGGTAGATCTGCGCGGGGTCGAACATGCTCGCTCTGCGCGCTCCCAGATGCGCCTGGAGATCGATCGTCTGATCGACGAGATTGAGGGTCCCGGTGGCCGTGGAGATCGTCAGCGGCGTCTTCATCAGCAGCGACTGGGCGGTGGCGATCCCGTCGGCGATGACGAATCGGCCGGCGAAGCACTCGAGCGTGGTCCGGCCGCTCGCCGTGATGCCGCGCAGTAAACCCGTTCCTCGCTCTGTGCCCGCGAGCAGCCACGTCAGCACGTCGGCGGTGCCGAGATTGAGGCTGCCCAGGTCGACGCCGCCGCGCTGGAGTGCGAACTGGGCTTCGCCGCCCAGCGACGACACCAGCTGTTCTCGGGAATCACCTAGGCTCTGCAGCTTCAGGATCAGCGCCAGCTCACCGGTGAACGGCGCGCTCCGGCCCATGGCGCGCAGGAGCTCGCCGAGCTGGACGTCGTCGGCGTGCAGGCTGAGGTCGATCTGCGGCGGCTCCCTGCGCGAGTCCGCAGTGGCGTGGATCAGCATCGTGCCGGCGACGAAGTCGAACCGGGCCGGATCGATCCGCAGCACGCCGTCCTCGAGCGTGAGGGCGACCTCGCCCTGGCCGATCGCGAGCTCGGTGCCCTCCACCTGGCCGATGTCGACGCTCACATCCAGATCCACCGCCTGCAACGCGCTCATTGACGGCCAGGCTCCGGACGAGGCCGCCGGCTTCGGGGGGCCGTGCGCATGCCCTGCCTGAGGCGAGGCGACGACGAAATCCGCCACATGGAGGACCGGCACCGACAGCTTGCCGGCAAGCCGCGGCCGCGCGCCCTGGAACGACGCGGTGAGATCCCCCTCGATCTCGGTCTTTCCGACCTGCGCCTTGCCGGCCAGCGCCCAGGCCGCGGGGTCGCCGGACAACCGTCCGGTGTACGACCAGGGGCTTGTCGCCGGGACCGAGGTGGCCAGCATGGCGCCGATGCTCGACAGATCCGGCGCCTTGGCGTCGAGCTGCAGGTCGGCGCCCCGAACCGCCAGGTCCGGCGTCAGCCGGATCTCGTCGATGCCGCCGGTCGCGGCGAGACTCAGACCCTCGGCGGTGCCCGCCTGGAGCTTCATGCCAGTGACCTTCACCGCATTCGAGCTGCCGCTCAGCGTGAGCTGGCCTTGGACCGGGCCGAGGTCCGGCAGCGGGCGCCCGAGCCAGCCGGACAGGACCGCGGTCGAGGTCGCGCCCTGGATCTGGAGAGCGATGCCGTCGAGCAGCGTGCCGCCATTCGGGGTCACCCGCGCGATCTGTCCGGTCGCCTGCAGCGCCGGCTGGCCCCCGGCGCCCGGGCCCTGATCCAGGCTGAGCTGCAGGTCGGCCACGCGCAGCGCCTCGAGATCGCCGCTGATGGTCGCCTGACCCTCCAGCCGGCCACCCGGCGGAGCTTGGCGCCCAAGCAGGCCGAGGAGCTGGGCGACGTCGTCGGCGTGCCCGACCAGGTCCAGATCGAGCCCCTGGCCCTTGGCCGGATCGGCAACGGTGCCGCGCGCGCTGAGCTCGAGCCCGGCGAACGCCGCTGACAGCTCGCCCGAGAGCCGCGGCGGCGCGCCCGCGACCGAGCCGGTGAAGGTCTGCGAGACGGCGGTGTCGCCGAGCCGCACCTGGCCCGCCAGCGCCCACTGGTCGGGATCGCCGGACAATCGGCCAGTGTACGAGAAGGGGCCGCGCGGCAGCGACACATCCAGCATCGTCCCGACCGCCGCCAGGTCGGGCGCCGCGGCCTCGAGCCGAAGGTCGGCGCCTCGCACCGCCAGGGCGGGGTCGAGCTGGATCTGCTCGATGTCGCCCGTTGCCCCGAGCGTCGGACCGCCCTTCGCGCCCGCCTGGAGCTTGATCTCGGAAACTTGCAATGCCTCCGAGGTGCCGCTCAGCATCAGCTGACCTGTGATCGGCCCGAGATCGGGCAGCGGGCGCCCGATCCAGGTGGCCAGAGCCGCCGTGGCGGTCGAACCCTCGATCTCGAGAGCGATGCCCTCGAGCAGCGGTGCCGCGCCCGGGCGCACGGTCGCGATCGCGCCCTTCACCTCCAGCTCCGGCGGTTGCCCGCCCGAGCCTTTGCCCACACTGAGGCGCAGATCGGCGATGCGCGACGCATCGAAGTCGCCGCGGAGCGTCGCCTCGCCCTCGGCCCGTCCCGCGAGCGGAGCATCATGACCGAGCAGCTGCAGAAACGGCGCGATGTCGTCGGAATGGCCGACGAGGCGCAGATCGAGCCCCCGCCCCGCCGCCGGCTCGGCGATGGTGCCGCGCACGCCGAGATCGAGGCCAGGCAGAGCGACGGCAAGATCGAGCGGGAAGGAGCTGGTCGGGTGCACGGCTTCGGCGAGCGTGCCGAGCGTGCCCTTCGCCGCGACCGGCTGCCCGTCCCACACGCCTTGGGCATCGAGCCGGCCAGCCCCGCCCGCGTCCTCGATGGTCAGATGCGCCAGCTGCACCGCGGTCGCGCTGCCGGTCGCGTCGTCGCGGTAGCGCCAGTCGACGTTGCGCAGCCTCACGGTGCCGAGGACCGGGACCAGCCCGAGGTCGCGACCGCCGGACCCGGTCGTCCAGCTCGCCGCGCCGTCGGCGCTGCGTTCCAGCGCGAAGGTGGCGTCCTCCAGGATCAGCCGCTCGATCAGCAGGGTCCGGGACAAGAGTGGCCGGAGCGCGACCTGGACCTCCATGTGCCCGATCTCTGCGAGATTCGGTCCCGAGGCCCAGGGCGGGTTGGTGACCCGCGCCTTCGACATCACGAGCGCGGGCCGCAGCGAGAGATGGACGGCGAAGCGGCCGTCCACGACCAGCGTGCGGCCGGTCGCGCGCTCGACCAGGTAGGACGCGAGACGGCGGTAGTCGGCATCGTCCATGGTCGCGAGCAGCACGGTGCCCGCCGCCACCACGAACAGGATGGCGGCCGCGACCGCGATCAGGACGATCCTCACCACGCGCATCATGCCCGCCAGCCTCGCTTATCGCGCACCCGTTGCCAAGCACGGTCGACCGGTTCGCAGCGCGACGCCGCCGGATGCGCGTGGCTCAGCCTGGATACTCAATCGCGAGGTGGAAGACGCAGTCGCCGCGCTCGACCCGGCCGTAGTGCCGCTTGCAGATCACCATGCCGCCCGCCTTGAAGTGGCAGGGCACGGGCGACCGCGCCGGGTTGTCGACGAAATGCACCCGGCCCGCCTCCTGCCCGGCCTCGACCCGGTCGCCGAGCCTGACCGCCGGCTCGAACAGACCGGGCTCCGGGGCGTAGACGAAATAGTCGCGCCCGGGCACCTGGATCAGCCGGCTCGGCGGCGCCGGGTCGGGATCGGAGGGCGCCGGCAGCATGCCAAGGTGGACCATGGTGTTGCGCAGGCCGCGCGCGATCAGCGCGACGCCGTCGATCGCCACCTCGCCGCCGCCGCCGAACTCGCCGCCGAGCGCCACGACGCCCCGGGCCATCGCCGCGGGCGGCGCGTAGCGGACATCACGGCTGGACATCCAGATCAGGCTCGTCGGCGCCCCGAACGCCTTCAGCGCCGACAGGCAGCGGTCGTTCAGCTCCTCGTTGTCGCTATAATGCATGCTCGCGAACGGCAGGTAGTCGAGCGACGACCCGCCCGAATGGAAATCGTGGAAATGATCGGCGAGCGGGAACAGCACCGAGTCGACGTAATACGCGATCTGCCGGGTGACGGTGCCGTCGGGATCGCCCGGGAACGAGCGGTTGAGGTTGCCCTGATCGATCGGGGAGACCCGCGCGCCATCGAGCGCCGCCGGCAGATTGGCCGCGGGCAGGACGATCACCCGACCCTGAATCGCGGCCGGCTCCAGCTCGCGGATCAGCCGGCAGAGCGCGATCTGGCCCTCGTACTCGTCGCCGTGGTTGCCGGCCATGAACAAAGCGGTGGGGCCGCGGCCGCCGTTCACCACAGCGATCGGGATCGTGATGTTGCCGTAGGCCGAGCGGGTCACCGAGTGGGGCAGACTGAGCCAGCCGACCTGCTTGCCGGGCTTGGCGTAGTCGACGTCGGTCCAGATGCGGGTCGGCTTGGCCATGCTGGGCTCCTCAGAGGATCGCTCGCCATCGAGGCCAGCAAGCGATGGTGACCGCGATCCGGAACTTGTGCAACGGGAGCCCGCGATCGCCCGAGGCGAATCCGCTTCGGTGCCCGCGCGGTCGCCTCTTGGCGCCGGCTGACGATCTCGTTTGAAACCTTGCCTGCTCACGCCGGGTCGACGTAGACTCGACCAGGCTCAGTCTCATGTGGGACTGAGCCACGCAAGAGTTCGAGAGTGTTGAGGATTACGACATGTCTGAAATCTTCATATCGTGGTCGAAGGATCGCAGCCTGTCTTTCGCCAAGGCACTCCGACAACTTATCGCCCAGGTGCTGCGCGACCCGGCTTACACTTCGGTGCCGCCCTTTGGGGCAGGCCACCACTTGGTGTCGCTGTCCGAGGACCTGCCGAAAGGCGGCAGCTGGTTCTCGAACCTGGCTGGGTTACTCGAGAATGCGCGAGCCGGCATCATCTGCGCGACTCCGGAGAACTCCTCATCGCCCTGGTTGTTGTTTGAGGCAGGGGCGCTGATCCGATGCGATGTGGAGGTGGCGCTCTTCCCCGTGTTGCTGGATCTCCCGCCGGCGTCTGTGGAGGGCCCATTGGCTCTCTTGCAAGGAACCGTGATCGAACGGGACCGTGGTTCGATCAAGCGTGAGACGCTGGCCCTCCTCAGTCGCGTCACAGACCATGTCAATCGGGACCGCACTCAAGGTCAGATCCATATCGATCCGCAACCACGGGAAGAAGCCGCCGACACCAACTCGACCGACCCCGACCCTTGGGACGTCTTCGCCACTCAGGTTCTTCAGGTCCAAGCCGCTTCGGTCCTGTCGATCTTCGATCGCTTTCCGCAGCTGTTCGAGCGGAAGACCTTTCAGGAGCCGTTCCAGGATTGCGCGGATCAGCGGTGGCTGGACCGCTATGCCGGGGCCCGGATCGCGCGCGCCGAGATGGAAGAGCACAGACCGCGCATCGGGGCAGCGCTGCCGCCGGGCGCGCAGCTCGCCTACGAACGCCTCAGCTCGGCCGTGGACAGCTACGCCATGGCGATTGCCGGTCAACTGCTCGAAGAGCGCAAGTTCAGGCCCGATCGTGAGGGGCGGCTCGAAGATGCCGAGGGGCGGCTCGCGGTGTGCGAGCGGCGGCGCAACGCCATTCAAGCGGCTTACATGCGGCTTCGGGATCCTGTTGCACCCGTGTTCGACGACGCCCGCCTTTACGAAGAGCTGTCGGATCTGGAAGAGCGCAAGATCCGACTGATCCATCCGCTCGAGCAGCGCCTGGAAGCGCAACTCGCGGAAGCGAAGTCCGATCCCGCCGTTGCCCAGGATTGGCAGCTGAAGCGCGCGGCTACCAGCCCTTGGTTATACGATCGACTGGTATTTTACGTGCACGCAGCGCGGGCCAATGCGTTTCCGTCTTTTGACGATCTGTTCAGAGGACTGGAGCGTGAGCTGAACCTGTTGGAGGCGCGAGACGAGCCGGCAACGCTCGTTGGTCTCTACTATGCCCTGGAGGCCGTCGAGAAGCGTGGCGCCGCCGCAGCGGAAAGGACGAGGTTCCTCGAGCTTCTCGACCGGATCGATCGCAGGATCGAGGAATGGAACCAACCGCCTGAGGGTCCGCATCCGGTCCGCGACGGGGTCGATGCCAACCGCAAGGTCAGACGGATGGTGGAGCGCCTCCGCCGGATGCTCTGATCGCGGTCGGCCTGCGCAATCGAGCCAGAGCACCCTCCGGCCGCGGCTGATCCGGCATGCCGCCGCGCCCGAGCCGGGTGTGCCGGAGCGGGCGACCGCGGCCGCCTCTGGCGTTCGTATGCATGGGCTCGTGTCGACCTCTTCGGCGCCGCAGCCGTCGTTGTCGCGAGAACTGCGGCGTGGTCCTGCGATCTGGCCTAGTCTATTCATGGAAAACCGGGAACTGGGAGAGGACGATGTCGGGCGAGGACGATCTGCCGATGCCGCAACTCGGCCTTTCCGAGGCCGAGGCGGCGAGCCGGTTCGAGCGGCTGCAGCGCAAGCTCGTGCCGTTGTGGAAGTCGATCCGAGAGCTCAATCAGGATGAGCAGACGATCGTCGTCATCCCGTCGCAGAGCCTGGAGTTCGAGTGCAAGGGTGCCGAGATGCAGGCTTACGAGGAGCGCTTTTTGTTCCTCCTGCTCCTCTTGCGCCAGCCGCGCGCCCGCATGATCTACGTCACCTCGCAGACCATCCTTCCGACCACGATCGACTATTATCTCGGGCTTCTGCCCGGCGTGATCGCGAGCCACGCCCGCGGGCGGCTGTTCATGGTGGCGCCCGAGGACCGCAGCCCCAGGCCGCTCTCGGTGAAGCTGCTCGAGCGCCCCCAGCTGCTCGAGCGCATCCGCGCGCTGATCCAGGACCCCGAGCGGGCGCACATGGTCCCCTTCGTCGTGACGCTCCTGGAGCGCGATCTCGCGCTGCGCCTCGGCATTCCGCTCTTCGGCGCCGACCCCAGGTTCTTCCCGCTCGGCACCAAGTCCGGCTGCCGGCGCCTGTTCGCCGAGGTCGGCGTGGCCCATCCGCTCGGCCGCGAGGATCTGTGGTCGCTCGAGGCGGTCGTCGAGGCGCTGGCCGATCTGCGGCAGGCGAAGCCGGGCATCGGCAAGGCGATGGTCAAGCTGAACGAGGCGGTCTCGGGCGAGGGCAACGCGGTGATCGACCTCGCGGGCCTGCCGGCCCCGGGCGCGGCCGGTGAGGCGGCGTCGCTCGCCGCGCGCGTGCAGGCGATGCGCTTCGAGGCACCGAACGTCGACCTCGAGGAGTACGCCGCCAAGCTCGAGGAGCGCGGCGGCGTCGTCGAGGAGCGCATCGTCGGCGAGGAGATTCGCAGCCCGAGCGTGCAGCTGCGCGTCACGCCGCTCGCCGAGGTGGAGCTGCTGTCGACGCACGACCAGCTGCTCGGCGGGCCGACCGGTCAGCTCTACCTCGGCTGCCGCTTCCCGGCCGACCCGGCGTATGCGCCGCTGATCAGTCGCGAGGCGAGCAAGGTCGGCGCGCGGCTCGCGCGCGAGGGCGTCCTCGGGCGCTTCGCCGTGGACTTCGTGGTGGTGCGCGCGGTGGACGGCGTCTGGGCCCCGTATGGGATCGAGCTCAACCTGCGCAAAGGCGGCACGACCCACCCGTTTCTGACGCTGCAGTTCCTGACCGACGGCAGCTACGACGAGGCGAGGGGGGTGTTCGTCGCCCCGAGCGGCCGCGAGAAGTGCTTCGTCGCCTCCGATCATCTGGAATCGGCGCTCTATCGCGCGTTCACGCCGGACGACCTGTTCGACATCGTGATCCGGCACGGCCTGCACTTCGACCAGACCCGCCAGGTCGGCATCGTCCTGCACATGCTCGCCACGCTGGCCGAGAACGGCCGGGTCGGCGCGACCGCGGTCGGCAACTCGCCCGACGACGCCGACCGGCTGCTCGCGCGTCTGCAGGCGGCGCTGGAGGACGAGGCACGGCGCGCGCTCGCGCCGCGCGCGCTGCCTGATCGGCCTCTCGCCGCGGCGGCCGGCCTCGACCATCGGATGGCGGATCAGAAGTCCGCGTAAGCGAACGGGTGGTATTGATAGAGCCAGGTCTCGGTCAACGTCCGCTCGCCGAGCCGGAGGAAGCAGCGCAGCTCGACCGGCTCCGGCCCCTCGGCGTAGAGGTCGAAGAACGCGCGCCAGTTGCGGGTGCCGACGATCTGCAACGCATAGGCGTTGTCGATCCGGCCGCGCGAGACGTCGACCACGGGCGCGACCTCGTCCTGCTTCTCGAGATCAGCGAGCGGCCCGCCTTCGAAATCGATCACGAACTTGCGGGCGCCCTCGGGCCGCGGCTGCCCCGGAATGCCGCCGCGCCCGAGCCGGGTGTGCGTGACCCGGGCGACCGCGGTCGCCGGGTAGGGCTCGTCGGCCTGCCAGTGCAGCCGGTAGGCGAACGTCCACTGCGAGCCGGCCTCGACCGGCTGCTCCGGCACCCAGTAGGCGACGATGTTGTCGTGGATCTCGTCGTCGGTCGGGATCTCGACCAGCTGCACCGCGCCCCGCCCCCAGCCGTCCAGCGGCTCGACCCAGACGCTCGGCCGGCGGTCGTAGAACACGCCGTCGTCCTCGTAGTTGTGGAACGCGCGGTCGCGCTGCAAGAGACCGAAGCCCCGCGGGTTGGCGTCGACGAAGGTGCTGGTCTGCACGGTCGGCGGATTGTTCAGCGGCCGCCAGATCCGCTCGCCGCTGCCGGTCCACATCGCGAGCCCGTCGCTGTCGTGGATCTCCGGCCGCCAGTCGGTCGCCAGATGGCGGTTGCTCTCGGCGAACCAGAACATGCTGGTGAGCGGCGCGACCCCCATGCGCGTGATCTGGTTGCGGCAGAACAGCTCCGCCCGGATGCCGGCGACCTGCCCCCCGTCGTTTCGCCAGTCGAAGCGATAGGCGCCGGCGACGCTCGGGCTGTCCATCAGCGCATAGATGACGATGCGCGCGCTGTCCTCCGGCGTGCGCTCCAGCCAGAACCGGGTGAACCGGGGAAACTCCTCCGGCCACGCCATGGCCGTGTCGATGGCGAGCCCGCGCGCCGACAGGCCGTACTGGTTCAAGGCGCCCGAGGTGCGGAAATAGGCAGCGCCCTGATAGGCCAGCCAGTCGGTCGGCAGCCCGCGGCCGTCCATCACCCTAAAGCCGGCGAAGCCGATGTCACCCGGCAGCTGCTCGTCCAGGCGGGTCTCGCCGAAGGTGAAGTAGTCGGTCGAGTAGAGGATCTCGCGGGCGCTGCCGTTCGCGACCTCGTACATCCCGACCGGCGCTTTGAAGTAGCGGCCGAGGTGAAAGAACTGCACCGGGAACGGCGCGCCACCCTCGGCCCAGAGCGCCCGCTCCGGCTTGAAGCGGATCTGCTGATAGGCGTCGTAGTCGATGGTCTCCAGAAGCTCGGGATGGCGAATCTCCGGCTCCCGGTAGGGCTGCCCGGCCAGCGCCCGGGCCTCGCGCTTCAGCCACTCGAAATCGAACGGTTGGGCCGGCCCGAAGCGCGGTTCGCCGGTGGCGGCGCGAGCAAGGCGGCGGTCGAGCAGACTCACGAGGACGGACGCGCTCGTGGCGAGCAGCGTTTGGCGGCGACTGAGTTTCATGGGGTTCCAGGGACGGTGCTTGGTTGAACGATACGCACGGAAGTGGGGGCGGTCGGCTCCGACCACCCCGCCTAAACAGTGGCGCGGGCGTTATATTCGACCAGCGCGGGTGCGCCAAGATGCCGCTCCAGCCGCGATGCGGATCAGACCGGCTCATCGGTTTTCGCTGGCGCCGCCTGGACCTCATCGGCGCCCAGCTTCTGCCGCTCGAAAGCGTGCACCGCAGCCTTCAGGGTCGGGAACCTGCGCAATCCCATGCCGGGACGCTCTGCGACCCAGCTCGGGTTGAAGGCCCGGTTGAGCGAAAGCTTGGCCCGCGCGAAGCCGAGCGTGATGTCCCGCTCCGCCAGCTCGCTGCGCAGCTCGTGAAGGCGCCCGAGCGCAGTCGCATCGATCCAGTTGATGGGACTGGCATCGACGACGACCCATTCGACCGGAGTCCTGGCAGCCTCGATGGCAGCGTGCAGACGCTCGCCGAAATAGTCGACGTTGAAGAATACGAGATTGGCTTCGAAGCGGTAAAGCAGCAGGCCCGGCACGGTGCTCGCCTGAGGATAGTCCGCCACGCTGTGAAAGCCACGGACGCCGCGCACGCGCCCGAGCACGGCATCCTGGGGCCGCGAGGCGACCATCAGCAGCCAGGCAAGCGACAGCGCGATCGCGAGCATGACGCCAGGCAGGACGCCCAGAACCAGCACCCCCAATGTGGTGCCGACGGACAGCAGGCCCTCGCGCCAGCTCATCCGGACGAGATCGCGCAGCCCCGTGAGGTCGAACAGGCCGATCGCCGACACGAAGATGACCGCGGCCAGGGCGGCAGTGGGCACCAGGGCAAGCGGCCCCTTGAGGAAGACCAGGGCGAACAGCATCGTCGCGGCCGCGACGATGCTGACCAGCTGGCTCTTGCCGCCGACCGCATAGTTGACCGCGGTGCGCGAGTCCGCACCGGTGACCGGAAAGCCCTGGGCGAACCCTGAGACGAGATTGCTGGCGCCGAACGCGATCAGCTCCTGGTTGGCATCGATCTCGGTGTGGCTGCGGCGCGCGAAGCTCTTGGCGGTCAGCATGCCGCTCGCAAAGCTGATCAGCACGACCGCCGCGGCGTCGTGGACCAGGCTGCGGTACACGGCGGGCTCGAACACCTCGAAGCGCGGTGCGGGCAGCCCGCTCGGCAGCTCGCCGGTCACGGCCACCCCGAGCGCCCGCAGGTCGAAGATCGCGGCCGCCGCGCTGCCGGCGACGACGGCGACCAGCGCGCCCGGCACGACCGGGGCGAATCGGCCGAGAATCACGAGCCCGGCGAGCAGCGCGACGCCCAGCAGCGCGGTCGGCGGATGGCTGAGGCCGATCCCCTCGACCACCTCCTGCAGCTGCGGCACGAACTCTCTGGCCGGTCGAGGGCTCATGCTCGTTCGCCGAGCCGTCCGGCACCGTGAGCCAGGCGGCTTACGAGCACCTGCGCGACGAGGTCCTGGACCAGCTGCGGGCGGCGATGCCGGTCGACGGCGTGCTGCTCGGGCTGCACGGCGCCATGGTCGCCGACGGCTACGACGACTGCGAGGGCGACCTGATCGCCCGCGTGCGCGCCATCGTCGGGCCGGTCGTGGCGATCGGCGTCGAGCACGACCCGCACTGCCATCTGACCGAGAAGCGGGTCGCGGCCTCCGACATCCTGATCTGCTTCAAGGAGTTCCCGCACACCGACACGGTCGAGCGCGCCGAGGAGGTGGTCGATCTGACCTTGCGCACGATTCGCGGCGAGATCAGGCCGGTGAGCTCGACGTTCGAGTGCCGCATGATCGCGAGCTTCCCCACGACCCGCGAGCCGATGCGCAGCTTCGTCGACAAGATCAAGGCGCTCGAAGGCAGGGACGGCGTGCTCTCGATCTCGATCGCGCACGGCTTTCCCTACGCCGACGTGCCCGACGTCGGCGCGCGCATCCTGGTGATCACCGACGCTCGGAAGGAGCATGGCGACGCGCTCGCCGCCGAGCTGGGGCGCGAGCTGTTCGCCATGCGCGGCAGGACCGCACCGCCTTATCTCCGCCCGGACGAGGCGATCGATCGGGCGCTCGACGTCGACGGCCGGGTGGTCATGGCCGATCCGACCGACAATCCGGGCGGGGGCGCTCCCGGCGACAGCACGCCGGTCCTGAGGCGCCTGATCGAGCGCGGAGCCACGGGCGTCGCGTTCGGGCCGATGTGGGACCCGATCGCGGTGCGCTTCTGCTTCGCGGCCGGGGAGGGGAACCGGCTGCGGCTGCGCTTCGGCGGCAAGACCGCACCGGCTTCGGGCCAGCCGATCGACGCCGAGGTCGAGGTGAGAAGATTGGTGCGCGGCGCGACCCAGACCTTCGCGGGCGGCTCGGTGCCGCTCGGCGACGCCGCGGCGATCGAGCTCGGCGGCATCGAGGTCGCGTTGATCGGCAATCGCACCCAGGCGCTCGGCGCCGACCTGTTCACCGGCCTCGGCATCGACCTCGAGGCCAAGCGGCTGATCTCTGTCAAGTCGACCAACCACTTCCACGCCGCGTTCGCGCCGCTCGCCAAGGAAGTCCTCTACGTCGACGGCGGCGGCCCGATCCCGCGCGACCCGCGCCAGGTGCCCTACACCCGCGTCAAGCGCCCGATCTGGCCGCTGGACGAGGACCCGTTCGACTAGCGCATTTTTCGATCAGCTCGCACCGGCCCGCTCCCCCTCCCAACCACCCCAAGGGTACCATCGGTGGGTGGTTGGGAGGG
>JBOHKK010000176.1:0-12285 GCA_050729115.1 Geminicoccaceae bacterium | reverse complement strand
GCACGATCCCCGACGGTAACCTCGATCTCGATCCCCTTGCGCATCCCGGCACGGTACCATACCCCTCGCCCAATTGGGACTCTTATGATTGCGTCAGTGCACTAGCCGCCTTCTTCTTTCAGCGCTGGCGCTGGGACTCGTGACCACGGCGGTCATGGCAGAGCCGCAGAACGAGCGTCGGAAGATGAGCGAGGATCAGATGGCGTACGCACGGCCGGGCTGCTCAACCTTGCCGCCGTCATTCCGACTAACGGGGTGCTCGCCAACGCGGCCACCGCCGCTGCAATCGGCCTGCTCGCTTCCGGCACTACGGGCGTGGCCGACGCGAACACCAGCATCTGCAGGACCTCGACGTCGTCCAGGTCGAGAGCGAATAGTCCTGAATGTCCTTCAGATGGGTGGCACCCTCCATCGGATTCCAGCAGAGGGGAGTTGTGGGGATAAACACGGCCGAGTGGTGCTTTGGCCCGACGGCGTCAGCGCCGTGCTCGAGCTCGGCGCCGCTGTGGCTTTGCCGTTCAGGGAGTCTAAAGTCGGATTTTCGGGTTACGGTTGCACTACCATACCGGTGTTAGCCGGGGCGGTGCCGCGCAGCCGTCGGACCCCGAGGAGGCAGGTGGCTTCCTAGCAAATTTCCTTCAGTCACCGGCCGCGTTGTGGTAGGGATGTGCTGTGCGTTGGTGTTGTTCGGATGACCGTAGGAATGGAGGATAGACTGCGTTATGGCAGCACTCACGCCAAAGCGCCCCGCGAGCTACAGGACGAGGTTCAATCGTGTCAAGTTCAAGGCGCTCGTCCACTACATCTGCTGGAGATGTGAGGACCCCAGGCTTCTGGGGACCGTGAAGCTTAACAAGGTGCTCTGGTACGCCGAGCGTATCTGGTACCTCAGGACCGGACAGCCAATCGCCGGCGCGACCTACCTAAAGCAACAGTACGGGGCGGTTGCCAAGACTCTCGCGCCACTCGTTGTGGAGCTTGAGAAGGAGGGCGCGCTCTCAACGCGTGAGTGGTCCCACGGCGGCAGCTTGATGCAGTACTTCGCCCGCTTCGAGCCGGACCTTTCGATGTTCACCGCGCCTGAGATCAGCGTCGTTGACTCGCTCATCGAGACCATTTGTTTCCGAGACGCTCGGTTGACGGTCGACCTCGCGGCGGACGAGCAGGTTTGGAAGCTGGCGCAGATCGGGGAGACGCTGCCGTACTACACGGTCTTCGCGGCGCGAAGTGCGGAAATCCTCAAGCGAGACATGGATTGGGCGGTCGAGCACGTGCGCCGCGGCATAGGCGATCCGGAACTTGATGAGCTTGAAGAGCTCACAAAGCTAAACCCTCGTATCGACGAGGCCTACGCGGCTCTAGAATGGCATCTTACCCGAGATCCGAGCGCCGGATTGCCGATCCCTGTCAGCGACACGTCGTTTTTTCTTTACAAGCAAAGCCACAATGGCCCGCTCACCATTCCCGGAATCGCGGTCATTTACACGATCGATTTGGGCGAGTTGGTGATCTGTCGGGTCAGATTCGATTTTAATGAAGAAGACGAAGAGCGCTATAATGAAGCAGAGGCGAACGAAGGCACGCTGTAGGGCGGGCCTATTTGAGACGCCCTGAACTGCTCGAGTGGTCTGGCGCCGCGAGCCGCGACATCCTTGCCTCAGGACTCTTCATCGCCCAAGAGGCAGCGCGCACGCAGGGCAGCTTGGGTTCGGTTGGTCGTCTGAAGCTTCCTCATGATATGCATGACGTGGACCTTGACCGTATTCTCACAAATATCTAAAGCGTAGGCGATCATCTTGTTCGACATGCCCCGCCTAAGACAGTCAAGGACCTCCAACTCGCGCGGGGTAAAATCGTCAAGCTCTTTGCCGACAACCCGCGGCGCCGGCTCCTGCTCCGGGCGCTGCCTGTGCTCAGCTGCCTGTAGAACTACGCTGGCGGGAACAAACGTGCCGCCTGACCGGACGAGCCGAAGCGCTGCGACTACCACCTCCGGGCTCAGGGTCGACGTGATGTAGCCGCGCACTCCCTGGCGGATCGCCGCGGCGACCTGGGCGATCTCTTCGCGCTCGGCAAACAGGACGATCGGAACATCCGGGAGCAGACGGCGCAAGAGGCCTATCTCGTCGGCAATCTCGGGGTCGGCGGCGGCCGCTGGGCCGACGTTAAGGATAGTGAGTTCCGCGTCGCCGCGGCGATCTTCCTCGCCGACATCCTCGGGACCGGCGACGGCGGTGACATGGAAATCCCCTAAAACCTCCTGAAGCCACTTGGCCAGCCACTCGCGTGTCAACGGCCGCGAATCGACCAGGAGAATCGGAACCCGACCCTCGTCGCCGCGGGTCCTGGTCTCAAAGGCCTGCAGACTCATCGGAAACGGTGGACGTTTCTCGCTGAGCTGAGTCGGACTAGACATGGCCCCCATCCGAAGTTGCAATCCAAATGTTAGCCGACTTCTGATCTTACTCCAAGTCGAAAAATGTCGCCGCAAAACATGAGCAAAAAGGAGGGGGCCTGAATTATCGGTTGATACTCTTCTCCATTTCTTATATCTTAGGTTGAGCAGATGGACCGACAACGACTGCTCCTCGGGTGGCCAAGCATCCTTGTGGGGGAACGCTTCCCGGGCGCCGAGGCCGCTGCGCCGAGCGCTCTCGGTGGCACGCCGGAATTCTCGGAGCTCTCCGGTTTGCAAGCCGTCCACCACCAGAAGCGACGGTCCGCCTGGTCGAGGCACGAACCGAAGCGGCCGCCGCTGGCTTGATCGTGCCACTGATCCATCGTCGTGGGGTCGGACCGGTGGCCGGATTCCTCGCCGTCGGGCTGGTGATCGGGCCGTTCGCCCTGACGCGCTTTGTGGTCGACCTGCCCTCGAGCGCCTTTGGCCCGGCACGCTGCAGCTTCTTCGCAGCCGTGTGCACCGCAGTTTCGTGAAGTCGCGGGTCTCCATCTCGCCTTCGGCTGCGCGAAGAGCGCTACACTCTCCAATAACTCCTGTCGATACCGCTGGGTATCAGTGGTCTCAATCCGGCTGGGCACGAATTTGACAGCGCACTTCAGGTGTACCAGCCCACTCCCTACTCCAGAAGCGTGGCCCTGCGAGCTTCGCTGGGGTCCCCTAAGACCATCCGATTCATCGGCCACCGCTCTCATCGCGACGCGCATTAATGCCTCGATCGGCACAACCCCTTCCGTCGACCCACCTGATTGATGCCGGCGAAAATTATAATTCGTCGGTGTTAGGACGTGCTGGTTACAACTGCTCCGCTGAATGATTAGAAAGAATTGATGATTTACGAGCCGAACGTCTGCGCTTTTACTGCACCCTGCAAGACGGCGAGAGTCGTGAGACAGCGACTATTCCGCTCGCAGATGCGAGGCCTGACCTCAGGGGGAGGACACGAATGCCCAAAGCGCTTTATACAGTCCTTGGTCTCTGTGTGGCGCTGTCGGCGCCGGAGCTTGCAGAAGCGCGACCAACGATCTTGACCCCGCAGGACATGGATGCCGTCACGGCGGGGGCGATTGAAGTCGGCGCGCTAAGTGCGGCAACGGCGTCTGGCGCGTTCAACTTCACCAACACCAACTCTGCCGTCGCCGCATTCTCCGCCCAAGGCTCCGATCCGGCGATCTCTACTCAGGTCGGAGCGGCGTCCGGAACCGCCGTCGGCGTCGGGGCTGGAGAAGGCGCCTCGAGCGCCACCAGCGTTTCGACAGCTGGTTCGGTCGACGGCACATTCGTGGTCGGCAGCTCCATCAACTGGACGCTCGCCGTTCTGTCCGGCGAGATCAGTGGGGGCTTCACCGTAGTATCCGGCCACACCGGCGCATTCCTGCTGGGCGGTCCATGAGCGCAGCCGGCAATAAGCACGTGACCGCCTGAACTGAACTACCGATGGTGCAAGAGTGCAACGAAAGGAGGAGTCGATGAAAAGGACGATCAAGGCCGCTTTGGGGGCGGCGCCGTTTCTGATCCTGGCGAATGTCGCATCGGCGGGAGAGCCGGTGCAACTCAGCGATCAGCAGATGGACGGGGTGACGGCTGCGGGCTCGGCGATGGCGCAAGCCCTCGCAGACGCTATTGGGGGCAGCTTGGCCTTCACTGAGACGGCTGCCTTGGCCGCGGTCACGGTGGTGGATTCCGAGAGTAGCCAGGCGACGACGATCAACCTGGTGCAGTCGGGTGCGCAGGCATCCTCGCTTTCACTCGCGGAGTGAGGGCGCGGTCCTTGACGCATGGGTTTTCGAAGAAGGAGTTCGTAACATGAAGACTGGCATCTGTTCTGCCCTCGCGGGCGCGGCGCTGCTCGCATCCGCCACCGCTGCGGGCGCTGCCGAACCGGTCAAGCTGTCCGACGCTCAGATGGATGGCGTGACCGCTTCCGGCGCTGCAGCCGCCATGGGAGGCGCAGCTACGCTGGGCGATCTGGTGTCCGATACGGCGGCGGTGACCCAGACGATGGTCATCGGCAGCGAGTTCGCTGCGGCACAGGCTGAGTCCACCGGCCTCGCAGTCTCGGTCTTCTTCCCTGGGGCGTCGTCTTCAGCATCCCAGGCTGCCGCGACACTGCCGTAGGCGCGACGGCTTGACGGCTATGGCGTCCCGTGTCCCGGCATGGGGCGCCATGGCTTCCTCTTTCAGGCTCATCGCCTGCTGGCCCGCCGGAGGGCTGCTGTCGCTGGCGTCGTCGTGGGCTTCCGACATCAAGGACAGGAGACCATGAAAGGAATTGCCCTCGTACTGGCGCTCGGCGCCATGTCCGCCGCACTGGCGCCATTCGTCGCCAAAGCGGACCCGCAGGTGCTGACCGCCGCGCAGATGGACGCGGTCACGGCCGCGGGTGTCGTTCACCTGAACCTGCCCAGCCTCAGCGTGATCGTGCTCCACATCCCCGACGTCCACGTGCACCTGGACGATTTCGTCGTTGAAAGCGGCGCTACCGCACAGGTGGCGGTGGCGACTAGCGTCGGAATTGCGGTTTGTGGGGTCTGCTTGAGCGGGTCACCGCAGGTCGTGGCCACCGCCTCTGCGCTCAACGGCTACCTCGCTTGGCCGGGTCTGCGGTGACTTCTCGAGACCGTCAGAATGCGCCGGTGAGATGGAGGTTCTGCCGAAAGCCTGATCCGTCCCGCCATCCTGATGTCAGCGCTTGCCGGGGACCGCGGCGTGGCCAGTGCCGGAGAAGGACCATGAAGAGACCGTCCAGAGCCCCGTCGGGGTACCCTGTGCTCCTGGTCTTGGTCTTGATGGGCGCGCTTCCAGGCATGCCGGTTCAAGCCGCTGACGGCTTCGGCCAGGTCAAGTCGCTCCTGGAGATGCGCCAGGACCGGGTCGTTGTGCAGCAGTGGGATTTGAGCTGCGGGGCGGCGGCGCTCGCGACCCTCCTCAACTATCAGCATGGCGATCCGGTCTCCGAGAGGGAGATCGCCAAGGGGCTGATCCAGCGCGAGGAGTACCTGGACAATCCCTCGCTCGTCCGTGCCCGCCAGGGGTTTTCGCTCCTCGACCTGAAGCGCTACGTCGAGCAGCGCGGCTATCAAGGGATCGGGTACGGGAAGCTCACCCTCGAGGACCTGACTAAGCGGGCACCTATCATGGTGCCCGTCAGGTTCACAGGTTACAACCACTTCGTGGTCTTCCGCGGCGCTCTCGGCAATCGCGTGCTGGTGGCTGATCCGGCCTTCGGGAACCACACGATGCTGGCGGCGAACTTCGAGGCCGCCTGGCTCACCTACCCTGAGTTTGGCAAGGTCGGCTTCGTCGTTGCGCAGGCCGACGGCACTGTGCCGCCCAATCGGCTGGCGCCTCGTCCGACCGATTTCGTGTCGCTGCGATGAGCGCCGACCAGGGCCTTCTCACTTCGGGCCGTCGGGACAACCGATGTCTTCGGACAGTGGTGAAAACTGATCCCGGCTTGCGGGAGCATGCCATGAATCGGCCGCACGCGAGGCAATCCAAAGTGGCACCAGGGATCGTGTCACTCGAGGCTGTGCTGGCTTTCGTGTTCGCTCTGACGGGGTGGCCCGCCCCTGCCGACGAACCGAGCCAGATCTCCTCGTCAAGCCAGCCGATCGTCACCGAGACGATCATGCCGCCGAACCAAATCGACCTTGAAGCAATGCCGGGCGCCAAGTCGTCGCGGGGGCCGGTCGAGAAAGACGGGCCGCGGCGCTCTCGAGTCGGCTCCAGCGGCTATGATCCAGGCAGCCGCGATCCTGGGCGCGCCATCCAGGACGCGCCGTCGCAGCCGAGCGGCGGCGCCACGCCGGACGTCGCGGTGCGGGTCGGCGATCACGGCGACTTCGAGCGGGTCGTGTTCGAATGGCCGGACGCGATCGAGCACGATGTGACGCATCGTGCGGACCAAGTCGTAGTCGCGTTCGGCCGGCCGGGCAGGATCGATCTCTCGCGGCTGCGAAATGGCTTCGGCCGACGGGTGATCGAGGCCTGGGCCGAGGGTGGCACAGTGACCCGGCGCGTCGTGCTGCGCGTCGCGCCGGACGCCAGTATCCATTCGTTCAGCCTGGAAAGCGATCGCATCGTGGTGATCGACGTGTCCGGGGGAACGGCCGCGCAAAGCCTGGCGCTCCCCGGCCCCGGTCCAGCGCGCGGTTCGACCCGGGAGCTGGGACGGGCAATCGAGCAGCGGGATGCCGTGATCGCGAATCTGCTCGCCCGCGTCGAGGAACTCGAGCGGAAGGTCGTACTTTCGAGCGGTGACCTCGATCGGGTCGTAGCCGGAGCGCCCGGAACCAATCCTTCGGTCGGGGCTGCGTCACCTCCGCGATCAGGTGCGCAGGAGACCACGGTAGCGCAGGCGCCCTCAGGTGAAGCGGCGCCGGCCAGCCGGGATCAAGGTGGTGGGGGCGCGAACGCGCCGGTGCAACCGGGCCAGTTCGAGGTGGTCGAGGAGGAGATCGATCGCGCGCTTGAGCGAACGCTGGTGCAGACCGGCGTGTTGCTGCTGCCATTGGGACAGGCCGAGATCGAGCCTAGCTTCAGCTACACCAGGCGGGAAGCCCAAATACCCGTATTGTTCACCGAAAACGGGACGACTTTCGTCGCGGAGCAAGATCTTCGTCGTAATGAATTCGAGAGCGGTCAGATTCTACGGGTCGGCATGCCCTTCGACTCGCAGTTCGAAATCGGTGTTCCCTATCGTTATGTGGATCAGTCCGCGGTAACCAAGGTGGGCGGCACACCGCGTCAGCAGGTCGACGGCAGTGGCCATGGCTTCGGCGACCTGAGGGTCGGTGTGGCCAAAACCCTGCTGCGTGAGAATGGCGGTTGGTGGCCGGACCTGGTCGCTAGGATCACCTGGGATACCGACACCGGGAAGACCAGCGACAACGACGTTCTGCTGGGCGGCGGCTTCAACGAGCTCCGCGGCTCGCTGAATGCAGTCAAGCGTCAGGATCCGCTCGCTTTCATCGGCGAAGTCTCTTATGAAACCGCCTTTGAAAACAACGATGTGAAACCGGGTGACGAGCTCGGCTTTGCCATCGGGACAGTGCTGGCGGCCAGTCCGTCGAGTTCGCTTCGCCTTGCGCTCGCACAGCGCTTCATCGACAGCACGAGATTTGACGGCCAGGGTATCAACGGGTCTGACCAAGTGGTCGGAACGGCCAGTTTCGGCGCTTCGGTGGTACTTGGCCAGGGCGTGCTGCTCGACATTGCCGCCGATATTGGCTTGACCGATGACGCACCGGACTATGCGGTCCGCGCTTCACTGCCGATCCGCTTCAACCTTCCGGCTTTTTGATGGCGCCCGCTTGCGCCGCGATCCCCTCCAGGATCGACCGTCGTCACGGGGGCATGCTCCGCCGGATCCGCGCCGATTCGTCGGGGCCGCCCGCCCGAGCCCGCTCGGCCGTCTGGGCCGGACGGCTGGCGAGTGACCGCGCCCGACGGGCATTGAAGGTGGCCTGAATGCTGTCGAACTGCCCCTCGGTCAGGTAGCGACCTCGGTGCGATTGAGCGCATGGAGCTTGATCAGAATGCGCCGGACGAAGGCCTTGACGGTGCTCTCGCTGATTTCGAGCTCATGAGCGATCACCTTGTTCGGCTTGCCCTGCCGCAACCGTGCGGCGACCTCCATCTCGCGCGGGGTCAGACCCTCCGACAGCGTTCTCTCGACCACCACCACCGGCTTCCACGCAGTAGATGGCGGCTGCTAGCTCCGCCAGCTCGAGCTTGGTGGCGACGTAACCGCGCACTCCCTGACGAATCCCCTTCGCGACCTCTTCGACGTCGTCGTGATCGGATAGCAGCACGATCGGCACATCGGCAAGGACCGGTCCAACTCGTGAATGGCCTCGAGCACCTCTGGGTCCACGACCCGCACGGCCCCGTTGCGATCAGGCCCGCCCTCCGAGGCGCCGGTGATATAGACCGCGTCGACGTCCGGCGGTGAAGTCCTAGGATTGCTGGAAAAGCGGGGTGGGGTGCATCCTTCCGGGTGGAAGTGATCCGGGCTCGGCGGTGGCCGGCCCAAGCGGAGAAAGCGCCCCATGGAGCGAAGAGTACCAGCATCGGAGCGCACCCGGGAAGCCTTGCGTGAAGTGATCGATGGCCGGCTCGGTTCGAGCGCCGGGCGGACCGAGCTGATCAAGCTGGCGGCGCAGCTGATCGTGGAAGAAGCTTTGGAGGCGGAAGGCCGAGATGCCTTGGGCCGCGACTACGATGAACGCGGAGCCGAGCCGGGCCAGGGCTATCGTAACGGCTACCGCCAGGCGCAGCTGAAGACGGCCGAGGGCGCGATCCCTTATGCGGTGCCGCAGATCACAGGTCGCGAGCTGCCGTTCCGCTCCGCGATCCGCGACCATCTGAAGGGGCACAGCCAAGCGCTCGAGGCTCTGGCAGTGGAACTCCTGGCGCGGGCTCTCGGTGCGCGACATCGAGGACGCCTTCAAGGACGAGAGCGGCCGCCTGCTGCTGTCGCGCACGGCGGTGAGCGAGCTCGGCGAGCGCTTGTGGGCGGACTACCGGGAGTTTGCGACCCGCGACCTGGGCGAGTACGACGTCGCCTACCTGCTGATCGACGGCATCGCCGAGCGGATCCGGCCGGGGCAGAAGCGCGAGCCGGTGCTGGCGGCCTGGGGCTTCACCAACGAGGGCCGCAAGGTGCTCTTGCACCTGATGGCCGGCTCGCGCGAGGACGTCGAGACCGTACGGGCCTTCTTCCAGGACATGCGGGCCCGCGGCCTGAACGACCACCTGCTGGTGGTCACCGACGGCGCGCCCGGGATCATCCGCGCCGCCGAGGAGTGCTTCCCGCGCGCCGCCCGCCAGCGCTGTCTCGTGCACCGTATGCGCAACCTCGCGGTCAAGGTGCCCGAGCCCGCCTGGCCGGAGTTCAAGGAGCGGGTGCGCGCCTGCTACCAGGCGCCGTCCCGGGCGATCGCCCGGGAGCTGCGCGACGGCCTGGACGCCGACTATCAGCGCGAGCTGCCCAGCGCCGTGGCTTGGTTCCAAGACGATTTCGAGGCCTGCATCGCCCATCTGCCGCTTCCCGATCACCCATCGGCGCGCGCTCAGGACCACGAATCTCCTCGAGCGCCTGTTCCTGGAAGAGCGCCGGCGGCTCAAGATCATCCCCAACGCGTTCGGCGAGAAGGCGGTGCTGAAGCTGTTGTACGCAGCCATGATCCGGGCCGCCGAGCGCTGGCGCGGTCTGCCGGTGACCGCCTTCGAGCGCCGCCAGCTCGAGGCCATCAACGCCGAGCTCGACGCCGAATACCAGGCCTCAATCGGCCGCCCGCCGGCTGCACCCCAGCCCAAAGTTTCCAGCACTCACCAGCCTTGACCGAGCAAGGGGGTCCGGATTTCATGGAGCGCAATGACCCGCCCGCGCCTGGAAGTGTGCTCTTGAGTATGAACAGGCAGGACAGCCGGAACGTGCAGAACAAATTTCTTGCCCAGCTGCACTTCAACCTTGCCAACGCTCTGAGGGATCAGGGCAGGCTCGGGGAAGCCATCGCGTCCTATCAACGCGCCTTGGAGCTCAATCCCCGCTATGCCGACGCTCTTCTCAATCTCGGGCGCGTCTTGCACAATAGGCAAGGCCGGCTCGGCGAGGCGCTCGCCGTCTATGACAGAGCGCTCCTAATCAAACCGGACTTTGCCGAGGCGCACCTCAACCGGGGCAACGTCCTCAGGGATGAGGGCTGGCTTGCCGAGGCGCTCGCCGCCTATGACAGGGCGCTCCTAATCAAACCGGACTTTGCCGGGGCGCACCTCAACCGGGGTAATCTATTCAAGGATCAGGCCCGTTTTGCCGAGGCGCTCGCCGCGTATCAGGAGGCTCTGAGTTTAAGCCCAAATATGCCTGATGCGTATAGCAACTATCTCTTCTGCCTCAATTATGATCCCGCGCAGGGCGACGCGGCCCTGGCCGAAGCGCACCGGCTCTGGGGCGAGCGCCACTCGCCGTTGCCTGACGTTTTCACCACGTATTCGAATTCGCGCGATCCGGACAAGCCGCTCCGGGTCGGACTTGTCTCTGCGGATTTCGGGCGCCACCCGGTGGGGTACTTCCTTGATCGGGTGCTAGCTGCAGCGGATCCCGGTGTCGTGCAGTATATCTGCTACTCGGGACGCCTGCGGGAGGACGCGCTGACTGAGCGCCTGCGGGCACACGCCTGCGGTTGGCGCTCGACAATCCGGGTCTCCGACCGGCGGCTCGCCGAGCTCATTCGGGCCGATGGCATCGACATCCTCACCGACCTTGCAGGCCACACCGCAGGTAACCGGCTCGGCTGCTTCAGGCTTCGACCCTCGCCTGTGCAGGTGCATTGGGTAGGTTACTGTCACAGCGTTTCGCTCATGGATTACAGTCTCTGGGATCCGATCCAGTTGCCGGTCGATCAGGAACGCTGGTTCGTCGAACGCATCGTCCGGCTTCCCGATGTGCGCTGGTGCTATGCCGCCCCGGATTATGCGCCCCCAGTCAGCGACTCCCCGGTGCTGGAGCGTGGCTACGTCACCTTCGGCAGCTTCAACAGTCTCGCCAAGGTCAACAGGGGGGTGATCGACCTTTGGGTGCGAGTGCTGGAGGCTGTGCCCGGCTCCAGGCTGCTGCTCAACTGGCGGACGCTTGCCGACCCGAACGAGCGCGCGCGCCTTGGCGACGCCTTCTCGAGACGTGGTCTGGATCTCTCCCGGCTCGAGCTTCGCCGCGGCTCAAGGACGGATGCAGGCGTGCTGGGCGAATACTCTGAGGTCGACATTGCTCTCGACCCGTTCCCCTTCTCGGGCTGCCTCACGACCTGTGAGGCTCTCTGGATGGGGCTACCAGTCGTGACTTGGCCCCGCAGCCGGCCAGTCTCGCGGCAAAGCCAGACGTTGCTGACAGCGATCGGGCGGACGGAATGGGTAGCGCGGGATGCCGGTAACTATGTGCAGATTGCCGCGTCGCTGGCGGTGGACCCTAAACGTCTCGCGGCCCTGCGGCGGGAGCAGCGCGCTCGCATGGCGGCCTCCCCGCTGTGTGACGGGCGACGCTTCGCTCGCAATCTGGAGGAAATATATCGCCAAGTGTGGAGGACCTTCACCGCGGGCCAGGCGCCCCGCCAAATCGAGGCTGCCGGCGGCGCCGGTCCAGCATCAGCAAACGCAGAAAAGCCCCGTCGCGCAGGCGCGTGAGACTTTGGTGCGGCGGGGCGCGGAGCCGCGAACGTGAGGGTTCATGTCCCACGCCCACACGAACGCGCCGCTCACGGCATCGGGCTATGGTCAAAGTTGGGGGATGAGGTCATACCGACCCTGTGGGGTTGGTATTAAACCGAGCTTCGGCTGTTGCCGCCGGGTCACGCGGCAAGTGTTCTTTGGGCGTACGCCCAAACAAGTCGTCCTTCGCTTTGGGACTAAGGATTCAGCCGGTAGAACCGCGCGGCATCGTCCCCCACGGAGACTGGACGCACGGACGCGAACCCGTCGCGCTCCCACTACTTGGGCTGGGTCGGGCAGTTCCTCCGATCGGGAACCTGCACCCACGCTTTCCGACGTGAGGATCAGGTTATGTCACGCCCTCAAAACGTCCCGGCTGTTGAAATACGCCGAACCTGCTCGTCGGCCGCGGGTGTGAGCTACCGCAGCTCCTCCTCGAGCTGAAAAGGATGGTGAGGGGTAGTCCAAGCTAAGGCGCTCGAGGGAGAGAGGCATGCCATGCCGGGAAGCATGATGCAGCGAAAATCAGGTCCTCCCGCCGCGTTGCCCCAGCAGGCGGGAGAGCCGCCATCGGGGGAGGAGAAGGGCGCACCTTGTCGTACTCGACCGGGTACCAC
>JBOHKK010000175.1:0-12294 GCA_050729115.1 Geminicoccaceae bacterium | reverse complement strand
GCCGAGCTCCGGTCGTTGAGGGCCGGCTCGCCGCCCGCCCGCCACCGTGCCAGCCACTTGCGCACCGTCCGTTCGCTGACGCCGAAGTCGGCGGCGACCCGGGTTGCTGGTTGCCCCTGATCGAGCATGTGCCGGACCATCAGGAGTCGACTATGCGGCGTCGTGCGCGCATTCTTGTGCCGGTTCATCCGGGGCTCCGGCTCGGGCGCTGATGGCGGACAACCATCAGTCTTCCAGGCCTGCTCCGGATGAACAACCTTCATAGCAATCACAACTAGGCTCAGGACCTACTAATCCGGCAGATCGTCACGACCGCTTCGAGCCCTTGCGGACGTTCGAGGTCTTGATCGAAAGGAACAAATGCCCTGCGGGCGACGATTCGCCGCCCTCGGACATGATGGTTGATGCGCGACACTGGGCGGCCAGATCATGGAGTTGCCCCCATGCCATCAACAGACCTTCTGATCCCGTTCTTTCTGGCCTCAGCGGTCTTCGCTTGCGTGCCTGGGCCTGGGATGTTCTACGCTGCTGCTCAGACGCTTGCGTCGGGCCGGAAGGCCGGGTGGTGGTCGGCTCTCGGTTTCCATATTGCTGGTCTCGGACATGTCGCAGCCGCCGCATTCGGCGTGTCGACACTGCTCGCTGTCGTGCCTGCGCTCTTCACGGTGATGAAGCTCGTCGGAGCGGCCTACTTGATCTGGCTCGGCATCAAGTACCTGAGAGGCGCGCGATCGTTGGTATCGGCACCTCGCGAGCCGCCCGCGCCAACGGCGCGGAAGGCTCTACGCGATAGCGTCATCGTGGAAGCTATGAACCCCAAGTCGGCGATCTTCTACCTCGCTTTCCTGCCGCAGTTCACGGACTCATCTGCAGAACTCCCTATCTGGGCGCAGATCGTTGTTCTCGGGGTGATCGTAAATGCGATGTTCAGCGTGACAGATGCCATCCCGATCGAGATGTCGCATGCAGTCGCGACCAAGCTGCGCTCTTCGGAACGCTTCGTCCTCGCGCTTCAAAGGCTTGGTGGGGGCGTGCTCATTACACTCGGGGTAAACTTGGCCTTGGCACGGAACCAATGACCAATCGCCTTTTAGCAGCGATTTCCCGAATGCCCGCATATCGGTCATCCATCTTATTGGGATTTCCACATCTACAAGATGCGCGGCCGGATCGAGATCATGTTTGGCAGGCTTGAGGACTGGCGTCGCATCGCCACGCGTTACGATCGCTCCGCTCACCCGTTCTTCTCGGCAATATGCATTGCTGCCGTCGTCATCTTCTGGCTCTGAACATTGAGTCGTGACCCTAAGACCCGCCGCATAGGTACACGGGCCGGTCGGTGCGCACCGCGCAGAGGCGCTGCCTGATCGCCGGCCGCGGGCGGCCGACGTGGCCGTGCTCGTAGGCGACGATCTGGAGGCGGCCGCGAACCGCCTCGAGCAGCTCGCCGGGCCGCAGGAGAAAGTCGGGATCGGTCGGGCGGCCGTAAGCCTCGTTGCCGAGCGCGAAGGTCTCGTACAGCAGCATGCCGCCGGCATCCACGGCATCGAGGATCATCGGGAACAGCGGCCGCCACAGATAGTTGGCCACGACCACCACCCCGAAACCTCGGCCGGGCAGCGGCCAGGGCGCGTTCTCCAGATCCGCCTCGACGACATCGAGCCGTGGATGCCCTTGCAGATCCGCCAGGCCGCTCACGTCGATGTCGACCGCCGTCACCGGATGGCCGCGCTCGAGAAACAGCCGCGTGTGCCGCCCCCCTCCGCACGCCAGGTCGAGGGCCGACACGCCTTGGCGCGCGCGCGGCGCAAAGCGCGCGATCCAATGCGAAGCGTCTGCGCAACCTGGCCCTGACAACGTCCGTGCTCCCGCCTGCCAGCCACCCCGACGCGCCAGGCGACCGAGCCGCTGCATGATGCGATCCAGGCTGTCGGCAACGAAGGTGCTCCTGCGCGAGACGCTACCCTGCCGGGCTGGCGTCTGCCATGGGGCGCACCCCCGATCGCGACCAGCCGCGGGGATGCGCCACCTGGCAGCGTTCGGCCGAGCACCTCGCGCCCTCGGCCCTACGCGACCGCGGCCCGCCTGGCCTCCTTCCGCCGCGCGCTCGCGTCGAGCTGGCGCTTGCGCAGGCGGATCGATCGCGGCGTGACCTCGACCAGCTCGTCGTCGGCGATATACGCGATCGCCTGCTCCAGAGTGAGACGCGTCGGCGGCGTGAGCAGGACGTTGTCGTCCCTGCCGGCCGCGCGGATGTTGGTGAGCTGCTTGGCTTTGAGCGGGTTGACCTCGAGATCGTTCGGCCGGCTGTGCTCGCCGATGATCATGCCGGGGTAGACCAGATCGCCCGGGCCGATGAACAGCACGCCCCGCTCCTCGAGGTTCCAGAGCGCGTACGCCACCGCCTCCCCGCGCTCGAGCGAGACCAGCACCCCGGCGCGGCGGCCCTCGATGCTGCCGGCGTACGGCGCGAAGCCGTGGAACACGCGGTTGATCACGCCGGTGCCGCGCGTGTCGGTGAGGAACTCGCCGTGATAGCCGATCAACGCCCGCGAGGGTGCCAGAAACACCAGCCTCTGCTTGCCGCTTCCGGTGGGACGCAACTCGATCAGCTCGGCGCGGCGCCGGCACAGCTTGTCGACCACCGGCCCGGCGAACGCCTCGTCGAGGTCGATCACGACCTCCTCGATCGGCTCCAGCGTCTGGCCGCTCTCAGGAGCGGTCCGGAGCAGCACGCGTGGGCGGCCGATCGCCAGCTCGTAGCCCTCGCGGCGCATGGTCTCGATCAGCACCGCGAGCTGCAGTTCGCCGCGACCGGCCACCTCGAAGCCGTCGCCCGCCGCGGCCTCGCGCACCCGGATCGCGACGTTGCCCTCGGCCTCGCGCCGCAGCCGCTCCGCGATCAGACGGGAGGTGACGGCGCTGCCGTCGCGCCCGGCAAGCGGCGAATCGTTGGCCGCAAAGGTCATGGCGAGCGTGGGCGGGTCGATCGGCTGCGCCGGCAGGGCGGTCTCGACCTCGAGGTCGCACAACGTGTCCGCCACGGTGGCGCGATCGAAACCGGCGAGCGCCACGATGTCGCCGGCCTGCGCCGCCGCCAGCCCGACCCGCTCCAGGCCGCGGAACGCGAGCACCTTGGTCACGCGGGTCTGCTCGATCAAGGCGCCGTCGCGGCCGAGCGCCTTGACGGTCACATTCGGCCGGACGCAACCGGATTCGATCCGGCCGGTCAGCAGGCGGCCGAGGTGGGGGTCGCGCTCGAGCGTGGACGCCAGCATCACGAAGGGCCCGTCGGGGTCGATGCGCGGCGGCGGTACGTGGCCGCGGATCAGCTCGAACAGGGGCGCCATGGCGCGCTCGCGCGAAGCCTCGGGGTCCAGGGCCGCCCAGCCCTCGCGCGCCGAGGCGAACAACGTCGGAAAGTCTAGCTGCGCGTCGGAAGCACCGAGCGCGGCGAACAGATCGAACACCTCGTCGTGCACGGCGTGCGCCCGCTGATCGGGCCGGTCGACCTTGTTGATCACCACGATCGGGCGCAGCCCGAGGCGCAGCGCCTTGCCGAGCACGAACTTGGTCTGCGGCATCGGGCCTTCGGCGGCATCGACCAGCAGCAGCGCGCCGTCGACCATCGACAGGATGCGCTCGACCTCGCCGCCGAAATCGGCATGGCCCGGGGTGTCGACGATGTTGATCCGGGTGCCGCGCCAGACCACCGAGGTGCACTTCGCGAGGATCGTGATGCCGCGCTCGCGCTCCAGCTCGTTCCAGTCGAGCACGCGCTCGGCGACCTGCTGGTTGGCGCGAAAAGTCCCGCTCTGCTGGAGCAGGCGGTCGACCAGCGTGGTCTTGCCGTGGTCGACGTGGGCGATGATGGCGACGTTGCGCAGATCCATGGCCCGGGCAAAAAAAGCGGCCCACGAACGGGCCGCGACCGTCCGGATATGGTCCGGGAGCGGGCGGCGCACAAGCCCTCGGGGCTCGGGCGTGCTCGGCGCCCAGGGGCGGCCTGGGCCTTCGATCGGCCGCTCGGACGCTCACAGGTGGCTCGCGAGGAACTGGCGCAGGCGCTCCGAGCGCGGGTTGCCGAACACGTCCTTGGGCGCCCCTTCCTCCTCGATCCGGCCCTGATGGAGAAACACCGTGCGGCTCGACACCTCGCGCGCGAAGCCGATCTCGTGGGTCACGATCAGCATGGTCCGCCCCTCCTCGGCGAGGTCGCGCATGACGCGGAGCACCTCGCCGACCAGCTCCGGATCGAGCGCCGAGGTCGGCTCGTCGAACAGCATCAGCTGCGGCTCCATGGCCAGCGCGCGCGCAATCGCCGCCCGCTGCTGCTGGCCGCCCGACAGGTGCGCCGGATAGTGATGGCGCTTGTCCACGATCCCGACCTTGGCGAGCAGCGCCTCGGCGCGCGCGATCGCCTCCGCTCTCGGCCTCTTCAGCACGTTCACCGGCGCCTCGATGACGTTCTCGAGGACGGTCATGTGCGACCACAGATTGAAGCTCTGGAACACCATGCCGAGCCTGGTGCGGATCCGATCGACCTGCTTGTGATCGGCAGGCCTGGCGCCGCGGCGGGTCCGGGTCATCCGGATCAGCTCGCCGCCGACATGGACCTCGCCGGCATCCGGGGTCTCGAGCAGGTTGATGCAGCGGAGCAGCGTGCTCTTGCCCGAGCCCGAGCTGCCGATCATCGAGATCACGTCGCCGTTGCTGGCGGACAGCGACACGCCCTTCAGCACCTCGAGCGGTCCGAAGCTCTTGTGCAGATCGCTGACCACCAGCGCCGGCGCCGCCCCCACCGCCATGTCCATCGCCGCCGCCCGGATGCTGGTTTCCAATCAGGCTACTGCGCGGTGCGACGGCCGACAAGGGCGACAGGCGGCTTTGGGCGGAATCGATCGAGCAGCGCAACGGATCGCCTCGCCACTTTGACGCCGGTGGCGCGATCGGCGTATCACGGTCGTCCGCTCTCCCATCACCTCAGGTCGGGGCAATGTCCGACGTCGAACTGATCACCGAACACGGCAATGCGGGCCGGCTCGCCGAGGCGCGGGCGTGCCTCGAGCGCCTCGAGCGGCGGGCAGCGGCTCAGGCGCACGACCCCACGGCGCGCCTGGCGCTCGCCGACGGCGCGATCAACCTGATCCGGACCTGTGGCAGGAACGCGCGGCTCGGCGACGCCCGCCGCTGCCTCGACCGTCTGGAACGGCTGGCCGCCGACCATCCGGGCGAGCCGGTGCTGGGGCTCCGCGTCGCGGCGGGGGTCTTCTATCTGCTCAAGGCTTGTGGGATTGCCGGCCGCTTCGCGGAGGCGCAGGCGTGTCTCGGCCGTCTGGCCGAGCTGGCGACCGACCACCCCGAGCGGGCCGAGTTCCGGCGTGAGCTGGCCGGGGGCGCCTTCAACCTGATGAACCACTACGTCCACGCCAACGGTCTGGCGGACGCGCGCGCGTGCCTGGCGCGGATCGAGCGGATCGCCGCCAGTCATCCGGACGACATTGAGATCCGCCTCCGCCTGGCCAGGGGCGCGGTCAACCTGATCAAGTCCTTCGGGGCGGCGGGGCGCGCCGAGGACGCCGCAGCGATCGCCGTCGCCTGCCGGGCGGCGCTGTGCGCACCGGAGTTCCGCGAGGTCATCCGGCAGCACGCCGGGCCCGAGGGAGCAGCGCAGTTCGACGCGCTCCTTGCGGGCCTGCTCGGCGCTGGCGCCGCCGGCGCGCGCCCGGCGCCCTCGAGCGGATGAGCGATACGGCTCGCCGGCCCGCGCCGATCATCCGGCGGGCGGGGGGATGGCATAGGTGCCGGTGACGTGGCAGATCGGGCGCCGATCGCCCTCGCTGCACATGGTGACGACCCCGACCGCAAGGCGTCGCCCCAGCTTCAACAGGCGACCCTCCGCCAGGACGTCCCTCGGCGCCGGGCGGCTGAGAAAGTGGACGTTCAGGCCGGCCGTGACCGTCGACTCCACCGGGCCGATCATGGACAGCACCAGGCCGTACAAGGTGACGTCGGCGAGCGCCATCAGCGCCGGCCCGCAGATCGTGCCGCCCGGCCGCAGCAGCAGATCGGAATACGGCAGGCGGATCGCCACCTCCCCGGCCGCGAAGCGCTCGATCCGGCAGCCTAGCTGACCGACGAACGGGACCCCCTGCCATGCCAGCTCCTCGAACGCCGCCGCCGTGATCCGCGGTCGGCTCGGCTGCTCCTGGGTCAACTCGCCTCTCCTGCCGTCCTGGCGCATGCCACCTCGTCTAGCACGCCGCCACTGCCAGGGGCAGCCAAACGCTGGCGCCAGGTGGGCCGCGGGCGCGGGAAATGGTGTCGCGCCCACCTCTTGTGGTCCGGCCGGGATACCGGCAATCTGCGCCCAGGAGATCCGGGCGGCTGATCCCGCCGGAGCGGGCTCCGACCCACAACATGATGCCCCTCGGGACCGGTCGATGCGCGAGTGGCAGCTCGATCTATTTTCGGCAAGCGGCATCCCGCCGGAAAATCACGCTCAGCCAAACATCGGGCAGCCGGAGATCGTACCTGCCGATCTCGACGACGATGCCCTGATCGCCGCGATCCCGGCGGCGGGCATCGCGGATGCGCCGGCCTTGGCGGCGGAAGCGGGTCGGCGGCGGTTGGTGGCCGCAATTGCCGCTCTGGAGCAGCTCTGCCTGCGCTTTGCCGGGTTCGGCCTCGAGCGCGCGGTGCCCGAGCAGGTCGCGGCGCTCCAGGCCCTCGCCCTGATCGGCGGTCCGGAGTCGGCGCAAACCGTGGCCCGACTGATCACGAGGAGCATCGTGCAGGGGCCCACGAGGAAAGTCGCCGTCGGCATCGCCGCACAGCTCAGGTCGGCTCTGCCCGCCGAGACCGCACTCGCACTCCTGCAGCACGCCGATCCCGAGGTGCGGGCCGATGCCTGTCGCTGCACCGGCGCCTGGCCGGCGGCGATCCCGGTCCTGCTCGAGCTGACCGACGACAGCGACGGCAACGTGAGGGTTGCGGCATTCTGCGCCCTCGGGCGCCTGGGCAGCCGCGAGGCGCGGCCCGCGCTCACCCGCCTGCTGCGCGACGCGCCGTCTCTGGAGATCATCGAGGCGATGCCCAGAATTGCCGACGAGGACTGCGTCATCCTCCTGGGCAGGATCGTCCGCACCCAGCCGGCTCTTGCCGACGCCGCGCGCGACGCCTTGGAGATGATCGACCACCCGCGCGCCCGGCAGATCGCCGCGATCGCGGCCGAGCGCGACCGGCCCGATGCGGGCAACTGATGCCCTGAAGATCGAGGATCTGAGCGGGCGCGCCGGGCCCTGTGCCGTTGTCCAGGCATGGACTCTGGAGCGATGCCGGGGCCCAGGCGAAGCCGGGTGCGCTCCAGCGAGCGTTCTGGACCACCAGCTTTCGATGGTGTGGCCGTCCGGTCCCGGCCAATCAGCGATCGTCGCGCCGGATCGCAAAAGGCGGCGCGACCCCTTCGGCCGATCGAGAGAGCAAAGCCTCCGGGGGCGCCGGAGGCTTCGTCGCATCGCGAGGTGCGCGCAGGAGTGAGCCGATCAGCCCTCGTAGGTCACGCGCCAGATCCGGCCCTCGACCGAATCGGTGATGTAGAGCGCACCGTCGGGGCCTTGGGCGAGGCCCATGGGGCGGTGCTCGGCGTCGTCGGAATCCTCGAGCACGTCTGTGCCCTTGAAGCCGTCGGCGAACACCGACCATTCGCCCGCGGGCTCGGCGCCGTCGAACGGCACGAACACCACGTTGTAGCCGCGCTGCGGCAGCGGCGCGCGATTCCAGGAGCCGTGGAAGGCGATGAGCGCGCCGCCCTGCGCTTCGGCCGGAAAGCCCTGCTCGGCCGTGTAGAAGAGCAGATCGTTCGGTGCCCAATGGCCGGGGAAGGTGAGCAGCGGCGCCTGGTACGCGCCCTCCTCGGCGGGGGTCTGCCCGTCGCCGCCGTATTCGGGCGCGATCATCCGCGCCCCGGCCTCGGGGTCAAAGTAGGTATAGGGCCAGCCGTAGCTCGCGCCCTCGCGCACCAGATGGAATTCCTCCGCCGGCAATTCCGCGCTCTCCTCGACCGTGTACAGGTCCGCAAACAGGTCGTGCAGCTGGTCGCGCCCGTGCATGACGAAGTACAGCTCGCCGACCTCTGGGTTCCAGTCCAGCGCGACGATGTTGCGCGTGCCGGTGACGAAGCGCTCGCCGTCCGCCAAGGTCTGGTCGGTCTTGCTCGCATCGAAGCGCCAGATGCCGGCGTGGCGCTCGAGCAGCGGGCACGGCTGCTGCCCGGGTGAGCCCAGGGTGCGATCCTCCTCCTGGCAGGCGTTGGATGGCGCCCCGACGTTGACGTAAAGGTTGCCCGAGTCGTCGAAGGTGAACGCCTTCGACGCGTGGCTCCGCTGCTCCGGGAAGCCCTCGACCACGGTCTCCGGCGCGGCCTCCGGCACCAGCGCCTCGCCCTCGGGCAGCGGATAGCGATAGATCGCGAGGTCGCTCGAGGCATAGAGGAACCCGTCGTGAATCGCGATCCCGGTGCCGGCGTGCTCGCCGAAATACGCGATCCGGTCGGCCGCGCCATCGCCGTCCTCGTCGCGCAGCGCCGCGATCCCGCTGCCTTCCGTGGGCCTGCGCAGCGCCACGTAGACGTCGCCGTTGTCCCGCACCGCGATGTGGCGCGCCCGCCCGACGCCCTCGGCGAAGACCTCGGCATCGAACCCCTCGGGCACGCGGATGCCGGCGTCCTCGTCCAGCGGCGTGGCATCGCTCAAGGCCAGCGTGTCCGCCTGGCCGAATGCATTGCTGGCCAAGGCCAGCGGCCCGAGCATGACGCCCGCAAGCAGGCAGCTGCGCACGCCACCAGGAGTCCCGCGCGTCATCGACCTCGAGTGCCATCCGCCGCTCATGATCCCTCCCGCCGTTCGCTGGCAGCCGCCCCGGCCACGCCGGGCCGGCGTCCTGGGCCCAAGAAGTGCCAGTCCTAAGAAATGGAGCCGGCCGCACCGTTCGGCAATGAGGCACGGCCGCGCCCGGTTCCCAGGCCAATCGCGGAAGACCGCAAGAATCGGGTTGTTGGCCCCTGCAATTGGCGCGACGGTGTGGGCGTTCAGCTTCGAGGAACCATCATGGCCGCCACTGCCCCTTCGTTTCCGGCCGATCAGGACGATCGCGTGCTCCCCTACAATGCGCGGATCGCCAAGGCGATCGGCTACGCCGCCGAGCACTACCAGGACCAGCCCTCGCTCGAGGAGCTGGCGGCCGCGGCCTGCCTCTCGCCGTTCCACTTCCAGCGGGTGTTCAAGCGCTGGGCCGGCATCAGCCCCAAGCGCTTTTTGCAGTACGTGACGCTGTCCCACGCCAGGCGGCTCCTGCTCGACGACGCGAGCGTGCTGGACGCCGCGCTCGGCACCGGCCTGTCCGGCCCGAGCCGGCTGCACGATCTGTTCGTCACGTGCGATGCCATCACGCCCGGCGAATCTAAGGCGCTCGGCGCCCAGCTGGTGATCCGCTGGGGGATTCACGACGCCCCGCTCGGCCGGGTGCTGCTCGGGGCGACCGAACGCGGCATCTGCTGGCTGAGCTTCGTGACCGAGGACGAGGCGGCCGCCACCCGCGAGCTCCGGCGCGAATGGCAGGGCGCCACCCTGGTGCAGGATCAGGCGGCGACCGCGGGCTACGTGCGGCGCGGCTTCGAGCTGGCGGCGCGCGCGCGCGAGCCGCTGCCGCTGCTGCTGCGCGGCACCAACTTCCAGATCAAGGTGTGGGAGGCGCTGCTGCGGATCCCGTTCGGTCACCTGGTGAGCTACCAGGCGGTCGCCGCGGCGATCGGGCAGCCCCGCGCCGTGCGCGCGGTCGGCGCCGCGGTCGGGCGCAACAACATCTCGTGGCTGATCCCCTGCCATCGGGTGATCCTGTCCACCGGTGTCATCCACAACTATCGCTGGGGCACCGCGCAAAAGCGCAAGCTGCTCACGGTCGAGAACGCGCTCGCCAAGGCCGCGGTGGTCGCCGACGCCGCCTGAGCGGCAGGCTCGCAGATCGGCGCGCCGAACTCCGGCAGTCCTGGTCAGCCGCCGCCGGCTCCGGCTCGACTGGCGGGGATGGAGCGCTCGATGGCTGCGGACGGATGCTGAAAGGCTGCCGGTCGCGCTCAGGTGTTGAGATGGTTCAGCGCGAGGCCGGGGCGGGGCCAGTCGAGGGCGACCAGGCGGCCGGAGTTGGATAGCGTGACGTAGGCGGTCCGCAGGTCGGGGCCGCCGAAGCAGATGTTGGTCGTGTACAGATCCGGCATCGGGACGTGCTCGATCGAGCTGCCGTCGGGCGCGATCACCGTGATGCCGCCGTGGATCAGGGTCGCGACGCAGATGTTGCCGTTCGCCTCGAGCGCGAGCGAATCGAACCGCTGGTAGGTGCCGCCGGGCTGGGCAACCAAGCGGCCGCCGTGCGGGATCGGCCAGGGCTGCTTGCCGAGCACGCCGGGCTCGAGGATCGGCCATGCCCAAAGGCGCGCCGCCTCGGTCTCGGCGACGTAGAGGGTGTCGCCGTCGGGCGCCAGGCCGATGCCGTTCGGCATGACCAGCGGGAACGCGACCTCCCTGATCAGCGAGCCGTCGGCCCTGGCGTAGAACACGGCGCCGCGGTCCCAGTCGCGCTCGCGCACCTTGCCGAGGTCGGTGAAGTAGAAGCCGCCGTGGGCGTCGAACACGATGTCGTTCGGCCCGCGAAGCGGCGTGTGCAAGGTGCCGCGGTACAGCACCTCGACCTCGCCGCTCGCAAGGTCGATCCGCTCGATCCGGCCGCCCGAGTAGTCCCAGGCCGCACGCGCCGGGCGGATGCCGTAGCCCTCGTCGTAGGTGAACTCGAAGCCGCCGTTGTTGCACACGTAGCAAGCGCCGTCAGGGCCGATCGCCAAGCCGTTCGGCCCGCCGCCCGGCCGCGCCACGATCTCCTTGCCGCCGCCCTGCCGGACCCGGGTGACGCAGCGGCGCGCGATCTCGACCACCAGCACCGAGCCGTCCGGCAACGCGACCGGCCCCTCCGGGAACAACAGACCCGCGGTGATCTCGCGCAATTCGGGCATGGCGGCCCTCCCCTGTGAACTGGTCGCCCATCAATAGGGGGCCGCGGTGCGCTTGTCACCGCGGCGCCGGCGTCGCGGCGGAATGCGGGAACCGGTGTGCGCTCGAGAGTCGACGGTTCAGCTGATCGCCGTCGCCGAGGTGGTCAGCCGCAGGCGGGAAGCATTGCCGTCCGAGGGGCGCTCCGGCGATGGCCCCGGCAGGCCGGGCGGCATCACGTCGCCGCGGCCCCTCCCCACCGCTTAGCGAGCTCGGCGCGATGCAGCGCGAGCCATTGCAGAGCGACGACCGTCGGGGCGGCGTGGATGCGACCGTCGCCGAGCCACGCGAGGGCCTCCTCGAGCGGGACGACGCGCACCTTGATGTCCTCGCCCTCGTGGGCGAGACCGAAGATGCCGCCGGCGCTTGCGGCATCGACCCGGCCGATGAACACCTGGCAGGTCTCGGTGCTGCCCCCGGGGCTTGCGAAATAGCTGCACGCCGGCACCAGGTCCAGGAGCTCGAGACCGGCTTCCTCGAGCGCCTCGCGGCGCGCGACCTCGGGCGCCCGCTCCCCCGGCTCGATGATGCCCGCGACCGGCTCGACCAGCCACGGATCGGCGACGACCCCGAGCGCGCCGATCCGGAACTGCTCGATCAGCACCACCTGATCGCGCTGTGGATCGAACGGCAGCACCACGACGGCATGGCCGCGCTCGAGCACCTCGCGGACCAGCTCGGCCCCCATGCCGCCGGCAAACTGCTGGTGGCGCAGACGGTAGCGCATGACCTTGAAGAAGCCGGCGAACGCGACGGTCTGCTCGAGCACGACCACGCGCGGATCGGTCATCGCGGGAGGCGGCGCGCCCGGCGCTTCAGGTGAACGCCTTGAACGCGATCAGGGTGAACGTGTCCTGGACGCCATCGAGGGTCTGGACGCGGCTGGTCACGAACCGCCCGATGTCCGTCTGATCGTCGAGATAGACCTTCATCAACAGGTCGTACTGGCCTGAGATCGAGTGCACTTCCGACACCTGCTCGACGTTCTGGACCGCGGCATCGGCGACCTCGTACGCGCGGCCGCGCTCGCATTTGACCATGACGAAGATCGTCTGCATCAGTCCTCGATCAGCTTCGGCAGCAGCTCGGCGTTCGGCACGGGACGCCGGATGAACAGCGGCACGTGGTCGCCCATGCCGATCACGGGCCCCTCCGCCCGGGCCCCTCGGGCGGGCGCCGGCCGCCGGTCCCCGGC
>JBOHKK010000174.1:0-12308 GCA_050729115.1 Geminicoccaceae bacterium | reverse complement strand
ATGGTACCCTTGGGGCGGTTGGGAGGGGGAGCGGGCTGGTGCGAGCTGATCGAAAAATGCGCTAGAGCAATTCCCGATGAGGTGGACCCGCCGCGGCTCGCGACAGCTTCCGCTCATCGGGAAAAATTGCTCTGTTTCAAATGATTAGAGCAGCTTTATCCGGACGACGATCGCCGTCGGCGATCTCGTCCATTCGGATGCTGCTCTAGGACGTCACGGCTCACCTTCTGCCCGGATCACCGGATTGAAGGGCGAGAGCCTAAGGGCTTCGGCGAGGTCGGCCTGCGCGCGCCCGGCCATGCCCAGGGCGCGGTAGCAAAGGGCTCGATAGAAATACGCCTCCACGTCGTGGGGCGCGCGTTGCAGGACCAGGGAGAGGTCCTCGATCGCGTCTTCATGGGTGCCGAGCGCATGGCGCGCGATGCCGCGGCCGAGATGGGCGTCGGCGTAGCCGCCCCGCACCTCGATCGCGCGGGTGAAGTCGGCGATCGCGCGGCAATACCGGCCGCGGTAGCGATGGGCCTCGCCGCGGTTGAAGAATGCCTTGGCGCCGTCCGGCTCGTGCTGGAGGGCGATCCGGTGATCGGAGCGCAGCTCCTCGTACAGATGGCGATGCCGGTAGATGCTGCCGTACTGCCAGAAGAGGTCGGGGTCCAACCGGATGGCGATGGTCCAGTCGGCGCGCTCGGCATCGAAGCGATCGAGCCGATGCTGTGCGATCGCGCGCTGGAAATAGCCCTGCGCCCGGCGCGGCGCGAGACGGATTGCCACCGCGTAATCCGCGAGCGCCTGCTCCGGGCGGCCGCCGTCGCGCAGGGCGTTGGCGCGGCCCAGATAGGCGCGCGCGGCCGCCCCGTCGAGGCGAACCGCCGTCGAAAAGTCCGCGATCGCGCCGACGTGATCCCCGATCTCGTATCGAGCGCCGCCACGCTGCAGGTATGCCTCGAGAAGAGCCGGCTGCAGCTCGATCGCGCGATCGAAGTCCGCGAGCGCGAGCCGATCGCTGGCCTGATCGGCGTACAGGCGAGCGCGCGCCACGTACGCCGGGGCGAAGTCCGGCGCGAGCCCGAGCGCGGCCTCGTAGTCGGCGCGCGCGGCCCGCTCATGTCCGCGCTCATGCCGGAGGCGGCCTCTTTGGAGGAACAGCGCCGCCTGCGCGGCCGCTGGACGCGACCCGGACTGCAGCGCCTTGGAGGCCGCCACGATCGCCGGCGCCTCGGGGCTGCACCGATCGGCGGCGCCAAGCGCGCCTGAGGACCAGAGCAGGACGCCGCCCAGGCCGATGATCCTGAGGTGCCTGTGCATTCGCGCCCGGCGGCGGCTCGACGACGCCCTACTGCACTGATGCAAACACAGGATTCCTTAACCTGTCATGCCCGGACTTGATCCGGGCATCCACACTCGACGCCAGTTGAGGTCCCTGTGTGGATTGCCGGGTCAAGCCCGGCAATGACCATGGAATCATGCGAATGCGTCTGTGCACTACGGCGTGCTCGCGGCGGTACGGCGCGCCGGGGCGCCGGAGCTCCCGGGGAGGTCGGGCAGGCGGCCCTCCTCGACCGCGTGGCAGGCGTGCAGGTGCGTGGTGCCGGGATAGAGCTGGAGCTGCGGCACCTCGGTCCGGCAGCGCGTGTTGGCGAACGGGCAGCGCGGATGGAACGCGCAGCCGGGCGGCGGATCGAGCGGCGACGGCAGCTCGCCCTTGATCAGCATCCGCCGGCTGCGCCGTCCGGGGTCGGTGCTCGGGCTGCTCGCCTGGAGCGCGCGGGTGTAGGGGTGGAGCGGGCGCTCGAACACGTCGGCGCGCGCGCCGTGCTCGATCGGCCGGCCGAGGTACATGACGATGACCTCGCCGGCGACGTGGCGGACCACCGAAAGGTCGTGCGAGATGAACAGATAGGCGAGCCTGAACTCGTCCTGGAGCTGCATCAGCAGGTTCAGGACCTGCGCCTGGATCGACACGTCCAGCGCCGAGACCGGCTCGTCGAGCACCACGATCTTGGGCCGGAGCATGAGCGCGCGGGCGACCGCGATGCGCTGGCGCTGGCCGCCCGAGAACATGTGCGGGTAACGGCCGTGGTGCTCGGGCCGAAGGCCGACCTCTGCCATCATCTCCCGGACCGCCGCCTCGCGCTCGGCGGCGCCCATGTCGGTGTTGACCTTGAGCGGCTCGTTCAGGATCGCGCTGATCTTCTTGCGCGGATTGAGCGAGCCGTAGGGATCCTGAAACACGATCTGCACGGTGTGGCGGAGATGGCGGCGTTGCTCGGCGGACGCGTGTGCGGCGTCGATCCCATCGATGGTCAGCCGGCCGGCGCTCGGCGGCTCGATCAGGGTGACCAGGCGGGCGAGCGTGCTCTTGCCGCAACCGGACTCGCCGACCACGGCGAGCGTCCGCCCGGCATGGAGCTCGAAGCTCACGCCGCGCAGCGCCTGCAGCACCGCGGTGCCCCGGAACATGCCGCGGCGCACCGCGTAGTGGCGCTCGAGCCCGAGCGCCTGCAGCACGAGCTGCCCGTCGGGCAAAGGCGGCTCACTCAACGCTCCGCCCCCCGCTCTTTTCGCGATACGATGCAAGACTCGCCCTAGATCGACATTGCTTCGGCAAGGGATGGTTCAGATGCGTTATGCCTACCCTGTGGTCCTCGACCCCGAGCCGGATGGCTCCGCGATCAATGTAGCCTTTCCGGACGTTCCAGGGGCGCGGACCTGGGGCGACGACGAAGCCGAGGCACTCGAGCTTGCCGAGGACTGCCTGGTGACCGCGTTGTACGGCTACGTTCGGTACGATGAGCCGATCCCGCGGCCTGGGCCGGCCATGGGGCGGCCGATGATCTTGGTGCCGCCGCTGGTCGCCGCCAGGCTCGCGCTGTCTACGGCGATGCGCAAACAAGGCATCGGCGAGGCCGAGCTGGCACGGCGGCTGGGCGTGATGCAGAAAGTGGTGCAATCGATCCTGCACTTGAAGCGGCGCACGCACATCGGCCGCCTGGAGCGGGCATTGGCGCAGCTGGGCGTGCAGCTCGAGGTGACCGTGCAAGAGGCTGCCTAGGCGGGACACGAGGGCTCGACCTGGTAGTCTGGATGGTGCGCCGGGATGCCGCGGGTCAGCGGGTAGTGACAGCGGACGTAGCCGCGCGGGCCCGGGGCCAGCGGCGGCTCGTCGCGGATGCAGCGCTCGGTCGCGTACGGGCAGCGCGGGTGGAACAGGCAGCCCGACGGCCGGTCGGTCGCGCCGGGCACGATGCCGGGGATGGTCGGCAGGAGGCGTGCCGTGGCCCGCTCCGGCAGGGCGTTGAGGAGCGCCTCGGTGTAGGGGTGCTGGGGATCGGCGAACAGGCCCAGGGCGTCCTGGGTTTCGGCCTGCTGTCCGGCGTACTGGACCACCACCCGCTGCGCGGTCTCGGCGACCACCGCCATGTCATGGGTGATCAGGATCAGGGCCATGCCGCGCTCGCTCTGCAGCGTCAGCAGCAGATCCAGGATCTGCGCCTGGATGGTGACGTCGAGCGCGGTGGTCGGCTCGTCGGCGATCAGAAGACGCGGGTTGCAGGCGATCGCGATCGCGATCATCACCCGCTGGTTCATGCCGCCCGAGAGCTGGTGCGGGAACGCGCGCAGGCGCTGCTCGGGCGCCGGGATGCCGACCAGATCGAGCAGCTCGATCGCGCGCCGCCGGCGCAGGGCGCGGGTGCCGCCCTCGTGCGCCTGGATGCCCTCGGTCAGCTGGAAGCCGACCGTGAAGCAGGGATTGAGCGAGGTCATCGGCTCCTGGAAGATCATCGCCATGTCCTTGCCAACGATCCGCCGGCGGGCGGCGGCGGGCAGGCCCAGCAGGTTTTGCCCGGAAAAGGAGAGCCGCTCGGCGGTGACCCGCGCGGTCCAGGGCAAGAGGCCCATGACCGCGAGCATGCTGACGCTTTTCCCTGAGCCGGATTCGCCGACGATCGCCACGACGTCGCCCTCGTCGACCGTGAGGTCGACCGCGTCGACCGCGCGGAACGCGCCGTGCAGGGTCGGGAACTCGACGGTCAGGTTCTCGATCTCGAGCAGCGCCACGCTCTCAGCTCCGCCTGCCGACGGCCGTCAAGGCACCCGCCTCGCCCCGCGCGGAACGACGCACGGATCGCCGGCGATGCGTCAAGGCGTGAACGCCTCCACCGCTGGTAGGGCCGTATAGTCGCTGGCCGCGCCGCCGATGGCGTAGACCGCTCCGCCGACCGCTTCGACCGCGAGCAGCATGCGAGGCGTCGGCATGTCGGCCTTGGGCCTCCAGCTGTCCGTGGCCGGGTCGTATTCCTCGACCGTGGCGAGCGCTTCGTTCTCCCAGGCTATCCCGCCGATCACGTAGATCTTGCCATTCAGTGGAGCCGCCCAGAGCCCGGTCCGCGGAGTGGGCATTTCGGCCAGCTTGGTCCACGTATCGGTAGTCGGATTATAGCCTTCGGTTGCCGCAAGCGGGACCGCCCATTCCGGGGAGCCGCCGAAGACGTAAATCCTGCCATCGACCACTGCGCTCGTCAGGTGCAGCCTTGGAGTCGGCATGTCGGCCTTATCCGTCCAGGTGTCCGTGGCCGGGTCGTACTCTTCCACAATCGGAAGGGCATTGACCGCGACATGCCTGGTGCCGCCGATCGCATAGATCTTACCATTCACGGCGCTCGCGGTGAGGTCGGCCCGAGGCGTGGGCATGTCGGCCCTGCGGGTCCACCTGTCCGTGGCCGGGTCGTAGACCTCGACCACGGCAATTCCCGGGTCGTGCTCGATCATGTTCGGCGACCCGCCGATGGCATAGATCTTCCCATCCACCACGGCGCTCCCGAAGAATCCCCGCGCGGTTGGCATGTCGGCCTTGCGCGTCCACGCGTCCTTGGCCGGGTCGTAGACTTCCATGAGACCGCTCGGGACGCTGCCTGCGATATTTTGGTCCCCGCCGAACACATAGATTCGGCCACCTACCGTGTTGGCGTGAATGCCGGCCCTGGCCGTTGGCATATCCGCCTTTTTGGTCCAAGCGCTCTTCGCCGACACGGATCCGGACGACAGCTCGCGCATGAGGAAAGGGACGAACAGCCACTTTAAGAGGTCGCGTCTTGTATTGCTCATGTCGTTGTTCCCGCCGTTGATCCTCGGCTGACCGCTGTCGTTGCCTTTCATCTCAGTCCTTTGCAGTAAAATAATAGAGTTCTGGCCCGACCATGGCATAGTCGTAATGCGTGAACTTTGGAAATCGATCATCACCTGGGTTAAGGAAAACCTGATAGCATGCTTCTCTGCCCCGCGTGATGAGTGGAAATCGAAAGCAGGCGCTGTCGCCATCGATTCTCGTAGGGCTTTTGTCGCTTATATCATGGCGGACCTGCCAACTGGCCAGGCCTTCTTGTGAGAAATGGAACTCAGCTGGCAACCAGGCGCCCATAGCAAATCCTTCAAAAGACCGGCCAAAGAGAAGATTACGCACTTTCCCGCCACTCAGTCTCTGCTCGACGTGCTCGGCCGGGTCAAAGCCGAAGGGGAACTCCGTCACCCCTGCTGTACGTAGACCGGTGAGATAATGCTCCATGTCCTCCTCGCGTCGATAAAAGGCATCCATACGCACCGCGGTCAGATTGAATGCTGGAAACTCCCATTTTCGATGCAATCCCTCGAGTTCCTCGGTTCGGCCCAGATAGGCGTAGGTCGCATGCAGGTAATAGGCCCTCTGCCAGTTCTCGCCAGCGATCATTTCCCTTTCGGCTTTCTCCAGACTTTCGGCTGCGCCGGCATAATCCTTCAGCGCGAACTGGATTCTCCCGAGCGTGTTGTAATAGAGCGCGGGTGGCCTCGGGTCGAGACGCAGGGCTTGCTCCATCGCCCGGAGCGCTTCTTCGTGGCGGCCGGCAGCGGTCAGGACCAGGGCCTGGGTTTCATACCCCCAGGAATCGCTCGGCGCCCGTGCGATCGCCCGTTCGACTTGGGCTAGGGCCTCGTCGAACTTGCGGTCGGCCAAATCAATTCGCGCGAGGACGAGATCCGGCAAGGCGAGATCGGGGTTCAACGCCAACGCCTCGCGTGATTGCTGGATGGCCTGGGCGCGCGCACGGGCGGGCGGACGAACCCAATCGTTCCACCCGGTGGTTCCCGGATAGTCGAATGCGGAGGCCAGGGCCAGGCTGGCGTAGGCTTCCGCGAAGTCCGGATCGAGCTCGATCGCCTTGTCCAGCGCCCAGTAAGCCATGCGGATGCTGCGCCGGTCCAGCAGGTACATCGCCTGCCGGCCGCGCAGATAGTACTCGTAAGCCTCGATGTTCTTCGTCGGCCTGTCCGCAAGCTGCGCCCGCTCGCCGGCGCTGAGCTCGACCGTCAGGGCGGCGACAATCTGCTGCTTCAGCGCATCCTGCACGGCGAAGACGTCGTCTAACCGACGGTCGTAGCGCTCGGCCCAGAGCAGCCGGTCGCTGCGCGCGTCGATCAGCTGCGCGGTCACGCGGACCGTGTCGGCGGCCCGGCGGACGCTGCCTTTGAGTACATAGCGCACGCCCAGCTCGCGCGCCACCTGCGGCGCCTTCGGCTCCTGCCCCTTGTAGGTGAAGACCGAGTTGCGCGAGATCACGAACAGCCCGGAGAGCTTGGCCAGATCGGTGATCAGATCCTCGGTCAGGCCGTCGACGAAGTATTCCTGCTCCGCGTTGTCGCTTAGGTTGCGGAAGGGCAGCACGGCGATGGACGGCTCTTCCGGCAGCGCCAGCGCGGTGTCGGCAGGCGGCTGCTCCGGGTAGAACCGCCACAGCAGGGTGCCCGCGGCGATGATCAGGATCGGCAAGGCGAGCAACGTCGCCAGCCACCACCTGCGGGATCGGTGTGGAGGACGCGCTTTCGTGGCCGGCGTCTGAATCACGACGTCAGGCGATGCCTTGACCTGCCAGGCGTGCACGGGTTCGGCGATGTTCTTGACGCTTTGCGGCCCGAGGTCCTCGAAACGCAAGGCCAGCTTGCTGCCGAGCGCCAGCCGCACGGAATCGGTGATGCAGATTCCGCCCGGCTCGGCCAGACTCTGCACACGCGCCGCGATGTTGACGCCATCGCCGAAGATGTTGGTGCCGTCGACGATGACGTCGCCGAGGTTGATCCCGATCCGAAATTTCACCTGCCGGTCGTCCGGCAGCTCTTGATTGCGACCGGCCAGCTCTCGCTGGATCACGACCGCGCTGGTCACCGCCTCGGCTACGGTGCCGAATTCTGCCAGTACAGCGTCGCCCGCGTAGTTGACCACGCGGCCGCCGTACCGTTCGGCGATGTCCGCGATCAGGCCGAGGTATGTACGGACCGTCCGATGCGTGCCGAGCTCGTCTTCACTGCTGAGGCGGCTGTACCCGACGATGTCGGCGTGCAGAAGCGCCGCCAATCTGCTGGATAGAGTGTCCGCGCTCGTGGTCGCCATGACGGTTCCCAGGCCCGCTTGCGAGACAGTGTGCACCTCCCCGGCGCAACCTACAATAACTCGTAAGCCGGCGGGACCGGCCCGCCTCAGCTCCGCTTCAGGCGCGGGTCGAGGGCGTCGCGCAGGCCGTCGCCCATGAGGTTGAAGGCGAGCACGGTGATCAGGATCGCGAGGCCCGGGAAGGTCACCACCCACCAGGCGCGCAGCACGAACTCGCGGGAGTCCGCGAGCATCGTGCCCCATTCGGGCGTTGGCGGCTGGGCGCCGAGGCCGAGGAAGCCGAGCGCCGAGGCATCGAGGATCGCGTTCGAGAAGCCGAGCGTCGCCTGGACGATCAGGGGCGCCATGCAGTTGGGCAGGACCGTCGCGAGCATCAGCCGCAACCGCCCGGCGCCCGCAACCCGACTGGCCGTCACGTAGTCCTTGGTCATCTCGCCGATCACCGAGGCGCGGGTCAGGCGCGTGTAGTGCGGCAGATAGACGATCGCGACCGCGATCATGGCGTTCTCGAGGCCCGGCCCCAGGATCGCGACGATGACGATGGCGAGCAGCAGGCTCGGCAGCGCCAGAACCACATCCATGAGCCGCATGATCATCGTCTCGATCCAGCCGCGGTAGAAGCCTGCGGTCAGGCCCAGCGCGATGCCGACGCTGAGCGAGAGGGTGATGACGATGACCCCGATGACGAGCGAGTAGCGCGCGCCGTAGATGATGCGCGCGAGGATGTCGCGGCCGGTGGCGTCGGTGCCGAGCAGGAACTCGGTCGAGCCGCCGGCCTGCCAGAACGGCGGCTGCAGCAGGTGATCGCGGAACTGCTGCGCCGGCAGGTGCGGCGCGACGAAGTCGGCGAAGATCGCCGTGAGCACGACCAGCACGATCACCGCGAGGCCCGCCACGGCGCCCTTGTTGATGCTGAAATAGTGCCAGAACTCGACCAGCGGGTGCGGCGGCGCGCCGGCCGCGTGGATGTCGATGGGACGGGCTTCGAGGCGTGCCGCCATGGCTATCTCGCGTGCCGGATGCGGGGGTTGATCAGCCCGTAGAGCAGGTCGACGGTCAGATTCACGAGCATGACCACCGAGGCGATCAGCACGATGCCGCCTTGCACCGACGGATAATCCCGGCGGTAGATCGAATCGACCAGCCACTTGCCGATGCCGGGCCAGGAAAAGATCGTCTCGGTGAGAATCGCGCCGCTGAACAGCAGGCCCACCTGCAGCCCGATCACCGTCACCACCGGGATCAACGCGTTGCGCAGCGCGTGCAGCCCGATCACGCGCTGCGGCGGCAGGCCCTTGGCGCGGGCCGTGCGCACGTAGTCCTCGCCGAGCACCTCGAGCATCGCCGAGCGCGTCTGGCGGGCGATGATGGCGAGCGGAACCGTGGCGAGCACGAAGCTCGGCAGGACCAGATGCGAGAGCGCCGAGACGAAGGCGCCGTCCTGGTCGGCAAGCAGGCTGTCGATCAGCATGAACCCGGTCACCGGCGGGAAGAAGTAGAGCAGCGAGATGCGGCCCGAGACCGGCGTCCACTGCAGCGTGCCCGAGAACAGGATGATCAGGAGCAGGGCCCACCAGAAGATCGGCATCGAGAAGCCGGTCAGCGAAACGCCCATGAGGCCGTGGTCGAACACCGAGCCGCGCCGCACGCCCGCAACGATCCCGGCCGGCAAACCGATCAGGAGCGCGAGCAGCAGGGCGCAGAGCGACAGCTCGATGGTCGCGGGAAACAGCGCCATGAACTCGTTGAACACCGGCCGCCGGGTGACGATCGAGCGGCCGAGGTCGCCCCGCAGCACGTCGCCGAGATAGAGCAGATACTGCTGCCAGAGCGGTTGGTCGAAACCGAACTCGGCCATGAGCTGGGCGTGGCGCTCGGGATCGATGCCCCGCTCGCCCACCAACAGCAGGATCGGATCGCCCGGCACCAGACGGATCAGGAGGAAGGCGACCAGCGTGACCCCGACGAAGGTCGGGACGAGGATCGCGAGCCGGGTGATGACGAAGCGGAGCATGGCTCAGGCGGCTCGCTGCCTGGGCGTGGTTCCTCGGCGACGATCTGTCCCCTGACGCACGGCGTCACCTCTTGGTGCGCTCTGTGGCCCCTGCGTAGCACAGGGTGCACCGGGCAATCCAGCCGTCGCCGCGACGGGTCGATCGCACGCGCAGGTCCACCCGGATGCCGGTCCGGTCACGCCGTGCGCGCCCCGAGAGGCGCCCGGGTCCCCTGCGGCGGGCCCGATACAATCCCCTGCCTCGCGGCCATGGCGTACCCCACGGGATGGCAAAATGGAAGGCGCCGGACTGCACGCGATCCCCGACTGCGCGCGGTCCCCAACTACGCGCGATTCCCAACTGCGCGCGGTCCCAACTGCGCGCGATCCCAACTGCGCGCGGTCAATCCGTCGACGGATACGGTATCAGTTGCCCACCGGCAAGGCCGGCCCGCTGGGGATGAAACCCGGGCGCCGAACCGCCACGCGCCTGCGCAGCGTCATCGCGAGGCGCAAAAGCGCCCGTGGCGATCCAGCAGCGGCGCCTGGATGGCTTCGTCGCTGCGCTCCTCGCAATGACGGTGCCGAGCGTGATGTCCAAGTTTCTTTCTGGGGGCGCAGGCAAGCCGCCCGGGAGACGCCGCCTGTACCTCACGCATCGGACGACTCGGGCAGGCGCATTTCTGTACGGGGTCGTCCGGCGGTCCACCGGTCACCCACTCAGGGCAGGGTGACCCGGCCGCCGTCGGCGACGTAGACCTGCCCGGTGGTGAAGCTGGAGCGCTCGGAGAGCAGGAACAGGGCGAGTTCCGCCATCTCCTCGGGGCGGCCGATCCGCCCGAGCGGCGTCGCGTCGATCATCCGCCGCCGCGTCGCCTGGTCGAGCGAGGCGGCGGGCATGTCGGTGTCGATCAGCCCGGGCGCGATGCAGTTGATCCGGATCTGCGGCGCGAAGGCTTCCGAGCAGCTGCGCGCGAAGCCGATCACCGCGGCCTTGGAGGTGCCGTACGCGAGCATGGCCGGGCGCGGCCGCAGCCCGGCGATCGAGGCGAAGCAGACGATCCGCCCGTAGCCGCGCGCGATCATGCCGTCCTTCGCCGCCATGATCGGCAGATAGGTGCCGTCGAGGTTGACCGCCATGATCCGCCGCCAGGTCTCGAAGGCGACCGCGCCGCGGCGCTCGGTCGGCGCGATCCCGGCGGCCGTGACCAGGAGGTCGACCGGCCCCAGCCCGCGCTCCACCTCCGCGATCATCGCCGCGACCGCCTCCGGGTCGGACACGTCCGCCTTGATCAGCAGGCATTCGGCGTCCGCCGCCTCGACCAGCGCCCGGGCCTCCCGGGCGGCGGCTTCGTTGCTCGCATAGTTGATCGCGACCCGCGCCCCGTCGCGCGCAAGACGCACGCACACCGCCCGCCCGATGCCGCGCGATCCCCCGGTCACGAGCGCGATCCGCCCGGCGAGCTCCTTCGAAGCCATGACGCCCTCCCCGATAGCTGCCGGGCACGCTTACCAGCTGAGCCCGGGATCGACAACGCCGGCGCCGCGGCGCCTTGCCTCGCTCGGGAGCCAACCCCATGCCCGAGGCCGCTCTGCGCGATCACCCGGCCGGTGCGCGGGAGGAGGGCGCACGCAGGCGGTGCCGCCCGCCTGCTCCGCCGGTGATCGGCCTTGCCTCTTCGTTCTCGATCTGCCCCTCTTGGCGGAGCACCTTGAGGAGGGCATTGCGGCCGCGGGTTGCGAACCGCGACGGCCCGGCGCTACACGAACTGATGACGGCCGAACGAAGAATCAGCCAGGAGGTCCACCCATGACCCTGACCAGAGATGTGGAGGTCCTGCGCAGGATACCGCTGTTCGCCAAGGTGGAGCCCGCCAGGCTCAAGCTGCTGGCGTTCACCAGCGAGCGCCTGAAGTATCTGTCCGGCGACGAGCTGTTCGGCCAGGGTGACTACGGCGACGCCGCCTACATCATCCTCGAGGGCGAGGCCGACGTTCTGGCCGTCAGCCCCACGGGCGCGATCAAGGTCGCGAGCCTCGGCAAGAACGACATCATCGGCGAGATCGCGATCCTCTGCGACGTGCCGCGCACCGCCACCGTGGTCGCCCATGGCGATCTCGAGACCCTGCGGGTGTCGAAGGAAGGTTTCTTCCACCTGGTCACCCAGTTTCCCCAGGTCGGCATCGAGGTGATGAGTGCGCTCGCCTCGAAGCTGCATCACACCACCCAGGCCCTGACCGCGGCGCGCGCCCGGCTCGACGAGCTGGACAGGGGCAACGGCGGCGGCTGACGGAAAAGGGGTCTGGCCCCGTTTACCCCCGTTTACCCAAGGAAAGGGGTCTGACCCCGTTTACCCAAGGGCGGAAAAGGGGTCGGGCGGAAAAGGGGTCTGGCCCCGTTTACCCCCGTTTACCCAAGGAAAGGAGTCTGACCCCGTTTACCCGTTTACCCCCGTTTACCCAAGGAAAGGGGTCTGACCCCGTTTACCCAGGTCCAGCGCGAGGGCGGAAAAGGGGTCTGACCCCGTTTACCCAGGTCCAGCGCGTGACGACACCGGGAATTGAAGCGTTTTGTATCTTTTTCGCGTCCAGATGTTTGGGCCAGACACAAGCGCTGTTCCCCCAGCTCGCTGCTCTGGACAAAATTCCTATGATCGCGTAGAATAGCGACTCGGCGCGGGGTTCGGCAGCCCGCGCTCGCCCCACCGATCAGCCCAGTTTCCCCAGCCAGCAAGGAATCCCGCCATGTCCAGTGTTGGCGCCGCGCCGCGCGCGGCCGTCTCCGTCAGCAACGCCCGTGCCGCGGCCAGCCGCAAGAACGGCGCGAAATCGCGCGGGCCGAAGACCCCCGAAGGCAGGGCGCGCGCGGCGCAGAACGCCCTGAAGCACGGCCTGC
>JBOHKK010000173.1:0-12382 GCA_050729115.1 Geminicoccaceae bacterium | reverse complement strand
CCTCCCAACCACCCCAAGGGTACCATCGGTGGGTGGTTGGGAGGGGGAGCGGGCCGGGGCCGCGGGTCCACCCAAGGGGAAAATGGTCTAGGATGAGCGACCTTTACGTTATTCGTAGTCTATGACCGCAACCAACGGTGTCATTGCCGGACTTGATCCGGCAATCCACGACCCCGCCGCGACCGGCATGGGCCATGGATGCCCGGCTCGGCGGCCGGGCATGACGATCGAAAGATACGCTGCTTCTGCGGGCATTCCATCGGCCTCCCTCAGCCGGACAGTCGTGCGCCGCGCCGCGCCTTTCGCCCGCCCACCGGACCGAGGATGGCTGTCGGAGGCGGGGCTGCGGCCGCGGTGCCGGCGCTCGTATCCGGGCGATTCGGTCGTCTCGTCGGTGCTCGAACCGCCGTAGGCGTCCTCGAAGGCGCCTGGCGTTAACCCCTGCGGCGACCCATCGCGCTATCCTCGGGCGCGCGCAACCGGGCTCGGTCCGGTCGGCGCGTCGACCCGCCCAGAGCGAAAGGTTGATATGCCTTCCCGACGGATTGGTGGCGGCAAGCGCGCCATCGCGAACGCCCTCCTGGTGGTGCTGTCATTGGCGCTCGGACTGGCCGCCCTGGAAGCTGCGGGGCAGGTGTTCGTCACCGCCATCGCCAAGAGAGGCAAGCTGTTCCAGCCCGATCTCGAGCTCGGCTGGAGTCTGCTCCCGAATCTGGACCTGGTGCGCAGCAACGCCAACGGCGATCCCTGGCACATCGCTACGGATGCTGCCGGGATTCGCGGACCTTCGGCCTGGCCCGACGATGGCCGCACGCGGCTTCTGGTTCTTGGCGACTCGTTCGCCTTCGGCGAAGGGGTCGCCCTGGCGGCGCGCTTCGACACGCTCCTTCAGGAGCGCATCCCCGATCTGGCGATCGTCAACCTGGGGGTCATGGGCTACGGGCCCGATCAGCAGTTCATCCGCGCCAGGCCGTGGAAACCGACATTGCGCCGGGGCGACGTCCTGCTGCTCCTGACCTATGGCAACGACTTCTACGATCTTGCCCGGACGCGCCACGGCGGCCGCTCGAAGCCGTGGATCGAAGAGAGCGATGGCCGCTTCCTCGAGCACAAGCCGGCGATCGACGCTTTCGACCTCCTGCGTGACCGCTCCTACGTCTATACCTTGCTGACCCGCAGCCTCGCCCGGCTGAGCACTTCGGAACGCACGGATCAAAGATTGAAGACCGTAGGCGAGCTCTATCGCAAGTGGGTTCTCCAGGAAGCAGGCGATCTGGTGCGGCGCGGCGTCGCGGTGGTCATCGTCCATCACGGCGATACGGTGTTCGAGCTGCCGTTCGACGTCGAGGCGATGTTCGAGCGCACCTGTGTTGCGGTGAGTGGATGCCTGGCGCTGGACGGGGACCTCGCCGGGCATCCCCGCGATGAGGTCTTCCTCGAGGACGGCCACTGGGCGGCGGGCGGCCACCGGATCGCCGCCGAGCAGATCGCCGCCTATCTTCGCACTTTGCCTGGACTTGGCCTGGACGACGGCGACCGGCCGGAGCACCAGCAGCCGCCGGTCCTCAGCCAGGACGACGCCGCGGCCGCGCCTTCGAGCCGTCTCTGATGCCATCCGCGCCTGCCTCGTCCTGAGCCGGGGGGGGGCCGCGCCCCAGGACGTTCGCCTGACGCGCCGCGGCGGCGACACCAGCACCGCGCGCCGGATTCGCGACCTCGGCATCAGCCTGCTAAACCTCGCATGAGCAGCGAGGGGGAGAGCGGGATGCGCTTTGTGGATCAGGTCGTGATCGTGACCGGCGGCGCCCAGGGCATCGGCCGCGCCTGCGTCGATGCGTTCGCCGGCGAAGGCGCGGCGGTGGTGGTCGCCGACATCGACGCCGCGGGCGGGGAGAAGGCGGCGGCTGAGATCGAAGCGCAGGGCGGGCGGGCGCGGTTCGTCGAGACCGACGTCGGCGACGCCGGGCAGGCGCAGCGCCTGGTCGATCAGACGCTCGAGGCGTTCGGCCGCCTCGACGTGCTGATCAACAACGCCGGGATCATCAAGACCGCGGAGTTCCTCGAGATCAGCGAGGCCGACTTCGACGCCGTGCTGCGGGTCAACCTCAAAGGCGTGTTCCTGGTCGGCCAGGCGGCGGCGCGCGCCATGGTCGAGCAGGGCAAGGGCGCGATCGTCAACATGTCCTCGGCGAACGCCGTGGTCGCGATCCCGAACCAGGTCCCCTACGTGACCAGCAAGGGTGCGGTGAACCAGCTGACCAAGGTCATGGCCCTCGCGCTCGCCGACAAGGGCGTGCGCGTCAATGCGATCGGGCCCGGCTCGATCCTCACCGACCTTTTGCAGGTGGTGATGAGCGACGAGGCGGCGCGTCGGAGGATCCTCGCGCGCACGCCGATGGGCCGCTGCGGCGAGCCTGCGGAGGTCGCCAGGGTGGCGCTGTTCCTGGCGAGCGACGACGCCAGCTATCTCACCGGCCAGTGCATCTATCCCGACGGCGGCCGCCTGGCGCTCAACTACACGGTCCCAGCGGGCGGTTAGCTTCAGAAGGGCGCTCGCGGACCCGCGCGCTGCGGGCGAGGGCTTCCGCTGGTCGCCATGAGTGATGTCCCGGGTCGACGTCCGTGCGATTTTCACGGGGTTCTTCCCCGATCAGGTCGGTCAGGCTAGGGTTTCGTTCTCGGGGCTGTCGGAAGTGCCCGGGGTGGCTTCGGCGACCGGAGTCGCACGATCACAGGATGGCATGGAGATGGCGGCTCGCGCCTCCGGCAAGCAGGTGAACGGCGTCATGATCGCGAAGCGCGTGCCACAGGCCAGCGCCGCGCCGCCGAACCACGATCGCTTCGCGCTCCCGTTTCTCTAGGCATTCGAGACCACAAAGCATGCGCATCTTCGCACAACGGCCGAGGCCAACTCAGCGGACCATGTCTGTCAGGTCGACGATGGCCGGTCGCGTCCACTTTGGGCTTGGCCGTGAGATGCGATCAGTTCCTCACTCGACACGATCCACCATCGGCGATCGTGCCGCACAGGGGCTGGCAGAACAGTCGGTTTGCATGTCCGAGCCGCCGCGACGGCACGCCTGCGCCTGCGGTGGAGGCTGCTCCAAATGTCGGACGGAGCAATCGGACCACAAGCGCGTGCGCCTGCAGACGGAGCGTGACCAGGGAATGATTGCGGCACCACCCAGCGTCCGCGAGGTCTTGGCTACACCCGGCCAACGCCTCGACCCGACGACCCGTGGCATGATGGAGCCGCGCTTCGGCCACGATTTCAGCAGATTGCGCGTGCACACGGATGCGAAGGCCGCCGAGTCGGCCCGCCGTGTGAATGCGCTGGCGTACACGGTGGGCACCCACATCGTCTTCAAAGACGGCCAGTACGCGCCGCGCACGCTCGCGGGACAGCGGCTGGTGGCGCACGAGGTCGCGCATACCCTCCAGCAGGCCAAGGGTTACTCGGCGGGCGCTACGCGGATTTCCGATCCGCGCGACCCGGCAGAGCGAGAAGCCGACCGGGCTGCGCGCGATGCCATCGCGGGACGGCAGGTGAATGTGACCGCTGCGAGCGCGCAGACGCTGCAACGCCAGCCGCTCCCCGATGTCACGCTTCGGCCCCCGCCGTTGACCGCGCGGCTCATTGGAGCCGAACTCCTGGACCGCTTTGCGTTGAACGAGGCCACGCTGACGGAACAGCACAAGGGGCGACTCGCGATCCTGGCGCATACCTTGAAGAGCCTGCTGCACGACTATCCTGGCGGCAGCGTGCAGATCACCGGACACACGGATGCCAGCGGCGCCGAGAGCTTCAACGAATGGCTCGGCCAGCAGCGCGCCGATGCCGTCCGCGACTTCCTGCTCGACGCCGGCGTGCCCGCCGCCGCGATGGCGAGCGTGAGCGCGGGGGAGAGGGAGCTGCGCGTCGAGACCGATAAGCCCGAACCGCGCAACCGGCGCGTCGAGGTGCGCTTTACGCCCAGATCCAGGGTGAGCTTCCTCCCGCCGGCGGAACTGACCCCACCCGCTCCGGCGCAACAGCCCAAACCGCTTCCAACCCCGGAGCAGGTGTGCGCCATCAGGCCCGATCTGTGCGCCGCGGAAGCGATGCCGCCGTGCACGTCGACGGACTGCTCCGCCATCTCGGTGGACAGTTTCGACGAGCAGCCTGCCGACCTGCGCACGGTCGTCGCGAAATCGTTCGTGGACCCGGCGGACTGGTTCGAGGGGCTCGATTCCCAACGCTGCTTCGCGCTGACGGCGATCTTCAACCGCATGTGCCGCTACGGGGTGTGGTGTCACGTGCGCCTGATCCTGAAGATCGTGCCCGGCGAGGCGGTGGTGACGGTTGACGGCAGCACCTTCAGGGTCCCCGGCAGCACCCCGTCGGTGTACTTCATGAGCCGAGGGGGCGACGCGCTGGGCAAGGCGCTGATGGCGACCGGTCGCTTCTGCACCGCGTCGGGCCTCGGGGCGAGCCAACACCCCGGGCAGACCACGCTGCGGGAGATCTCGGGCTCCGACAGCCTGCACATCTCGATCGGCCCCGGCGACCAGTTCGACGCCCACATCGACCGCTACTCGCCGGTCACCGAGTCCCCGGGCAGCAGCTTCTGCCCCAACCACCCCTCGCCCGCCGCCGTCAGCCACATCGGGCGCGAGCTCATCCCCGAGAAAGCGCGCAAGATCCTGGGCTTCCCAGGCCTCGAGGCGTTCCCGGAACCGGCGCCGCCGGCGCCGTTGCCCCCGGGCGCGCCGGGGCTGGAGCCGACCCTCGTCAGCATCACCTTGCGCGGCCCGGTGCGCGCGCGGCCAGATCAGAGCGGTGTCGCGCCGCCATTGGACAGGAAAACCGAGGCGTTCCTCAACAAGGAGATTCCGGCGCGCATCCGGCGCGACGCGCTGGTTCCATCCGAAGCCAGGCGTCAGCTTGCGGCGACTGCGCGTGCGCGCGAGGCGGCGGGGCCGGACGAAGAGCGCGCGCTCATCGCAGCGCTGGAAGCGGCGCGCGAGCGCGTCGAGTCGTTTGCCGATGCGCACGCGTTCGCCAAGGACGTGGCGCGACGCATGGATCAGGCGCGACGCAGCGGCCGTCCGGCCTTCGCGGTTCAGCTCGGGCCAAGCTATGCCGACCTCTCGTCGGCCGAGACCAAGGCCCTGCTCGCGGCGATCCGCAACATCGCCCGCATCGTTCGCGCCCTGCTCGCCGAGCGGGCGGCGGGCGTTTACAAAGTGTGGGTGATGGTCGGCGACAGCGTGATGTGGGACATCGATTTCTGAGCGACGGAGGCGTCTTTGGCCAAGTGATCGGCGGAACCGGCGCGTCCTTGCTCACGCGGGCATCGGCCGCGGGCGCAGGTGGCCGAGCAGGAGCCAGAGGACGATCGACACGTTGAGCAGGTTCCAGGCGCTGCCGTTCAGGAAAGCCGCCTGGTAGGAGCCGGTGAGGTCGTAGATCGCGCCCCCGACATCCAGCCGCCGAGCGCGATGCCGACGATCGTGGCCATGAGCACCAGCTCACGCGGGCGCCCGCGTCGCGCCATACGCCACGAAGGGCAGGCCCTGGAGGGGCTACGCTGACGTGACCGCAGGCCAAGCGGTCACGCCCGCTGTTGCTGGCGGTTCTTCCAGAGGATCAGACCGAATCCGCCCAGGCCCGCCGCCGCCAGGGCGAGGTCCTGGGGGATGGCAAGGACCCAGGCCATGGCGCCGGCGACGAGGGTCCAAAGCAGCGGGATGACCGCAAGGTGCAGCGGCGGCCGGCCGGCCGTCAGCAGCAGCATCCCAAGGGTGAAGGCCGCCGTCGGACCCGGCGCCAGCCCGACGACGCGCACGCTCCGCCAGCCATGGCCCGCAAGCCCGTCGGCGAGCGGCGAGGCGACCGCCGCTGCGATGGCAAGAGCGAGGCCGCACCAGCCGAAGAGGTCGGCGCCAAAGCGGAAATCCAGCCTGCCCCGGGCGACGCCGGTCCAGGCGAGGAGCAGCCCCTGAACGACGAAGAAGACGCCGTAGACCGGGGCGGCAAAGTCGATCGTGGCGAAGTGCAGGTAATGGTAGCCGACCCCGATCCAGACCCAGGCCGCCGCCAGCAGCGCGCCGATCGCCCGGCCGCCGCCCCGCACCGGCTTGAGGGTCAGGAGAATGACGGCCAGCGCGAGGGCAACGGCGACGATCGGAAGCGACCACAGCGCGCGGTTGTACTGCTCGAAGCTCGAGAACAGGACGTCCGCGGTAAAGGGCAGCATCTCGCTTGCAGGCCGGGTGGCTCGAAACCGGTTGCCGCGCCCGCTCAGAGGCTCTCGACGTAGCGGATCATCCGCGCGCGCATCGCGGCATCGGGCAGCCGGCCGTAAAGGGCGCCCATGTTCTCCGCCATGTGGTCGACCCGCGAGGTCGCCGGGATCACGCAGGTGACCCCCGGGTGGGACACGATGAACTTGAGGAAGAACTGCGCCCAGTTCGCGCAGTCGAGCTCGCCGGCCCATTCGGGCAGCGGATGGCGCTCGAACAGACGGAACAGCTGCTTGCGACGGAACGGCCGGTTGACGACCACCGCAAGCCCGCGCTCGGTGGCGAGCGGCAGCAGGCGCCGTTCCGCCTCGCGGTCCAGGATGTTGTAGGTGAACTGCACGACCTCGAGCGGCTGCTCCGCCATCGTGCGCTCGAAGGCCTCGTGGCGACGGCCGTGGGACGTGGTCATGCCGATGTAGCGGATCCGGCGCTTCGCCTTGTCCTCCAGGAGCGTCTCGAGATGGCTCTCCCAGTTCAGCATGTTGTGGATCTGCATCAGATCGAACCGCGCGACGCCCCACAGCTCGCGCGACTCCGCCATCTGACCGGGGCCGAGCATCTTGAGCGGCGTCCATACCTTGGTCGCGGAGAACAGGGGCTGCGTGTTCTCGATGCGCGCGAGGCAGTACCCGATCACCGCCTCGGACGAGCCGTACATCGGCGAGGAATCGATCACGCCGCCGCCCCGGTCGAAGAAGGTCTGCAGGACCTGCAGCCGCTGGTCCCGGAGCTCCTGGTCCTCACCGACGTTGAAGGTGATCCACGAGCCCATGCCGATCACCGGCACCTGCTCTCCGGTTGCGGGAATCGCTTTCTTCAGCACCGGCCCGGGCGCGGCGCCCGCGAAGCGGGGTCCAAGAGCGGACGCCGCGCCGAGCATGGCCAAAAACGCGCGCCGGCTCACGTCCGGACTGGTTCGCGACATGTCCGTACTCCAAGGCTGGTGCGTCTTCGCGTTCTGGCAATCCTAGTCCGAAACGACGCGATATCGAGTGAGACCGAACCACTCTTGGGCAAGAGGGCCGCTTCGGGCCCGGCTGCTCACGGCCATCCCGGCGCGTGATCGGCAAGGCCGCCTCGCCCCTTGTCAGGCGGGCGCGGGCCGCGGGCGCAGGTGGCCGAGCAGGAGCCAGAAGGCGATCGCCATGTTGAGGAGGTTCCAGGCGATGCCGTTCAGGAAGGCGGCCCGGTAGGAGCCGGTGAGGTCGTAGATCGCGCCCGACATCCAGCCGCCGATCGCCATGCCGACGATCGTGGCCATGAGCACCAGGCTGATCCGGGCGCCCGCCTCGCGCGCCGGGAAGTATTCGCGCACGATCAGCGCGTAGCTCGGCACGATCCCGCCCTGCGACAGCCCGAACAGCGCCGAGACGACGTAGAGCGACATCAGGCCGTCGAATGGCAGATAGAAGACCAGCGCCAGGCACTGCAGGGTGGAGCCCAGCATCAGCGTGCCGACGCCGCCGATGCGGTCGGCGATCAGGCCCGAGATCAGCCGGCTGACCACGCCGAGTCCGAGCATGAGGGAGAGCATCTCGGCGCCGCGCGCCGGCCCGTATCCCAGATCGGCGCAATAGGCGACGAGGTGCACCTGCGGCATGGACATGGCGATGCAGCAGCCGAGACCCGCCACGATTAGCAGGACCTGGAGCGTGGCCGGCGACATGCGCAAGGTGTCCGCGACGGCGCGGGCGCTGAGCGGGACGCTGCCGTCGTCGACCGGCGCCCGCCGGCGCAACGTCAGCGCGAGCGGCAGCATGGTCACGATGCACACGGCGCCGATGCCCAGGTGCGCCTGGCGCCAGCCCACGGCCTCGATCGCGGCTTGCAGGAGCGGCGGCCACAGCGTGCCGGCCAGATAGTTGCCGCTCGCAACGATCGCGACCGCGATGCCCCGGCGCTTTTGGAACCAGAGCGAGACGTCGGCGACCAGCGGTCCGAAGGTGGCCGAGCTGCCCAGCATGCCGATCAGCAGCGCCTGCGCCAGGATGAACTGCCACAAGGTGGTCGCGTGCGCCGCGGCGACATAGCCGGCGCCGAGCATCAGCGTGCCGAGGATGACCGGCACCATGACGCCGAACCGGTCGGCGAGGCGGCCCATCAGCACGCCGCCGACGGCGAAGCCCACCATGGTCGCGGTGTAGGGCAGCGAGGCGTCGCCGCGGTCGACCCCGAACTCGGCCTGGATCGCGGGCAGGGAGACGACCACGGACCACAGGCCGATGCCGCCCATCGTGCTCAGCGCCAGCGAGGCCGCAAGCCGCCACCAGGCATAGGCGCTGTCCGGCTGGTCGGCGCCCGCGGTCACGGCGTGACTCCACCTGCTTGCGGGCATCGCCAACCGATCCCTCTTTACGAACCGCTGTCTGGATGTCGGCGCTGGTCGAGCTCAGCGCGTGCTGGCGGCGGCCGCCTGCCGCTTCAGCCCCTCGACGTCGGCCTCGTGATGGTCGGGCGGCGGGATGATCGGCCGCGCGCGCAACTCCTCGACGATCGCCGCGACCTCGTCGGCCGCGGCCTCGAGCGCCGCCTCGCCCTTGGCCGCGCTCGCCTTGGAAGGATCGCCGCGCACTCCAGTGTAGGAGCCGGTCGCGAAGTACTCCATCGCGACCAGCGGCACGGTGCTGTCCGGATCGGGTTTTTTGCCGGTGAGATCGGCCCAAAAGTGCGGGCTGCGGCGGAAGGAATAATCCGGGGCCGCCTGGCTCATGTCGACGCGGGCGGGATCGAGCGCGAGATAGGCCGAGGTCTCGAGCTCGCAGGCGTGGCTCGTGTGCCGGCTCTCCTGGAGCGGCTGGAACGCCTCGGCGACCGCGCCGAGGGCGAACCACGACTGGCCGGCGCAAAGGATCTCGGGATGGCGCACCTGCGCGAGGCGGACGATCATCTCGAGGATCGGCCGGTTCGAGCCGTGGCCGTTGATGATCAGGATCCGCCTGAAGCCGTGGCGGGCGAGCGAGGACACCACGCAGACCCCATAGCGGATCAGGACGTCCCAGTCGACGTCGATCGTGCCGGGCCACGCCATGTGATGCGGCTCGAAGCCGAACGCCAGCGGCGTCATCACGAGACAGTTGGGATTGCGCCTGGCGGCGCGCACGCAGACCTCGCGCGCGAGGCGCAGATCGACATCGACCGGCAGATGTGGCCCGTGCTGCTCGATCGAGGCGAACGGGAGGACGATCACCTGGTCCGCGCGCGCCGCCTCGCGGATCTGCGGCCAGGTGAGGCGCTCGTAGAAGACGTTGCGCTCGACCATCTTTCTCCTCCCAAGGCCCATTGAGGCGGCGAGCACCCGGGGTCCCGCCGCCAGGCGACATCCACGGGCGTTCCTCGCGCCGGGCGCGACAAAGGCTGGCGCATTTTTCGATCAGCTCGCACCGACCCGCTCCCCTCCCAACCACCCACCGATGGTACCCTTGGGGTGGTCGGGAGGGGGAGCGGGCCGGGGCCGCGGGTCCACCCAGGGCGAAAATGGTCTAGCAGAATGGCGGGTCGGGAGCCACCAATCCGCTGCCAGGTTGCTGAAAGCCTCCGCTGAGCCTCGACCTTCGCGCCCGCCGGGCGCGTCGGGTCGGTGGCGCGGGCGCGGCCCCGCAAGAATGGCGGGCCGGCGTCGGTGATGGGCGGAGTTGGCCTGCACCCGAATATCCGGTCCGTGACGACCGCGATCGCGGATCAGGCCCACGAGGCACAACTAAAAAGGGAACATCTTAAGAGAGCGGTAACTCTTTCTGGGCAGATAGTGGGCGGCAGCAGAGGCCGCCGACCATCGATATCCAGCGACCGTCGCTGGCCGGCAACGACCCACCTTCAGCCCGAGAGGCGGTCATGACGGACAGCTACAATCCCGCCGCCGGCTTCGCCCACGGCGATGTGCCCGTGGCGCGCCGCGCCAACGCAATCGCAGGCTGGTTCGCCGCGCTCACCGACGGCGATGCCGCCTCGCACCGATATCTCCTGCTGTTGCGCTTCGCGGTGCTGAACCTGATCGCCCTGGCGCTGCTCGGCGCGACCTGGATCAAAGGCTGGGCTGCGGTCGTGTTGGCGGGCGATACCACCGGGCTCGTCCTCGTGATCGGCGCCGTGTTCCTGTTCGGCCTGCTGAGCTGCGGCCGCAAGATCTGGCAGACCAGCGCGGAGATCAATCAGCTCAAGGAACGCGGCGTGGACCCCGGCAGCCGGATCGAGCGCTATCTGGCCAGCGTCCGGGTTCTCGACGGGCAGAGCCGGGCGCTTGCGGCTTCGGCGCTGAAGCTCAAGCTGGCGGCGCGCATCTCGCCAATCCGGCACCTCGCCAACAGTCTCGTGCTCCTGGGCCTGATCGGCACCGTGGTCGGCTTCATCATGGCGCTGTCCGGGGTCAACGCCGAGACCGCGGCCGACATCGAGTCGATCGGGCCGATGGTGTCGATCCTGATCAGCGGCATGTCGGTGGCGCTCTACACCACGCTGGTGGGGGCCATCCTCAACATCTGGCTGATGACCAATTACCGTCTCCTCGAGGGCGGCACGATCACCCTGGTGACCGCGATCGTCGAGGAGGGCGAGCGGTATGCACACGCTTGAGCAGCTCGAAGACGACGAGAGTGGTACCGTCTTTCGCGACGTCATCATGCTGGCGCTCGCCGGCTTCGTGGCCATGGTTCTGCTCCTCCTGCCGCATCTCAACCCGCCCGGCGAGGCGGCCAAGGAGAACACGCAGCCGCCCGGCAACGTGATCGTCGAGGTGCGCTGGCCGGATGAGCTGGATTCCGACGTCGACCTCTGGGTCGAGGCGCCGGGCGACATCCCGGTCGGCTACTCGAACAAGGGCGGCGTGATCTTCAATCTCCTGCGCGACGACCTCGGCAAGCGGGCCGACGCCACCGGCATGAACTACGAGGTATCCTATTCGCGCGGTATCCCGGCGGGCGAGTACACCGTGAACGTGCACCTCTACCGCAACACCGCGGGCGTGCTGCCGGTCCCCGTCACGGTGGTCACCAGCGTCAAGAAATCGTCCAAGGAATCGGCACGTCAGCTGCTCGCCAGCAACATCGAGCTGGTACGCGAGGGCGAGGAGCTCACCGTCTACCGCTTCAGGCTGAGCGAGGACGGCGACCTGGTGCCCGGCAGCGTGCACAGCCTGCAACGCAAACTGCGCACCTGGAGACCGTCATGACCGAGCTCACCTACCTCTTCGGCGCCGTGGCGGTGCTCGCCGGCGGTCTCGCCAGCATCAGCATCTGGGCGCCGCGTCGCCTGGTGGTGAAGCTGCTCGCCATCGCCGGCGTCACCCTGTTCCTGCCGGTCGCCTACGCCGGGTTCGCTCAGCTTCTGGCGCTGCCCAAGCCGGTCGCCCTCGAATGGTGGCAGGCCAACGCCGAGGAGGCGACGGTGCTGGCCGCGAGCCTGCGTGAAGACGAGGCGATCTACGTCTGGCTGCAGCTGCAAGGCGTCGACGAGCCCCGCGCCTACGCCCTGCCATGGCAGCGCGATCTGGCCGAGCAGCTGCAGGCGGCCCAGCGCCAAGCCGAGGAGAGCCAGACCCAGGTGCAGATGCGCCTTCCGTTCGAGGACTCGCTCGACGACCGGGAGCCGAAGTTCTACGCCATGCCGCAACCGCAACTGCCGGGGAAGGACCTCGACCGGGTGCCGCCACAGACGTACCGGCGGCACGCGCAACGTGACACCTGAAGCCGCGCCGGCCCCCTCGCAACAGTGATTCGCGGCAGGGGCGCGCGCCCGGCGTCACGGATGCGCCCCCGATACCGACCCTGCGAAGTCCTGAGCTTCGCGGTCGGTATCGGGCGCGGGGTTGGCGTGCCGCTGCGCACCGACCGCCGAGGTCGCGTGGCGCTCCGGGCTCGCTTGGGACTTCGGACCGATCACCAAGACCGGTCCGGTCCAGCGAGCCACCGAGGTCTCGCTTGGGACCCCTTGGTCGGAGTCGGCACCGACCTCCGGTGGTCGGTCCGGTCCAGCGCGCGGCGCTCCGGGGCGACCACTTGTGGTCGCCCCTGGGAGCCAGCCACGAAAAGCCAGGCACGCGGCCGCGCGTCCCAGCGCGCGGGGTTGGCTGGTCGGCCGCGCGTCCCGGCGCGCGGGGCTGGCT
>JBOHKK010000172.1:0-12441 GCA_050729115.1 Geminicoccaceae bacterium | reverse complement strand
GCGTCGGGTTGCGCTGCGCTGCACCCGACCTACGGTTCTGACGGCGTTCGCGGCTTGGACCCTGAGGTAGGTTGGGTGAGCCGCAGCGAGACCCGACGATCACGCCCTGAAGGCATTCGCCGCTGGGGCCCCGGTCGACCGCGGGCAGGCGTCGGGTTGCGCTGCGCTGCACCCGACTGTCGGTGACAAGGGCGACCGACGGGGTCGGGCCCCGGATACGACCGCCCGGTCGCCGGCGGTCCGGTCCGCGCAAGCCGGGCTAGATCCGGCCCATCAGCAGCAGAATCAAGATGATGATCAGGATCAGCCCGATGCCGCCGCTGGGATAGTAGCCCCAGCCCCGGCTATGGGGCCAAGTCGGCAAGACGCCGATCAGGAGCAGGATCAGGATGATGAGGAGGATGGTTCCGAGCATCTTGACGTTCTCCCGTGCGCCCAAACTCGGGAACGCCCATAAATAACACCGCGAGCTCGCATAAGTTCCACGTGCACCCATCGCCACCGCGAGCGCCACGGTAGATCCAGTGGCCAGTCATCCGCCTCGAGCGGGCGGTTCTCGTCGATGCGTGATCCATCCCGCGGCGGCCGTCGCGGGACCTATCGCTAACAAGAAACGAACGACTGATCATGCTGCCGAGGGCGCTGTCATCCTAGCATCAGTTTCATGCGCTGCGGGTCGAGGCCATCGGTGACAACTAGAAAGAAAACTGGACGTCGCGCTCGGCACCGTCATTGCGAGGAGCACAAGCGACGAAGCCATCCAGACGCCGCTCCTGGATCGCCACGGGCGCTTTTGCGCCCTCGCGATGACGCTGAGGCGACCTGCGGTTCGGCGCCCCGGTCTCATGCGCAGCGGGCCGGCCTTGCCGGTGGGGAACTGATACCGGCTCACCAAGCTCGTTCGCCCGCATCATCCTTCTGTTCGAGGCGCGATCCTCCTGTTCGAGGCGCGATCCGTCTGTTCGCGGCGCGCGGCCGCCCGGGCAATCCCGCGCGCCATGGCGATCCCGGGCCTCGGAGCTTGCCGGGCCCGGATCGCGGCGATCGGTTCCTCACGCTGCCGGGCGCAGCACGCTGCCGATCCGGTCGAGCATCTCGGCGAGCCGGCCGCGCCGCTGCCCGGACCTGGCGGGTTGCTTTCTCGCCGCGATCAGGTCCCGGTTGACCGCGTCCAAGCGGCCGGATTGGACCACCGCCACGTACAGCGCCACCAGGGGCTCGCGCTTGAGGAAGGTTTCGGCGTCGGCGACCACGTAGAAGCTCGACGGCTGCACCGCCAGGACGTTCGCCGAATGCGGCCGCCCCCGGAGCACCGCCATGTCGCCGAAGACCGCGCCCATCTCGGAGACCCGCGCGATCACCCAGTCGTCCTTGACGACGTCCACGGCACCACGGATCAGGAACAGCAGGCGCCCGGTCAGGCTGCCCTCGAACAGGACGACGTCACCGGCCTCGAAGGTCAGGATCGGAAGGCCGGCCAGTCGTTCGAGAACGGGCTTCAGCTCCACGATCGGCATGAGGAGAGGCTCCTCTGGTCCGAGATTCCCTCACGTCTGTCTTCTACCCGTCGAGCACGGGGCCCGGCTGTGAACCGGTTCACACGGCGGCGATTTCCGCGGGGGCCACTCAGGAGCTCGTCGCTCCTCGAACCGGTCTCGGTGCGCCCGCTCGTGGCGCCCTTCCCCTTCCTCGGATCTTGTCCGCCGGGTTCAGTAAGGCCGCGGCAGGGCCGGTCAGCAGCCGGAGTGTCGTAGCCTCTCGCAATCGTCTCGGTTATCCGCCAGTTTTCGACCCGCGCCGATCGGCCAGGAGGACGCGGGCCGGCTGCCCGATCGATGCGGCGCGTGCGTGCGAGGAATGGCCGACGCTGCCTGAGACGCTGAAGGGAAATCCGCCATGTTGAACGTGTTCGTGGCCGACCGGCGCGGCTGCCTGAGCAAGGTCGAGGCGGCATCCGATGCGCCGCTTTGCGCTGAGGCGGTGTGGCTCGACCTCGTGGCGCCGACACCCGAGGAGGAGCATCAGGTCGAGGCCCTGCTCGGCGTCGGGGTGCCGACCCGCGAGGAGATGCAGGAGATCGAGGTCTCGAGCCGGCTCTATGAGGAGAATGGCGCCCTCTACATGACCGCGACGGTCGTGGCCAGGGCCGATAGCGAGCATCCGGAGGCGACCGCCGTCAGCTTCATCCTGGCCGGCGAGCGTCTGGTCACCGTCCGCTACGCCGAGCCGCAGTCGTTCGGGCTGTTCGCGCTCCGCTGCCAACGCTCGCCCGGTCCGTATACCCGGGGCGACGCCGTGCTGGCCGGGCTGCTGGATGCCCTGATCGATCGGATCGCGGATGTGCTCGAGCACATCGGGCTCGAGGTTGACGGCATCTCGCACGAGGTGTTCGAGCATCCGACCGCACCGCGGAAAAGCGGCGATTTCCAGGGCATCCTGCGCAACCTCGGCCGCCGCGGCGATTTGACCTCCAAGGTACGCGAGAGCCTGGTCGGCATCGGCCGGCTCCTGATGTTCTTAGGCCAGGCCGGCGCGCCCAACACCAAGTCCGCCAAGGATCTGCGCAACCGCCTGCGCACGATGAGCCGCGACGTGCGTTCGCTGACCGAGCACGCGTCGTTTCTCTCTGGCAAGATCAACTTCCTCCTGGATGCCACGCTTGGCATGATCAACATCGAGCAGAACGCGATCATCAAGATCTTCTCGGTGGTCGCGGTGGTGTTCCTGCCGCCGACGCTGATCGCCAGCATCTACGGCATGAACTTCGGCTTCATGCCCGAGCTGGCGTGGCCGTTCGGCTACCCGCTGGCGCTCGCACTGATGCTCGGCTCGGCGCTGGCACCCCTTTTGTACTTCCGGCGCCGCGGCTGGCTGTGAGTGCTGACCTCGAGGTTCGCGCGCGGGTCGGCGTGCCGCTCCACACCGACCACCGAGGTCGCGTGGCGCTCCGGGCTCACTTTCGGACTTCGGACCGATCACCAAGACCGGTCCGGTCCAGCGAGCCACCGCGGTCGCCCCGTTTGAGCCAGCCACGGGGAGCCAGGCACGCGGCCGCGCGCCCGGACCCAAGACGAGAACCTCAGGCGTCGCGGCCGGGCGGTTGGTAGAACTTGGGCGGCGGCTCGATCAGGTCCTTCGGCGGCAGCGCCGGCTGCGGCAGGGCGTAGAACTTGGGCTCGCGGTCGTCGAGGGAGGGCTCGAACGGCAGGCGCATCTGGACGCCGCTGCCCTGCTGCTCGGCCTCGCGCAGCGCCCGTTGCAGCTGCTCGGCGCTGGCGCGGTCCCAGGGCAGGACGTAGGCCCGCGGCTCGGCGATCTCGGGCAGCTGCAACCAGAGATAGATGCCCTGGTTCTCGACCTGACGCGCGGCCAGGACTTCGGCCTCGGCGGCACCGCTTTGCCACCATTCCAGATCCACCGGCTTGGGCTTGCTCAGGAGCTCGACCAGGCTGGCATAGGCAAGGGGCAGAAACAGGACCAGGGTCGCGAGCGCCGCGCCTTTGATCGCGAGCCGGCGGGGCGCCCAGATGCTGATCAGGCCCAAGGTCGCGGCGAGCGCCGCGGCGACCGCGAACAGCTGAGGCACGCCGGTCATGACTTCCTCCCCGCGCGCAGCGCCTTCTGCAGGCTGTGCACGCTGCCCGCCAGCAGCGCCCCGGCCTCGCTCAGGCGGAAGCGATAGACCGTCATCTCCTCACCCTCGCGCACCAGCAGCACCTTGCTCGCCAGCAGCTGGCGAGCGGCCTGATCGGCGCTGCGCTTGACGCTGGTGACCACCGTGACCGGGATCGGATAGCTCTTCGACGGGTTGCGGTAGAGATGCAGGTTGACCGTGTATTCGCCCGGCAGGATGCCCCGGGAATAGGAGGTCTCGTAGTTGAGTGCGGTGACGTCGACCCGATTGCCGAGATCGTCCCGCAGCAGATTGAACACCGCACCGCCCTTGTTGGAGTAGCCGACCGGAACGTCGCCTGGCGCCTGCACCCAGAGATCGACGTCGGCATCGATCTCGTCCGGCCAGCGCACCTCGACGATCACGTTGCCGGGCGGCGTCATGTCGTCGGCGGTCCTGGCGCCGGGCGGGTTGAGATGCGGCAGCAGCATGATCACCAGGGCGACGAAGCCGACCAGAGCCAGCATCACGACGTCGCGGAACACGGTGCCGCCGGCGTCTTCCTCGAACGGGTCAAGACCGTGCATGGCGTTCTCCGAGCTCGACGGTGGCGGTCAGCAGCTTGACCGTGCCGCCCTCCAGCAGCCGGACGTTGACCATGAGCCAGACGTTGAGGAGCGAGCCAACCAGCGTGGTGTACAGAGCGACCGACATACCGCTGATCAGGGTCGACACCATCGGCCCGATCGCGCCGACATCCGAGACGACCTCCGGGCGCACGCCGGACAGAGCGATGATGAAGCCGACCACGGTGCCGATCAGCCCGAGCAGTACGAGGCAGTTGGCAAGGTGCCGGATCGGGGCGATCCGGCTCGCGAGCTTGAGCCGCAGGCTCGCGGCGAGAATGGCGCGGCTGTCGGCGGCGCGGCCGGCGACGGCCTGGAGATAGGCGGGCGCGGGAGCCCCCGGGAGGCGCGCGAACCGCTCGAGCTCGTTCAGGCCGCGGCTGAGCTGCAGCGCCCGCTGCCCGCTCCAGACCAGCCCCACCACGAACACGGCGACGATCGCCCGACACAGGCCGCCCTGATCGGCAGCCAGAAGCACGCCGATCCAGCCTTGACCCGCGGCGGCCCCGACCAGCGCCAAGGCAATCACATTGGCCAGGATGAAACGCAGCAGCAGCAAATAGCGATGCGCGATCGGATCGTCGCGGGTAATCGCGCGGTAGCAATCGCCGAGCAGGCGCCACAGCGGCGCCTCACTCTCTCGGACGACCGCAGCGGGCGCCACGTCGTCGCAGGTCATCGCACGCGACCAGTCCATGGTTCCGTCCTCCGAGCGGGCCTAAGGACGCGCTGCTGCCATTGCGGCGTCTGGTCCTTGCGCGCTCTTTTCCTCCGAGACGACAGAACACGACATGGTCGCTCGTCGGAATGCCTAGCCGTGTCCAGCCGGTAAGCACCCCCTGCGCCGCTGATCCGGAAGCCCTCGGAACCAGCCGATCTTCCGCGTTCCGGAGCACCAGCGTCCCTAATCGATACGATCGCGATAACTTGTCAAGGGAAATTCTCACCGGCGGTTGATTGGGCATCAGTGAATGAAACTCCCATAAATTTGATCCAAATCCGCCTGAGCGGGCTGGGATGCCTGCTGAGGAACTGATCGGCGTCGAGGATGACGTTTTTGGAGGCACCCGTTGTGTGAACGGCGTCACACTTCTCATTTTATTGGATCGACTGTGTGACCGCGACCACACGGTCTTCATGTCTGCAACTCTCCGCCTGCCACCGCTCCTGCGAAGGTCCTGACCTTCGCGGGCGGTTTCGCGCGCGGGGTTGGCGTGCTGCTCCGCACCGACCACCGAGGTCGGTGCTGCGAGCCAGGCACGCGGCCGCGCGCCCCCAAAGAAGAATGATGCCGGGCGAAAAGGTTCGAACCTGTGAGCCCGGCATAACCCGTCAGGTTTGCAAACCTTCGGCACGTCGACGGCAACGCGGCCTTACATTGCAGATGCGAAGCTGTGGGCGCTGGCGCGGTCGGGGCGCCCGCGGTTCGAGCTTCCTGAGCTCAACGTAGGGGCTCAGGCGTCGCGGCCGGGCGGCTGATAGAACTCCGGAGGCGGTTCCGCCCGGTCCTTCGGCGGCGGCGCCGGTTGCGGCCGGGCATAGAACCTGGGCTCGCGCTGGTCGAGTGTGGGTCTCATCGCCAGAGAACACCCTGGTCGTCGGACCCGGCAACTACACCTTCTTCGACTTCGTGCGCGTCGGCGTGCCCTTCACCCTGACCGCGCTGATCGTCAGCGTCGTGCTGGTCCCCTGGTTGCTGCCTCTTTGAGACGGGCCGCGACCATGGAGGACATCGCCGCGATTTCGCCGACCTCAGCCGCTATGCCGCCACCTTGGGCAGGTGCGCGAGCGCAGCCTGGAGGTCGGCCTCGGCGTAGCTCTGGTCGGTGAGCTTGCCCGCGAAGTAATCGGCGTAGGCCTGCATGTCGATGTGGCCGTGGCCGCACAGATTGAACAGGATCACCCTCGCCTCGCCCGCTTGCTTGGCCTTCAGGGCCTCGTCGATCGCGCCCTTGACCGCATGATTGGCCTCGGGCGTCTCAGGCTCTTCCACTCAGGCGTCCGCGGACCGAGTTGGCGATGCCATGTCACCCTTCGTCATCTTCGAGCATCTCGGCGTAACGTCGAACAGCTAGGATCGTAAACTCCCGATTCATTTTCTTCACGCCCTTAAGAGCCTCACGCAACGAGATAAAATCTTTCTCTGCAAAGGCTTTATCTAACTTTCCAGTGCATTGGTCGTTCCGGTAATGCTCCCACTCCTCGTACATGTGTTCGATGGTCGCTCGGTCGGCTTCCTTGAACAGCTGAGTGAGCATATGCCGATCTCTGAAGCCCTCATCTTGAGCCTCGCGCTCAATTCGCTTTAAAATGCGCTCGACTCGCTCAACATCGTCGACATTCCTCGGCCGACTCAACTTGGTCAGTATTTCCCCCCGTGTACGTGCAGCGAGCCGAAGCGCCGCTTCGATGATCTGCAGATCGTCCGGATTGTCAGTGATGCCGATCAAGTGCTCGCCAAATACGATCTCCAGCCTATGTGCGGCGCCTATCTCGTCTTCCTCGATCTGCCGCAGCACCGGTCTGAAGGTCTGCTTGCCGTCAGGCGTAGAGAATTTGGCGAAAGGCACTTCCGCACGACGATGCGTGGTCTGCGCCCGGATGCAATCGGTCAGCTCCGCCAGCCATACGTCGTGACGGCCACCCGTGTCGTCTCGAACATCCAGAACCCTCCGCAACTCGGAGCCGACACCGCCAGTATAGAAGAACATATCTTCGAGGCCTTGCGCATCGATGACCTTGGAACGAAGCAAATCCTGGTGATTACTGAATTCACCCGGTCTGCTCAGCTCCAGCGTGACGAAGTTCATGGTCGCGCGTGGCTTCAGCCGAGTTGGGCCGCTGAACTGCTCTGCCACGCTCGTAGCGAGATTCTCAAGGAAAGCCTTACAGCCCGGATTGACTGCATCGAGTCCTGGGACGACGTCCGGCTCGATGAGGAGCCGGCGGAGCAGCTTTTCGACGCCTGCGGCATCCGCTTTATACCCCTGAAACGCGGCGAGCTGGCGTGGTATTTGCACAGCGGGATGGTGCAGGCAGATCAGCCGCTCACCCGGAAGCATACGCCCGGCAAAGAAAGCGGCCTCGAAGATTGGCCATTCGCGCTCGTCGGAATCGTCCGGGACCAGCAGCACGAGGCAATTCGCGCGCTTCAGACTTTTCTTGATCGAGTTGAACCAATCCTGGCCCGCCTCGATCCTCACTTCGTCCAGAAAGACCTCGACCCTGTTGGCACCGAACGCTTCGAGGGAATCTCTGAGCTGCCGCGCGACGTCTGCATGCTGCGCACGCTTGTAGCTCAAGAAGACCCGAAGCTTACCCGTGACGGCGTCGAACGCCTTCTTGGTTGCTTGCACAAGGGTTTCGGTTTCAGCTGGCCCCGCGCTGCTCAAGCCTTCGATACAAAGCTGAAGCCGTTTTTCGTGCTCAGGGAAGCGCTTCGCGAGCGCCTTGATCTCCGGGTGGGCTAGGACGTCCTGCGCCTGCTTGGTGTGGAATGGAATGAACGCAGCGACGCTCTCAGCCAAACCTTCAGCGTCCGCCATCAAACGATCCTCCCGTAAATGCGATGCGTCCAATCATTCCCAGGTCGGCACTTCCCGAATGCCCGTACCTGGCTACTTCATCAGCCGGTCCTAGAACTAGGGCCCGGTCTGCGAGATTGTCAACCGGAAATATCTCCGTCGGCATTCCCACCATGTCGCAAAAGGAGAATGCGCATAGGGCAGAAGCCGCACCTGTCTCCTCGGGTCCCGTGCCGGAACGGCGCGTGACCCCGTGGCCCGAACGCTGACCCAGCTGAACGACGAGGGCGTTGCCCGACGCGTGCGCCGGACCCAACGCAACCGTGGATGGGGCCGGCGTGAAGGCAGCGAGCGAGCGCCTACAGATTGAGCAGCCCGCTCGGTCGCCGGCGGCTACGCCACCTTGGGCAGGTGCGCGAGCGCGGCCTGGAGGTCGGCCTCGGCGTAGCTCTGATCGGTGAGCTTGTTCGCGAAGTAGTCGGCGTAGGCCTGCATGTCGAAGTGGCCGTGGCCGCAGAGGTTGAACAGGATCACCCTCGCCTCACCGGCCTCTTTTGCCTTGAGCGCCTCGTCGATCGCGCCCTTGACCGCATGGTTCGCCTCGGGCGCCGGCAGCACGCCCTCGACCCGGGCGAAGTCGACGCCGGCCTTGAAGCACTCGACTTGGTGGTAGGCGACCGCCTCGATCAGGCCGAGGTTCAACAGGTGGCTCACCATCGGCGCCATGCCGTGGTAGCGCAAGCCCCCCGCGTGGAAGCCGGGCGGGATGAACTCGGAGCCGAGCGTGTGCATCTTGACCAAGGGCGTCAGATGCCCGGTGTCGCCGAAGTCATAGGCGTAGATGCCGCGGGTGAGCGACGGGCAGGCCGCCGGCTCGCAGGCGACCACGCGCAGCTTCTTGCCGCCCCGTTGCATCGCGCCGATGAACGGGAAGGCGATGCCCGCGAAGTTCGAGCCGCCGCCGGTGCAGCCGACCACGACGTCAGGGTAGTCGCCGGTCTGCTCCAGTTGTGCTTGCGCCTCCTCGCCGATCACGGTCTGGTGCAGCAGCACGTGGCTCAGCACGCTGCCGAGGGCGTAGTGGGTGTCCTCGCGCTTGGCCGCCATCTCGACCGCCTCGGAGATCGCGATGCCGAGCGAGCCGGTGCTGTCGGGGTGCGCGGCCAGGATCCTGCGTCCGGACTCGGTCTCGTCCGAGGGTGAGGCCACGCAGCGGGCGCCGTAGCTCTCCATCAGCGCCCGGCGATAGGGCTTCTGATCGAAGCTGACCCGGACCATGTAGACGTCGACCTGGAGGCCGAACAGGCTGCCGGCGAGCGCGAGGGCGGAGCCCCATTGCCCGGCGCCGGTCTCGGTCGCGATCCGGGTGATGCCTGCCTCCTTGTTGTAGTAGGCCTGCGCCACCGCGGTATTCGGCTTGTGGCTGCCGGCCGGGCTCACCCCCTCGTATTTGTAGTAGATCCGCGCCGGGGTATCGAGGAAGCGCTCCAGGCGGCGCGCCCGAAACAGCGGCGTCGGCCGCCACAGCCGATAGATGTCGCGCACCGCGTCCGGGATCGGGATCTCGCGCTCCCGGCTGACCTCCTGGCCGATCAGCGCCATGGGGAACAGCGGCGCGAGCGCGTCTGGCCCGATCGGCTGCAATGTGCCGGGATGCAGCGGCGGTGGCGGCGGCTCGGGCAGATCGGCGGCGAGGTTGTACCACTGCGTCGGGATCTGGTCCTCGGGGAGCGTGTACTTGAGAGTCTCGGGGTCGGCCGCCATCTCGCCTCCTCGATTCGTCTGCCCATGTTCGCGGCGCCAGCGGCAAACTACTGGCTCGGCAAGCTCACTGGCAAGTGCCGGTCGTTCCGACCCGGCGCTCGAGGCGCCGTCAAGTCTCCCCTCGGGGTCGCCATCGAGGCACACGACTCGGGACGGGAATCCGGTCGTGGGGCCGGGGAGGGGTTGGGGCCCCTCCCCCCAACCGGGCCCAGGACCGCACCGACCTACCCGCCACCGGTTGCCGCCGCCGCAACCCTCGGCCTCCCGTAGGTCGGCCCGAGCGCAGCGGGGCCCGACATTCCGGACGGCACGGCGCTCACGCCGCCCGCCCCATCGCCCGGAAGGTCAGATTGATCCGGGGCCCGACCGGGCGCGCGGTCTTCGGCACCTGGTGCAGCCAGTGGTGCTGGGTCGCCCCGGCCATGACCAGGCACGAGCCGGACGGCAGGTCGAGCGCCACGCGTCGGCTCGAGCCGCGATGCCTCATCTGGAAGCGCCGGACCGCGCCCAGCGAGATGCTGGCGATCACCGGGTCGCGGCCGAGCCCTGGCTCGTTGTCGGCGTGCCAGGACACGCTGTCGCGCCCGTCGCGATAGAGATTCAGCAGCACGCTGTCGAACGGCTCGCCCGCGCATGCCTCGGCCACCGCCTTGATCTCCAGAAGCGGCGGATTCCAGGGCATGGGCGTCATCCGGATGCCGCTGTAGACGTAGCCCGCCTCGCCGTGCCACGCGGTGAGCCGGGGGATCGGCACGCGGCGGCCCATCACGGTCGCGATCTCCTGCCGCCAGGAGGTCGCCGCCATCAGCTGATCGAACAGGCGATCGGCGTCGGTCTCGGCGAGAGCGTCCTCGTACAGATCGACCAGCCCGTCGCAGGGCAGCAGGTTCAAGGCCGGCGCGCACTCACGATGCGCGAAAGATGCGATCGCCCTGCTCGTCGATGATCTGCTGCGCCTTGGTGATCGAGAAGGCGACGGCATCGTCCTGGCTCGTGTGGGTGTCGACGCGGATGAACTTGTGCTCCTTCACGCCGTCCGGGAAGGTCTTGGTGATCACGCCCGCGGTGTTCCACCCGGACCCCTGGCGCTGCGGCGCCGGGGTGATCCGGTAGCCGTTGTAGTCGACCGGCTCGGCGGCCTTCCCGCCGGACTCCCCGCCGGCGCCGAACAGGCTGCGCAGCGCATCCATCAGGCCCATCATGCGCCTCCGCTCTCTCGGCTGGCACGCCGCCGCAAAGGACCTCGACGCGCCCGGCCCTCGTCTTGCCCGCACCCTACCGGCAGGAGCCGGTTCTGCCTAGCAGCAAGCGGCGGCAGCTACCGGAACCCGCGCGCCGAGACGGCGTTTCTCCAAGGTTCGATCCCGGGAGGAGAGCCATGGCCAGGAATCATGGACAGCAGATCAAGGACGACGCCCAGTACGAAGCCCTGAGGAAGCAGGGCGCGAGCAAGGAGAAGGCGGCGCGCATCGCCAACACCGCTCGCGGCCAAGCGGGCAGGCGCGGCGGCAGGTCGGCGCCTACGAGGACTGGCGCAAGGACGACCTCCATCAGCGCGCCAAGGGGATCGGCATCGCAGCGCGCTCCGGCATGAACGAAGGCGAGCTGATCGACGCACTCCGCCACCACTGAGCCATTCCCGAGCCCGCCACCATGGGGCTTCCCGAACCGGATCACCAGAGCGTCGAATCGGACTCCGACCGCGGGCCCAATTCGGAGGCGACCCCGACCCGCAAGGCCATGGTCGGGCTGCTCGCGGTGATCGCCATCATCCTGACCGCCTGGGCGCTCAAAGGCTCGGCGGTGGTCACGATGCCACTGGCATTCGCGTTCTTCGTCGCCGTCCTGGTGCACCCGATCGAGCGCTCGCTGGCGGCGCATCTGCCGCGCCGGCTGGAGTGGCTCGGGGTGACCTGTGCGATGCTGGCGGTGGTGGGGGCGCTCGTGCTCGCCTTGGCGCTCGTCGCGTTCGCGCTCGAGCCGGTGGTGGCGCGGGCGCCGCAATACGCCGATCAGCTGCACAGCCACTGGGAGGCACTGCGTTCTTGGGCCAGAGGCCACGGCCTGCCCCTGCCGCAGGCCAGCGACCTCGGGAGCACGCTCGCGAGCAACGGCGTGCACAGACTGCTCTATGGTCTGACCTCGGCGTGGGCGGTGCTGGCCTTCCTGCTCCTCGTGTTCTTCTTCACGCTGTTGATGCTGATCGAAGCTTCGTCCTGGCGGCGCAAGACCGAGGTCGCGCTCCACCGGTGGCAGACCGCGGCCGTGCTCGAGATGATGCCCCTGGTCGCGCACAAGGTGCGCTGGTTCATGCTGATCCGCACCGTGCTGGGGGTGGTCTCCGCGGTCCTGGCAACGAGCTGGCTCTGGCTCATGGGCGTCGACTTCGCGCCGTTCTGGGGCGTGCTGTTCTTCCTGCTCAACTATCTGCCGAACATCGGCTCGATCATCGCGGGCATCCCGCCGACGGTGCTCGCGTTCGTCCAGCTCGGCACCGGTTGGGCCTTTCTGGTGGCCGGGGGCCTGATCGCCATGGAGCAGATCATCGGCAACTTCCTCGATCCCAGGCTGCAGGGCCGCACGCTGAACGTGTCGTCTCTGGTGGTGTTGCTCTCGGTGATTTTCTGGGGCTGGATCTGGGGCGTTCCCGGCGCGCTCATCGCGGTGCCGCTCACCGTCACCATCATCCTGGTCTGCGCCAACACCTCGGCTCTGCGACCGATCGCCATCCTTTTGAGCGGGAGCGCCGACGCCAGCCAGTTGGACCAGCCTCGAGACTAGCGGGTTCTTCCTTTGGGCGGACCCAGCCCGCTCCCCCTCCCGGCCACCCAATCCCATGGTACGCTGTGGGTGGCCGGGAGGGGGCGTGGGCTGGCGCCGATCTCAACTGAACCGAAAATGCCCTAGCGCCGGG
>JBOHKK010000171.1:0-12487 GCA_050729115.1 Geminicoccaceae bacterium | reverse complement strand
GGACAGGTATACCCGGTCAGTCCGGGCGCCAGGCCTCGTAGTCGCCGGTCGCGGGCGCCCGGTGGCCGCCGCGCTCGATCGCGCCCGGGGGCAGATAGGCGCCCGGCGTGCCGGTCAGATTCGGCAAGCGCTCCTTCTCCCAGCGTGCCTCGGGTAGCGGCTGCTCGCTCGGCGGCTTCTCGATCCGCTTGTGCAGCCACCCCACCCAGCCGGTCGGCACCAGGGTCGGATCGGCGGCACGACTGAACACCACCCAACGCCGCTCCTTGCGCGACCCCGGGTTGCCGCGCGCCCGGTAGTAGCGATTGCCGTACTCGTCCTCGCCGACCAGCTCGCCCCCGAGCCAGGTCTGCAGCATCGTGAAGAAGCTGTTGGCCTTGAGATCCCGCAACACTGGTCCACCACGTCCGATCGGAGCCTCGCCCACTATGGGCACGATCGCCCGTGAGGTCCAGTCCGCCCATCCCCTCCCCGCTCGCTTGTGGATTTCATAGGAACACCGGTTGCCGTTTCGTTCGCGATCAACCGGGGTTGAGGCGCGCTTGATCGGCGCGCGCCCTCCAGGGATGGAGGTCCGCGCGCCGCTCCATCCGCACCCGAATCCTCCCGAGGCCCCGCCGGCCGGGCGCGCTGCCTGGCGCGGCTGCATCGCCGACGGCGTCCCTCCAACATCTGGCATTTGGCATTGCGCACCACCACCATATATGGTTAATGGACGTGAAGTCGGGGTCCGAGGGGAGAGACTGCCGCCCGCGGGTGTGGTCGGTCCGCCACAAGAGCGCCTCGGCCGGCAATTTCAGGCACCGCAAACACTTGATACCGCGCGGCGGCGGGCCGCTATGGCCCAGGGTCGGGGCCTGATCGGGCGTCGCGGCAACTTTCTGTTAACTTTTCGGCCCGCGTGGCCTAAGGTTGAGGCGGATGAGGATGATCGCAACCAGGTTGATGTCGCTTGAGATGGCTGTCTCCCGCATCGGGCGTTTAGCTCGGTGGATGCCAACGGGGTGCTCTCGGTCGGTCGCCGCGGGCGAGGTGCGGCCATGAAGATCACGCGCACCTTCACGACGGCCGGCAAGTCGCCTTACGACGGCATCGACTTCCGCACCGCCTGCAGCGAGATCCGCAATCCGGACGGCTCGGTGGTGTTTCGCGCCGACGACATCGAGGTGCCGAGCGCCTGGTCGCAGGTCGCGGTCGACGTCCTGGCGCAGAAGTATTTTCGCAAGGCCGGAGTCCCGGCGCGGCTGCGCCCGGTCGAGGATCAGGGCGTGCCGGCGTGGCTGCGGCGCAAGGAGGCGGACGGGGCGGCGCTTGCCGACCTGCCCCAGGACCGACGCCACGGCGGCGAGACCTCGGCCAAGCAGGTGTTCGATCGCCTGGCCGGGACCTGGACCTGGTGGGGCTGGCAGGGCGGCTACTTCGACGGCGAGGCCGATGCGCTGGCCTTCTTCGACGAGCTGCGCTTCATGCTCGCCCGCCAGTATGCGGCGCCCAACTCGCCGCAGTGGTTCAACACCGGGCTGCACTGGGCCTACGGCATCGATGGCCCGGCCCAGGGCCACTTCTTCACCGATCACCAGAGCGGCGAGGTCCGGCAGTCGACCTCGGCCTACGAGCGCCCGCAGCCGCACGCCTGCTTCATCCAGAGCATCGCGGACGACCTGGTCAATCCGGGCGGCATCATGGACCTGTGGGTGCGCGAGGCGCGCCTGTTCAAGTACGGCTCCGGCACCGGCACCAACTTCTCCAGGCTGCGCGGCGAGAACGAGCCGCTCTCGGGCGGCGGCAAGTCGTCCGGCCTGATGAGCTTCCTCAAGATCGGCGACCGCGCCGCCGGGGCGATCAAGTCGGGCGGCACCACCCGGCGCGCGGCCAAGATGGTGGTGGTCGACGTCGACCATCCGGACATCGACGCCTTCGTCGACTGGAAGGTGGTCGAGGAGCAGAAGGTCGCGGCCCTGGTCGCGGGCTCGAAGCTGCTCGCGCACCATCTGAACGCGATCATGACCGCCTGCCACGCCGCCGGGCTGGACGGCGAGGCGCGCTTCGAGCTCGAGGCCAATCCGGAGCTCAAGCGGGCGATCCGCGAGGCGCGCCTTGCGCTCTTGCCCGAGAGCGCCCTGCAGCAGGCGATCCTGTACGCCCGCCAGGGCTACACCCGGATCGACCTCCCGACCTACTCGGCCGACTGGGATTCCGACGCCTATCTGACCGTCTCGGGGCAGAACTCCAACAACTCGGTGCGCGTCACCAACGAGTTTCTCGAGCGGGTGGTCGAGGATCGCGAGTGGCCGCTCGTCCGGCGCACCGACGGCCAGGTGGCGAAGACCGTCTCGGCGCGCAGCTTGTGGAGCAAGATCACCCACGCCGCGTGGGCGAGCGCCGATCCCGGGGTGCAGTACGACACCACGATCAACGAGTGGCACACCTGCCCGAGCTCCGGCCGGATCAACGCCTCCAATCCGTGCTCGGAGTACATGTTCCTCGACGACACCGCCTGCAATCTGGCCTCGCTCAACCTGATCGCGTTCCTGCGCGACGACGGCAGCTTCGACGGCGCCGGCTTCGCGCATTCGGTGCGGCTGTGGACCGTGGTGCTCGAGATCTCGGTCATGATGGCCCAGTACCCGTCGGAGCGGATCGCCGAGCTGTCCCATCGCTACCGCACGCTCGGGCTCGGCTACGCCAATCTCGGCGGCCTGCTGATGGCCTTGGGCATCGCGTATGACAGCCACAAGGCGCGCGCGCTCGCGGGCGCGATCACCGCGCTGATGACCGGGACCGCCTATGGCATGTCGGCGCAGATGGCCAAGGAGCTCGGGGCCTTTGCCGGCTTCGGCCCGAACCGCGAGGCGATGCTCAAGGTGATCCGCAATCACCGGCGCGCCGCCCGCGGCGAGAAGCGCGACTACGAGGGCCTGGCGGTGCGCCCGGTGCCGCTCGATGCCGCGCGGGTGCCGCTGCCCGAGCTGGTCGAGGCGGCGCGCGCGGCCTGGGACCAGGCGCTCGCGTGGGGCGAGACTCATGGCTATCGCAACGCCCAGACCACGGTGATCGCGCCGACCGGCACGATCGGCCTGGTCATGGACTGCGACACCACCGGGATCGAGCCGGACTTCGCACTCGTCAAGTTCAAGAAGCTGGCGGGCGGCGGCTACTTCAAGATCATCAACCGCATGGTGCCGCGGGCACTCGCCACGCTCGGCTACACGCCCGGGCAGATCGACGACGTCGTGCGCTACGCGGTCGGCCGCGGCACACTTCAGGGCGCGCCCGAGATCAACCACGAGACGCTCGCGGCCAAAGGCTTCACGCCCGAGGTCCTGGAGCGCCTCGAGCGGGCGCTGCCGAGCGCGTTCGACATCAAGTACGCGTTCAACCCCTACACGCTGGGCCACGAGTTCTGCCGCGACGTGCTCGGGGTGAGCGATGTCAGGCTCGCGGACCTGAGCCTCGACCTCCTGGCCGAGATCGGCTTCGGCCGCGCCCAGTACGAGGCGGCGAACCTGTTCTGCTGCGGCGCCATGACCGTCGAGGGCGCGCCACACCTTCAGGACCGGCACCTTGCGGTGTTCGACTGCGCCAATCCGTGCGGCCGGCTCGGCCGGCGCTGTCTGTCGACCAGCAGCCACATCCGCATGATGGCCGCGGCCCAGCCGTTCATCACCGGCGCCATCTCCAAGACCATCAACATGCCGGCGATCGCCACGGTCGAGGACTGCGGCAACGCCTACCTCGAGGCCTGGCAGCTCGGCCTCAAGGCGATGGCGCTCTATCGCGACGGCTCCAAGCTGTCGCAGCCGCTCTCGGCCGTCCTGCTGGGCGACGAGCCGGTCGACGCCGAGGAGCTGGCCGAGATCCCGGCCGCCGAGCGGGTGGTGCAGGTGGTCGAGCGCATGGTCGCCCAGCGCGAGCGCCTGCCGAATCGGCGCAAGGGCTACACCCAAAAGGCCGTGGTCGGCGGCCACAAGGTCTATCTGCGCACCGGCGAGTACGCCGACGGCCGGATCGGCGAGATCTTCATCGACATGCACAAGGAAGGCGCTGCCTTCCGCTCGCTGATGAACAGCTTCGCGATCGCGGTCTCGATCGGCCTGCAGTACGGCGTGCCGCTGGACGAGCTGGTCGACGCCTTCGCGTTCACCCGGTTCGAGCCGTCGGGCCCGGTCCAGGGCAACGACACCATCAAGATGGCGACCTCGGTGGTCGACTACATCTTCCGCGAGCTCGCGATCTCCTATCTCGATCGCACCGACCTCGCGAACGTCGATCCCAACGAATTGCATCACGACAGCTTGGGCGACGCCGCCCGGGAAGGCGACCTGAAGCGCCCGGACACGCTCGCCAAGCTGACCAGCAGCGGCTACGTGCGCGGCAACCTGCGGCTGTTGCGCGGCGGCGGCAAAGCCAGGGAGGACCTCGCGCCCCAGGCGCTGGCTCCGGGCGCCGCCGGCTTGCGCGCGGGCGCCGAGGCGAGCGCCGCCCTGCTGATGACGGAATCGGCTGAGCCGGCCGGACGCGACGACCGGCTGGCTCAGGCGAGATTGGCGCGCCTGAAGGGCTACGAGGGCGACCCGTGCCCCAGCTGCGCCAATTTTACCCTGGTGCGCAGCGGCACCTGCCTGAAGTGCGACACCTGCGGCTCGACCACGGGCTGCTCGTAGCATCGAGGACAGTGCCGCCCGCAACGGGGCATTTAACCTTCCTCCTCCCAAGCCTGCGGCCCGGGGCCTCAAACCCCCGGGCCTCTTTTTCGGTCCGAGAAGCGCCGGAGATCGCACGTCGCCGCGACTTGCCAATCGCTGAGCACCTCAGATACATAGCTACGGGCACGCTCTTGCGAGATCATGTGCAATATTGCATATGGAAGCTGTGCGCGTCGTCCTCGACACGTCGGTGTTAGTGGCCGGCACCCGCAGTGGTAGAGGCGCCTCGCGCCGGCTGCTGCATGGAGTGCGCGATCGACGCTTCACGCCGCTGGTTTCGGTGCCGTTGGCGAGCGAGTACGAGGCGGTCCTGCTGCGATCCGAGCACCTCGTCGCGGCGGGCGTGACGGAAGCGGAGATGCTTGCGCTGATCGACGACATTCTGGCGGCGGCCGAAGCGATCGACCGCTACTATTTAGTGCGCCCCTTGCTGCGCGACCCGGCCGACCATCACGTCGTCGAGACGGCAGTCAACGGTCAAGCCGACCTGCTCGTTTCGCTCAACATCCGAGACCTGGCACCGGCAGCGAGGTTGTATCCGTTCCGCCTCGTCACGCCGGGCGATGCGTTGAGAGAGTTGCGACACTCCGGAGTCTGAGCATGCGTCGGAACAACGTGAGCCTGCGGCTGCCACCGCATCTGCTGGATCGCCTCAAGGGCTTGGCCGAAGCGGAGTCGATCTCCGTCAATCAGCTGGTGACCGTGGCGGTGGCTGAGAAGATCGCGCGGCTCGACGCGGAGGCGTTCTATCGGGCACGCGAGGGGCGTTCCGAAGCCGGCGCCGGGTGGCGGGGGCTGAAGCGGATGGGAGGAAATTCCCCACCGCTCCAGGGCGACGAGCTGCTCGACACCTGAGCCGGCGCGCCCACAGCGATGCGGCCGAATTTGAACGGTCGCAGTACGGCGAGGTAGGCTATCGGCGTAGGGGCGGACCGGCGGCGCGTTGTTGGTGGTCGGCTACCCCGTGGCCGCGCGGTCCGGATCATCTCGGCGCGCAAGGCCAATGCGCGCGAGCGGAGACGTCATGGTGACGAGGCCCGCCTCGAGGATGACGGGACGGTGGTCGAGATCCTGCGCGACGGATCGGAGCGGCCGCTGACGCCGCGGGCCGACTGGTCCAGGATCGATGCCACCACCGAAGAGGAGATCACCGCCCAGATCGCAGAGGACGAGGCGGAGGCGATGCGCGATGCGGCTGCCTACGCCCGCCGCGTCCGTCGCAAGGTCGGGCTGTCGCAGGTTGCGTTCGCCAGGCTCATTGGCAAAGCGCGTTCAGTAGAGCAGCTCAGTCTGTCCGACGATTTCCCGTGAGCGGTTGACCCGGATGCATCTGCCGCCTCCGCCCTTCTGGCGTACCCACTACTATGAGGCGACCCGTTCCAAAGCGGGGCGGGCAGCCATAGATTACGATGACGTCGCGGCGGTGCTGGCCGCCCCATTTCGGACCGAGCGGCAAGCAGACGGACGTGTGCGATACTCGGGATGGGTGCCTCGGCTTCGCCGCTGGTTGCGGGTCGTCACCCTCGAGGATGGCAGCACGGTGCATAATGCTTTCCTGGACCGGAGGTTCAAGCCATGACCGGCGAGCCCGTACTTTATGACCCGGAGACCGACACGCTCCTGGTCGAGCTCCGACCGTGGCCGGCTGCGTCGCCCGCAGAGGTCAATGAGCAGGTCGGCGGTGAAGACGCCGAGGACGGGCTGGTCGTCCACTACGGGACGGACGGCCTGCCGCACGCGTTCGAGATCGAGCACGCTTCGGAGCGCCCCGACCTGGTCGCGCGCGCGCTTTCAGCCCTCCGCCACGCCAAGGGCTTCGCTGCGTGAGCGTCCGAACATAAAGGGGAGCGACATCACAGCCCGCCTCGAGGATGACGGGACGGTGGTCGAGATCCTGCGCGATGGATCGGAGCGGCCGCTGACGCCGCGGGCCGACTGGTCCAGGATCGATGCCACCACCGAAGAGGAGATCACCGCCCAGATCGCAGAGGACGAGGCGGAGGCGATGCGCGATGCGGCTGCCTATGCGCGTCGCGTCCGTCGCAAGGTCGGGCTGTCGCAGGTCGCGTTCGCCAGGCGGATCGGCGTGCGGGTCGATACCGTGCGCAACTGGGAGCAGGGCAAGCGCACGCCGCAAGGACCCGCAAGGGCGCTGCTGCGGATCATCGATCGGGCCCCGGAGGCGGCGCTGCAGGCTCTGGACCAGACGTAGGCCGGACGCGAGGCTTTGCCGGGCCCGGCGTTGCGCACCCGGGTCAGAAAGCGCGGCTATTCGGCGGCGACCGGCTGGCGCGCGCCTCGGATCAGGGGGCGGAGACACGCCCCCCCTGGCGCAGCAACCTGTCGGCGGGGCAAGCCCCGCCACCTCTCCGTCGGCGCGCGCGCCCTTGCCACCATCCGCAACCCTGTCAAATCATGGTCAACGTTCCGTTGACGGCGCGGGTCGCCGGCCGCGGCAGACCGGGTGAAGCCACCGTAAGAACGGCGCGAGCGGGGCTCAAGCCGCCGAAGGTTGCCGGTGACCATCTTGGCCGGTCGCGCGGGTCACGAGCTTGCTCAGTTCGCGCAGCCACAGCACCGAGCTCGCCACCGCCGCGCAACGCAGCCAGTCGCCCGCGCTCAGGCTCACGGTCGAGAACGCCTGCTGCAGGAACGGCACGTGAACCACCGCAACATGCAGGAGGAGCGACAGTCCGATCGCCGCCCAGAGCCAATGGTTCCGGAACAGCCCACCGAATGCGCTTTGCTCGTCGGAACGCGCGTTGAGGACGTTGAAGAGCTGAAACATCATCAGCGTCGTGAACGCCATGGTCCGGGCGTAAGCCAGACTGCCCGAGCCTGCGATCAGACCGCCGGGAAGCGAAGCGTCGAGCACGAACAGCGTCCCCGCCGCCATCACCGCGCCGACGAAGAAGATGCCGCCCCACATGCGGCGCGTGATCACCCCTTCGCCGCGCGGGCGCGGCGGCTGGTCCATGGTTCCGGCATCCGCAGGATCGACGCCGAGGGCGAGCGCGGGCGCGCCGTCGGTCACCAGGTTGATCCAGAGGATCTGGGTCGCCAGGAGCGGCAACACGACGCCATCGCCTTGCGCCGTCAATCCGATGACCTCAGCCAGCAGCACGCCGAAGAACATCGTCATCACCTCGCCGATGTTCGACGACAGCAGGTAACGCAAGAACTTCCTGATGTTCGAGAAGATCGCCCGGCCCTCCTCGACCGCCGCGACGATCGATGCGAAGTTGTCGTCCGCGAGCACCATGTCGGCCGCTTCCTTCGAGACGTCCGTGCCCGTGACCCCCATCGCCACGCCGATGTCGGCGGTTTTCAGGGCGGGCGCGTCGTTGACGCCGTCGCCCGTCATCGCGACCGTCATGCCGCCCCGCTGCAACGCTCTCACGATCCGCAGCTTGTGCTCGGGATTGACGCGCGCATAGACCGACACGTCCTGGACCGTCCGGTCGAGGGTCTCCTCCGGCATCCGCTCCAGCTCCGCGCCGGTGACGGCGCGGCCGTCGGCCACGATGCCGAGCTCGGCGGCGATGACCGCGGCGGTCCTGGGGTGATCGCCGGTGATCATCATCGCGCGAATCCCGGCGCCCTTCGCGCGCGCTACCGCGTCCCTCGCTTCGTCCCGCGGCGGGTCGATCATGCCGATCAGGCCCAGGAAGACGAGATCCTGCTCCACGCGCGCATCGAGCTCCTCGGGCCCGAACACGTCCTTCGGCAACAGCCGGAAGGCGACCCCGAGCGTGCGCAGCGCTTCGCCGGCAAGGTCCTCGTTGCTCCTCAGAATCGCCGCGCGGCGTTCCGCGCTCAAAGGCGTCGCCTCCTCGCCCACCAGTTCCCGCGAACAGCGCGCGAGCAGGACGTCCGGTGCGCCTTTGGTCAGCGCGAGCAGCCGCTCTTCCCTCTCGGCGTCGGTGTGCACCGTGCTCATCAGCTTGCGCTCGGAGGAGAACGGCACCTCGGCGATGCGGGCGAAGCGGGCATCGAGCGCGTCATCCTCGAGGCCGGCTTTGCGCGCGGCGACGATCAAGGCGCCCTCGGTCGGGTCGCCCTGCACCGTCCAGCGCCCGTCGCGCTCCTGCAGCACGGCATTGTTGGCGCGGTCGGCGGCGGCGAGCGCACGCACCAGCTCGAACCGGAGCGCGCCATCGATCGCCCCTTCCCCGTCTCGCCGCACCTCGCCTTCGGGCGCGTAGCCCGTGCCGCTCAAGCTCACGCTCCCGCTTGCCGTGACGACCCGGCGCACCGTCATCTCGTTCTTGGTGAGGGTGCCGGTCTTGTCGGAGGCGATGACGTCCGCCGAGCCGAGCGTCTCCACCGCCGCGAGATGGCGGACGATGGCGTTCCTCTTCGCCATGCGCTGCACGCCGAGGGCGAGCACCGCGGTCACCACCGCCGGCAGGCCTTCCGGCACCGCCGCGACCGCGAGCGCAACGCCCAGGATGAGCACCTCGAAGATGGCCGAGAAGCCGCTCACATCCTCGACCAGGAAGATCGTCGCGATCATCACCACGGCGATGACGACGACGATCAGCCCGAGCAGCCTGCCGACGCGGTCGAGCTCCTTTTGCAGCGGCGTGGTCTCGTCCGGCGCCTGTTTCAGCATCCCGGCGATGCGCCCCATCTGGGTGTGCATGCCCGTCGCCGTGACCACCGCGCGCCCGCGCCCGTAAGTCGCCGCCGTGCCGCTGAAGATCATGTTGTGCCGGTCGCCGAGTCCCACCTCGTCCGGGATCGCAGCGATCTCCTTCGCCACCGGCAGGCTCTCGCCCGTCAGCGCCGCCTCCGCCGTCTGCAGCGCGGTCGATTGGATCAAGCGCGCGTCGGCGGGAACGGTGTCGCCTTCCTCGACGAGGATGACGTCGCCGGGTACGAGTTCGGTCGCCGGGATGCTCTGCCGCGCGCCGTCTCGGATGACGTTGGCCTGTGCCGCCGACATCTGGCGCAGCGCCGCCACCGCCTGCTCCGCCCGGGACTGCTGGACGTAGCCCATGAGCGCGTTGAGCAGCACGATGGCAAAGATCGCCATCGCCTCGTAAGGCAATGCCGTTTCGCGCTCGTACAGCCACAGCGCTGCGGAAATCAGCGCCGCGACGAGCAGCAGGACCACCAGGACATCGGTGAACTGGGCGAGAAGCTTTCGCCATCCGGGTACCGGCTTCTCCGCCGTCAGCTCGTTCTTGCCGTAGCGCTCGCGCCGCTCCTGCGCCTGCCGCTCGCTCAGGCCGGACCGCGCCGCCGTTTCCAGCGCGGCCAGTACGTCGTCGACAGTCTGCCGATGCGGCGCCATCGCGTCTCGCTCAACGATCTCGCCGTGCATTTCGGGCGACCTTGCTCTTGCTGCGACAACCTCACGTTCGGGGCGGCCCCGAAGACGGCACCAAGATGTCGGCGGCCTGCGGATGGCCGGAGAAACTCGCCTTGACGATCCGCGTCCGGCAGGTTGCGAAGATAAGCGGAGGATCCCCTGACGGCTACCCCGCGTCCGCTGCCGGATGGAAGCGGACGGTGCGATCCTAGCCTGCGCGCTTTTCACAGGTCTTGCCCGACCCAGCCCGGATCGGCGGCTTCCCTCTCCTTGAGGACCTTGGGCGAAGAACACTCAGCTCGGGAGGCCGGGTCCGGCGGCGCCTCGGCACCGCTGTTCGCCTGGCCCGGGCTCACGCCAGCTCCTGGCTGTGAGAATGCGGGCCACGGCCGATCGCGCGCGCCCGGCCCGTCGCGGACGGGAATGCCCGCCATGCGGTCGCGAAAGGCGAAGTCGGTCACGAAGTGGCAGCCTGCCCGGCCAGCGCGGCGACCTTCGGATCGCCGGTCAGCCGCGGATCGCCGGAGCCCCCTGGGTTCGTTTGTGCGGCCCCAGCTTCATTTCCCGAAGAGCTTCGGCGAGGCTTGGGTTCGTTCGGATTCTCCGGAGCCCTGGGTTCGTTCGGAGTGTACCCACGGCTCGGGTTCGTTCGCGCGCACCGGTTTGAAGGCCTGCTGCCCGCGTCGGGTCCGTTCGGCCGCGGCGGTCTCTCGGGTTCGTTTGGCGATCTCTGTGAGCTCGGGTTCGTTCAGGTTTTGTGACGGCCCTTGATTCGTCCTCAAAGCGCCGTTTCTGATCCTGCCGATTTTCGGCCGGCGGTAACGGCTCGTTAACCATTCGCCGTTAACCTTTTGTTCGCGTGGTCCATGGGACCGTAGGAATCCGTGGCCGCGCCAGGGCAGCGCCACGCGCTGCACCGGGCGAGCCGTATGAGACAGGGTTCGTTTGGATCGCGCGGCTGTGGGTTCGCTCGCGCACCCGGGGGCAGAGGCCTGCTGCGCGTCTTGGGTCCGTTCGGCAATCTTTGAGAGCTCGGGTTGGTTTGGATGCGGTGCGGCACGGCTTCCGGCGACCGGTCCGATCGGGCTGGGAAGAGCGCACGACACCGCACCTGCGCTGACCATGGCCTTGCTCTCCTGATGTTCACGGGAAGGGCGGCCACGCCGCCGCCGGAGGCCTGCAGTGTAGCCGATCATGGGAATTCATTCAATCCGGACAGCCAAGAAGGTAGTATCTCAGTTTGAATTTCGGCTCACGGCCCCTTGCGGACCTCCTTCAGCCGACAAATGTTGCACTCCCGAAGCAGATCCTCAACGAAACATGCCTGAGGCATTGTGGTACAAAGGAGCATTCCAACCAACAAAGAGGTGATGTCATGCAGCAGGCACGACAGTCTGGGGGCAGCGCCAGCCGGTGGGGCGTGCTGTTTGGCGAGCGAGCCCGCGATTGGGCAGAGACTTGGGAGGGTCCCAAGGGCTATGGAACGCCTTTGTACGAACACGTACTTAATCGAGCGAAGATCGGATCGGGTAGCCGCGTGTTGGATTGCGGATGCGGCGCCGGCCGCTTCGCGCGTATGGCCGCGGATCGCGGCGCGAGCGTCGCCGGCATCGACGCCGCGGAGGGACTTGTAGCCATCGCCGCTGAACGTACCCCGTCGGGTGACTTCCGCGTAGGCGACCTGGAGGCATTGCCGTGGCGCGACCAGTCCTTCGACGTTGTGACCGGGTTTAATGCCTTCCAGTTCGCTGCCGACAAGGCACAAGCTCTTGCCGAAGCACGGCGGGTTTCACTTGGTCCAGTCGCGGTGGTGATCCCGACCAGGGCGGCCGAATCGGGCATTGCTTTGGTGTTCAAGCCGCTATTCCCCCTTTTTGCACCGGACGCACTGGAGAGGATGAAGAAGAGCGGTATCTTTGCCCTATCGGAACCCGGGAAGCTTGACCAGACGCTTGGGGCAGCTGGCCTGACGCTCGTTGACGACAACGAGATCGAGTTGTCGATCATCTTTGATGATTCCGAGGCCGCCGAGCGCGCCTTTGTAGGAGCGGGACCGACTGCGCTCGCGATCCGGAATTCGGGCGAGCAGGCCGTCGCAGAAGCGGTGCGCGACGCGCTTGCCCCCTTTATTGGCAAGGATGGCCGCGTCTCGCTCCCCGCCTCCTATCGGGTGGTGATTGCGCGGTCCTGAGCGAGATGGCGAAGAGACAGTTGTAAGATGTGGCCCTACAGAGGTCGACTGATGGCGCGATTGGCTCTTCTGGACCGCTGAGATCTCGGGCTGGATTCCACCCAGAGCCGAAATTCAAACTGAGACACTACCGCCAAGAATGATGGCGGTCGTGTCGCGAAGTTGGTGGAAATTGGACAGCGTAGGAACCGAAGGGCATGGTTGTTGCGTTCAGGCGGCGAGGTCAAGGTCGCTGGGTGAGCGCTCGAGGGTGGGCCAGCCATCGACCCGGCG
>JBOHKK010000170.1:0-12542 GCA_050729115.1 Geminicoccaceae bacterium | reverse complement strand
GTCCTCGCGGGCACGGATCAGGCCGAGCGCGAGCTGGCCGGCCAGCAACTCGTCGTAGGCGAGCCGCCGCCGCGCCGCCGAGTCGATGCCGACGTCCGCCGGCTGCTGCGGCGCGTGCAGGCATTGCAGGGCACCTTGAAAGCTCGGCCACTGCTGCCGTTTCAGCCAAGCGGCGTCCTGCCACTCCGGCAACGGCTGCAGACGCGCCAGAGAGTCGGCGATGCAGCGGCCGAGGCGGCGCTGGCTCAGGCCCTGCGTGAGGGGATAGAGCGACTGCAGCGGCCCGAGGCGGGCGAACCGCTCGGGCGGCGCGATCAGCTCGGGATGCACGATCTGCCATTCGGCGCCGAAACGGGCGAGCCGGCCGCTCACCACGCGATCCTCGCCCTCGGGCAGGAGGTCGCGCAGATAGGCCCCGCGCGCCTGAAAGAACACCAGATGCAAGAACCCGCTCTCGCTCCAGCACCGCACCTTGTAGGGCGGGCGCCCGCCCGGGCGCCGCGATTGGCGCGGCGGCGGGCCGGCCTGGTGCTGCTGGACCTGCACCAGCAGGGTCACCCGCTCGCCCTCGACCAGGGCGGTGGCATCCGTTTGCAGGCGACGCTCGACCACGCCATGGGGCAGATGCCAGAGCAGGTCCAGACAGCGCGGCTCGGCGCCCTCCGGCGCGCCCACCAAGCGCGACAATGTCGCGGCGAGGCTCGGACCGACCCCCCGAAGCGTGCGCACGGGGGCAAGCAGCGGGCCGAGCGCCTCGTCCGGCTCCGCGCCACATGGCGGCAGGCGCAGGCCGCTGTTGGAAAAGCAGCGCGGGTTGGCTACATGCTTGGCCATCCGTCCACCGCCGAAATCACACGTGATGTCCGAATCGGTCATCGTCCGCCGCAAGCGACTGCTGTACCGGAGCCGGTACCGAGGCCGCCTGGAAAGCGACCTGCTGTTCGGTCGCTTCGCCGAGCGCTATCTGGCCTCTCTGGATGCCACGCAGCTCGATCGGTATGAAGCGTTGCTGCAGGAGAGCGATCACGAGGTCCTGGCCTGGATCGGCGGCCAGCAGCCGGTTCCGGAGCGGCACGATCACGATGTGTTTCGCCTGCTGCGAAGCTTTCGCCCGAACCGGCCCGCCGACTGATTCCGCCATCCTGTCCTCCCGTCAGATCGAGACCACCGTGGCAGAACCTGCACTCAACGTCCTTGCCGATCGGCTGCGCGCCGGCGCCGCGCGTCGCCTCCTGACCGCCGCGGTCGAGGGGCTCGATGCTCTGTACCTTTCCCAGCTGCTCGAGGAAACCGCCGCGGTGCAGGTCCTCTACGTGGCGCGCGACGGGGTACGCGCGAGGCAGATCGCCGAGCTGATCGCCTTCTTCGCGCCGGAGCTCGCCGTTGCGGTTCTGCCGGCCTGGGACTGCCTGCCCTACGATCGGGTGTCGCCGAGCCCCGACGTCATGGCAAGGCGGCTCGATACGCTCGCCCGCCTGCTCGAGGCGGGCGACGATCGGCCGCGGCTCGTGATCACTACGGTCAACGCCCTGGTCCAGAAGGTGCCGCCGCCGGGTGCCCTGCGCTCGGGCCTGTTCGCGGCGCGCTCGGGCGAGCGCATCGATCGCGCGCAGCTGCTCGCCTGCCTCGCCCAGAGCGGCTATCGGCGCAGCGGCACCGTGGTCGAGCCGGGCGAGTATGCGGTTCGCGGCGGCATCGTCGACATCTTTCCGAGCGGCAGCGAGCGCCCGCTCCGCCTCGACCTGTTCGGCGACGAGCTCGAGCGCATCCGCGCCTTCGACCCGCTCACCCAGCGCTCGCTCGGCGACGTCGCGGAGATCCGACTGCGCCCGGTCAGCGAGGTGCTGCTGGATGACGCCGCGATCGAACGCTTTCGGGTCGGCTATCTCAAGCAGTTCGGCGCGGTGACCGGGGATCCCCTGTTCGAGTCGGTGTCCGCCGGCCGGCCGTATCCGGGCATGGAGCATTGGCTGCCGTTGTTCCACGAGCGCCTCGTCGCCATCACGGACTATCTGGCCCCCGACTGCGCGCTCGCCTTCGACCACCTGAGCGAGGAGGCGCTCGAGAGCCGCCACGACACCATCGGCGAGCACTACGAGGCCCGGCGCCATCCGCCGGAGGCGGCGCGCGCCATGGGCGCCGCGCCCTACCGGCCGCTGCCGCCCGACGAGCTCTACCTGAGCGAGCCGGCGCTCGGCGGGCTGCTGGCGGAGCGCGAGCGGTTCGATCTGGTGCCGTTCGCGGCGCCGTCCGAGATGGGCGCCATCGAGACCATCGATCTCGGCGGCCGGCGCGCGCGCGATTTCGCGGCCGAGCGGGCGCGGCCGGATCTCAACCTGTTCGACGCGGTCGCCCTGCACCTCCGCCACGAGCTCGCGGCCGGCAAGCGCGTCGCGATCGCCGGAGGGAGCGAAGGCGCGCTCGAGCGCCTGCGCATGGTGCTCGCCGATCACGGCGTCGACGCGCTGCGCCCGGTGGCGCGCTGGGCCGAGGTCGAGCCCGGCGCCGGCATCGGGCTCGCGGTGCTGCCTCTGGAGCATGGCTTCGTCACCGCCGGCGTCTGCGTGCTCGCCGAGGCGGACATGGTCGGCGATCGCCTGAGCCGTCCGGTCCGCAAGGCCCGCCGCTCGGACAAGTTCATCGCCGAGGTCGCGGGGCTCGGCGAAGGCGATCTGGTGGTGCATCGCGACCACGGCATCGGCCGGTTCGACGGCCTGATCACGCTGAGCCTCGCCGGCGCCCCCCATGACTGCCTGCGCCTGATCTACCAGGGCGGCGACAAGCTGTTCGTGCCGGTCGAGCACCTGGACGCGCTCTCGCGCTACGGCTCGGCCGACGGCGCGGTCCAGCTGGACAAGCTGGGCGGCCTCGGCTGGCAGACGCGTAAGGCCAGGGTCAAGCAGCGGATCCGCGAGATCGCGGGCGAGCTGATCGAGATCGCGGCCAAGCGGGCCACGCGCAAAGGTGCCCTGATCGTGCCGCCGTCCGGCCTGTACGAGGAGTTCGCGGCGCGCTTTGCCTACGACGAGACCGAGGATCAGGACCGCGCGATCGAGGCGGTGCTCGACGACCTCGCCTCGGGCCATCCCATGGACCGGCTGATCTGCGGCGACGTCGGCTTCGGCAAGACCGAGGTGGCGTTGCGCGCGGCGTTCGTGGTGGCGATGGCGGGCAAACAGGTGGCGATCCTCGCCCCGACGACGCTGCTGGTGCGCCAGCACTTCCAGGTCATGCGCGAGCGCTTTTTGGGCCTGCCGCTGCGCATCGAGCAGGTGTCCCGGTTTGTGCCGGCCAAGCAGGTCGCCGAGATCAGGCAGGCTCTGGAGGCGGGCGACGTCGACATCGTGGTCGGCACCCACGCGCTGCTCGGCAGCAAGGTGAAGTTTCGCGACCTTGGTCTGGTGGTGGTCGACGAGGAGCAGCACTTTGGCGTGGTGCACAAGGAGAAGCTGAAGCAGCTGCGCGCCGAGGTTCACATGCTGGCCATGACCGCGACGCCGATCCCGCGCACGCTGCAGATGGCGCTCGGCGGCCTGAAGGAGCTGAGCATCATCGCGACGCCGCCGCTCGACCGCCTCGCGGTGCGCGCGTTCGTCCTGCCCACCGACCCGGTGGTCCTGCGCGAGGCGATCCTGCGCGAGCACTACCGCGGCGGCCAGACCTTCTACGTCTGCCCGCGGATCGAGGATCAGGGCAAGCTCACCGATCAGCTGCGCGAGCTGGTGCCGGAGGTCAAGATGGCGATCGCCAACGGCCGCCTGCCGGCACGCCAGCTCGAGGACGTCATGACGGCGTTCTACGACCGCCAGATCGATCTCCTGGTGACCACCAACATCATCGAATCCGGCCTCGACGTACCGAGCGCCAACACCCTGGTCGTGCACCGCGCCGATCGCTTCGGGCTGTCGCAGCTCTACCAGCTGCGCGGCCGCATCGGCCGCAGCAAGGTGCGCGGCTACGCCTATTTCACGCTGCCGCCCAAGCAGAAGCTGCGCGAGGTCGCCGAACGCCGCCTGCACGTCATCCAGAGCCTGGACGAGCTCGGCGCGGGCTTTCAGTTGGCCTCGCACGATCTGGACATCCGCGGCTCCGGCAATCTGCTCGGCGAGGAGCAGTCCGGGCACATCAAGGAGGTCGGCTTCGAGCTGTACAATCACCTGCTCGAAGAGGCCGTGATGCTCGCGCGCAAGGAGGGCGGGACGGCGGCGCCGGAGGAGACGCCGGATTGGTCGCCGCAGATCACGATCGATGCTGCGGCATTGATTCCAGAAAGTTACATCGAGAACCTCGACCTGCGTCTACAGATGTACCGGCGCCTCGCCGCGCTCGAGGGGCGGGACGACATCGAGGCGTTCGCCGCCGAGCTGATCGACCGCTTCGGCCCGCTGCCTCCCGAGACCGAGCAGCTGCTCCAGCTGGTCGGCATCAAGCAGCTGTGCAAGCGGGCGGGCGTGGCCAAGGTCGAGGCCGGGCCGAAGGGCGTGCTGCTCGCGTTCCACGACAACACCTTCGCGCGCCCGGAGCGCCTGGTCGGCTTCATCGCCGATCACGCCAAGACCATGAGGGTGCGCTCCGACCACCGCCTGGTGATCACCGGCGAGACCAGGGGCCCCGCCGAGCGCCTGAAGCGCGTGCGCACCCTGGTCCAGGAACTGGCCCGGCTCGCGGCGTAACTGACCAGAAGTGGTCGAAGCTGTGTCGACATCCCGTGGGATTGCCGAAGCCTGAGCTGGATCGGATATGGGGAAAAGTGAGCAATGGCGGAGACAATATCCGAGCTTCGCGCCCTCTCGGATGATGACCTGATCAAGAGGCATGACCATCACGCGCCCAATGTCCAGGTCACGACGGGGCATTACCTTCAAGAGCTCCATCGGCGGGATCAGAAGCGCCTAGCGGAAGCGATGCTCAAGTACACCTGTCAGATAAGGACGATGACTTGGGTGATTACCGTGGTCACGATCATCAACGTTGCACTGTTCGCAATTTCAGTTTATTCTTCGTTCGATTTAGGTTGGTGACGCTCGAAGGGCCTTGCGGGACTCAGGGGCATGACTGGGCGTCAACGGGCGCACGACTTGGCAAGGAACCGCGGGTAAGCCATCGCCTCAACCTAGAAAGTGAGCATGGATCCACGTTCGTGCACGACTGTGGCTTCGTCGTTGGTGAATTCGATGAGAGTCTGGCAGTTCGCTGTTCGCCACGGAAGCACACCGCCAAAGAGGTTGAAGCAGTATTCCCACTGCTCGGAGACAGTACCATCAGCGTGCGTGGAGCGCCTGATGTCAGTTGGTTCTCCCCATTGCTCCAGCACATACTCTGGGGAGTCCCCAGGCCGCACTTCCCCAGGAACGCGCCCATGCGCTTGAGCAAGAGATGCACCTGTTGCGCTGGGTCCGAAGGTGCACCCAGCGAGAAGGGCTATGACCGTGAGCGCGGTTGCAATGTACGGCATGATTGTTCGCCTCTGGCCTTGATCAAAAAAGGCTTGCACATTGTACGCGGGTCGGGCGCGGGTTTCCAGCTGGCCTCCCACGATCTCGACATCCGCGGGTCCGGCAACCTGCTCGGCGAGGAGCAGTCCGGGCACATCAAGGAGGTCGGCTTCGAGCTGTACAACCACCTGCTCGAGGAAGCGGTGCTGCTCGCCCGCAAGGAGGGCGGGGCGGAGGTATCGGATGAGGCGCAGGACTGGTCGCCCCAGATCTCGATCGACGCCGCAGCTCTGATACCAGAGACTTACATCGAAGATCTCGACCTGCGTCTCCAGATGTACCGGCGCCTGGCGGCGCTCGAGGCGCCCGACGACATCGAGGCGTTCGCGGCCGAGCTGATCGACCGCTTCGGCCCGCTGCCCGCGGAGACCGAGCAGCTCTTGCAGCTGGTCGGGATCAAGCAGCTGTGCAAGCAGGCGGGCGTCGAGAAGGTCGAGGCGGGCCCGAAGGGCGTGCTGCTCGCCTTCCACGACAACACCTTCGCGCACCCGGAGCGCCTGGTCGGCTTCATCGCCGATCACCCCAAGACCATGAAGGTCCGCTCCGACCACCGCCTGGTGATCAGCGGCGAGACCAGGAGCCCGCCCGAGCGCCTCAAGCGCGTCCGCGGCCTCGTCCAGCAGCTGGCGCAACTGGCGGCTTGAGCGCCCAGGCTTGTCCCCGTCGCCGGCCAGTGGCTCATCACAAAAGCACACCTCGGAAATGGCAGGGCTCTGGTGCCACGCCCCTTCTGGACAAATCACTCATCTTTTGGTAGAAATGCGGCGAGCATACGATACTTTCCCAAACTTCCGCAGCGCCCGAACGGACCGATGGTGGGTGACCGGCAAATGCAGGTCGAGGACCGGCGCGCCCGCCTGGTGCCGGTGCGTCTGCGCCTTCTTACACGAAAATACCAAACGAACCTAGAAAGCCTGGCGAAAGCAGCAGGTTAGGCATTCAGCCGAGTTGCGGAGCTCGGGTGAAGCCGCAGGTGAAACCTGACACCTTCGACCGATGGCGCGCGCCCGGTTGCCCTCACGTTCAACCTACGACGCTTGGCTTTGTCTGCGGCAACGGGCACATTGAGATTGGGCTGGAGCATGGACGATGGCCAAGGCTCTTGAGCGACCGCAGGCGCTTTACGACCAGGACTTGCTGGCGTGGGCGGAGCGGCAGGTAGTGCTTCTTCGCGCCGGACAGCTCGACAGGCTCGATGTGGGGCATCTGATCGAAGAGCTGGAGGCCATGGCGGGGAAGCTGCGCCGCGAGCTCAAGAACCGCTTGCGGATTCTTCTGGCCCACCTGTTGAAGTGGCAGGCTCAGCCCAAGCGGCGCTCGCGCAGCTGGGCGGCGACCATCGCCGAGCAGCGCGATCAGATCGAGGCCCTGCTCGAGGAGAACCCGAGCCTCCGGCAGGATCTCGAGGAATTCGCCCGGGGCGCCTATCCGCGAGCGGTTCGACTGGCCGCGATCGAAACGGGACTGCAGCGAAGCGCCTTTCCGCCCGAGCTGCCGTACACGGCGGAGCAGATTCTGGGCGATGATCCGGACGACGCGGAGCACTGACGCCGCGACAGGTTTTGAGGGGCGCTTGGTCATTTTCTCGATTGCGGTCGTGACTTGATGGCCGCGTCACGGCGCACCGGGGTGGCGAGCCTGCCGCTGCACACCGGGCGGGCGCCGCCCTGGCTGTTCGGGCGCATGGTGCGGCTCGCGCGCGCGATCCTTGCGCATCTGGTTGCCGAGCACGGGCCCGAGGAGGTGCTACGGCGGCTGTCCGACCCGTTCTGGTTCCAGGCGCTCGGCTGCGTGCTCGGCTTCGACTGGCACTCGAGCGGGGTCACGACCACGGTGTGCGGCGCGCTCAAGGAGGCGGTGCGCGGCCGCGAGGCGGACTTCGGCCTCTACGTCGCCGGCGGCAAGGGCGGGACGTCGCGTAAGACGCCGGGCGAGATCACGGCGGTCTGCGATGCCCTGTCGCTCGAGCCGGAGCCGCTGGTGAGCGCGAGCAGGCTTGCCGCCAAGGTCGACAGCACCGCGGTGCAGGACGGTCACCAGCTCTATCACCACACTTTCGTGTTCACGCCCGGGGGCAGCTGGTGCGTGGTGCAGCAGGGCATGTCCGACCTCACGCGCACCGCGCGCCGCTACCACTGGCTGAGCGAGGGCCTCGCGAGCTTCGTCGACGAGCCGCACGCCGCGGTCTGCTGCGATGTCCGCGGCGCCGGGCTCAACATGGCGGCGAGCGAGAGTGCTCCGGCGCGCGATGCCGTGACGGAGCTCGCGGCGCAGCTGCCACACGAGCTGCTCTCGCTGTTCGAGCGGGTGCCGAGCCTGTTCATGCCCAGGCGCCATCCGGTCGCGCTCGCCGACGTCGACCCCGGCCGCCTGCACAAGGTCCTGCTCAGGACCTACGAGCGGCCGCCGGAGGACTTCGCGGCCCTGCTCGGCACGCCAGGCCTGGGACCCAAGAGCCTGCGCGCGCTCGCGCTCACCGCCGAGGTGATCTACGGGACCAGGGTGAGCACCCGCGACCCGGCCCGCTTCGCCTTCGCCCACGGCGGCAAGGACGGCACGCCCTACCCGGTCGATCGCGCCGCCTACGAGGTCACGATCGACGTGCTGGACCGTGCGCTCTGCCGCGCCCGGCTCGACCGCTCGGAGCGGATCTCGGCCCTGAAGCGCCTCGCCGCGTTCGCCCGGCAGCCCGGCGCCGCAGACGACGCCCGTCCGGTGGCGCCGGCCGCGCAACGAGACCTGTCGGCGATTGGCCCTTAACGGCGGCCTCGCCCGGGTGCTACACAGCCCGGTCACGGAGCCGGAGGCGCGGCATGACCACGCTGCTCTACATGCACCCATCCTCGCTCGAGCACGACACCGGCCCCGGCCATCCGGAGTCGCCGGCCCGGATTCGCGCGATCACGACGATTTTCGAGCGCGAGGAGCGCAAGGGCGCGCTGGTCGGCGTCGAGCGCCGCGAGCCGCCGCGGGCCACCCGCGAGCAGCTGGAGCGGGTGCATAGCGACCGCTACGTTGCCGCCGTGCTCGATGCGGTCCCGAAGTCCGGATACGTCCGGCTCGATCCCGACACCGTCATGTCGCCCGGGTCCGGCGAGGCGGCGCTGCGCACCGCAGGCGCGGCGGCGGCCGCGGTCGATGCGGTGATCGGCGGCGAGGCGCACAATGCGTTCTGCGCGCTGCGGCCGCCCGGCCACCACGCCGAGGCGGAGCGGGCGATGGGCTTTTGCCTGTTCAACGGCGTCGCGATCGGCGCCCGCCACGCCCTCGAGGTCCACGGCCTGGAGCGGGTCTCGATCTTCGACTTCGACGTCCATCACGGCAACGGCACGCAGCACACCTTCGAGCGCGAGCCACGGGCCCAGTATCTCTCGACCCACCAGTGGCCGCTATATCCGGGCACCGGGGCGCGCGAGGAGACGGGGGTCGGCAACGTCGTCAACCGGCCGCTTCCCGCGGGTACCGGCTCGAGGGAATGGCGGCGCGTGGTCGAGGCCGACATCCTGGCGGCGATCGACGCGTTCGCCCCGGAGCTGATCATGATCTCCGCGGGGTTCGATGCCCACCGCGCCGATCCGCTCGCCATGCTCGAGCTCGTGGAGGACGACTACGGCTGGGTCACCCTCCGCCTGGTCGAGCTCGCTCGAAAGCACGCCCGGAGGCGTGTGGTGTCGGTGCTCGAGGGCGGCTATGATCTCGCGGCACTGGCGAACAGCGCCCTTGCGCATTTGAACGCTTTGCGCGAAAGCTGAACCCGAACGATGCAGTTCTGGTCGTGAGCGAAGAAACGCCGAACTGGAGCGCCCCCGCGGACCAGGCCGCAGCTGACGAGCAGCCGGGCGCCGCCGGCGGTGAGCTGCCGCAGGACGTCGCCCGGATGACCTTCGAGCAGGCCCTGGCTGAGCTCGAGAAGATCGTGCAGGACCTCGAGCGCGGGCAGCTGGATCTGGACGCCGCGATCACGGCGTACGAGCGGGGCACCCAGCTCAAGGTGCATTGCGAGGGCAAGCTGCGCGAGGCGCAGCTGCGGGTCGAGAAGATCTCGCTGGGTCCGGACGGCCGGGCGCGGGCGGAACCGAGCGATCTCGCCTAGCCGCGCCGATGGTCGAGCTGCGCTCCTGCATGGCGACGGTGGCCGCAGAGGTCGAGGCGGTGCTCGATCTCGCGCTGCCCGCGGTGAGCGGCCCGCAGGCTCGGCTGCACGAGGCCATGCGCTACGCCATGCTCGGCGGCGGCAAGCGCATCCGGCCGTTCCTGGTGGTGGCCGGCGCCGATCTGTTCGCGGTGCCGCGGGCGCGCTCGCTGCGGGCGGGCGCCGCGGTCGAGCTGATTCACGGCTACTCGCTGGTGCACGACGATCTGCCGGCCATGGACGACGCCCTGACCCGGCGCGGCCGGCCGAGCTGCCACCTGCGGTACGACGAGGCGACCGCGGTGCTGGTCGGCGACGCCTTGCAGAGCCTGGCGTTCGAGCTGCTCGCCGATCCGGCGACGCATCCGGATGCGGAGGTGCGGTGCGCCCTGGTCCGAGGTCTGGCCGAGGCCGCGGGGGCGGCGGGCATGTGCGGCGGCCAGATGATCGATCTGCTGGCCGAGGGTCGGCCGCTCGAGCTGCCGCAGATCCTCGAGCTGCAGCGGTTGAAGACGGGTGCCCTGATCGGCTTCGCCTGCGAGGCGGGAGCGATCCTGGCCGGCGCCGCTGCGGCGGCGCGCCAGGCGCTGCTCGGGTATGCGGCGGACCTGGGGCTCGCGTTCCAGATCCAGGACGACCTCTTGGACGTCACCGGCGATGCCGCGGTCACCGGCAAGGATTCCGGCCGCGATGCCGCGGCGGGCAAGGCGACCGTAGTCGCGCTGCTCGGCGTGGCCGGATCCCGACGCCGCCTCGCGGCGCTGCGCGCGAGCGCCAACGCGCATCTGGACCGGCTCGGTGAGGGAACGGGCGTGTTGCGAGCCGTGTTCGAGTTTGTCATAAGCCGATCGAGCTAGTCGGATCAGCACTCAAGCGGAGGTCCGCCGGGCGGACCGCTGAGATCGGGAGGAACCCCATCCCATGGTTGATACCCCGTTGCTCGACACCGTCGACGATCCCGCCGATCTGCGCCGCCTCTCGCCCGAGGTGCTTCGCCAGCTGGCCGACGAGCTGCGTGCCGAGACGATCGATGCGGTGTCGGTGACGGGCGGGCATCTGGGTGCCGGTCTCGGTGTGGTCGAGCTGACGGTGGCGCTCCACTACGTGTTCGACACGCCGCGCGACAAGATCGTGTGGGACGTCGGGCATCAGGCCTATCCTCACAAGATCCTGACCGGGCGCCGCGCGCGCATCCGGACGCTGCGTCAGCCCGGCGGCCTGTCCGGGTTCACCAAGCGCTCGGAAAGCCCGCACGACGCGTTCGGCGCCGCCCACAGCTCGACCTCGATCTCCGCGGCGCTCGGCATGGCCACGGCGCGCGATCTGGCGGGTGACGACTTCCACGTGGTCGCGGTGATCGGCGATGGCGCCATGAGCGCCGGCATGGCCTACGAGGCGATGAACAACGCCGGCGCCATGAACGCGCGCCTGATCGTCATCCTGAACGACAACGACATGTCGATCGCGCCCGCGACCGGCGCGATGCACCACTACCTCTCCCGGGTGATCTCGTCGCAGTCGTACATGACCTTCCGGCACGTCGCGAAGCAGCTCGCCGGCTTCGTGCCGCGGCCGCTGGCCGAGGCGGCGGAGAAGGCCGAGGAGTACGCCCGCGGCATGGTCACCGGCGGCACGCTGTTCGAGGAGCTGGGCTTCTACTACATCGGTCCGCTGGATGGCCACAATCTCGACCATCTCCTGCCGGTCCTGCGCAACGTCCGGGACGCCAAACGCCCGGGCCCGGTCCTGATCCACGTGCGCACGCGCAAGGGTGCTGGCTATCCGCCGGCGGAGAACTCGGCCGACAAGTACCACGGCGTGGTCAAGTTCGACACCGCGACCGGCGCTCAGTTCAAGAAAGCGGGCGCGGCGCCCTCCTACACCTCGGTGTTCGCCAAGGCGCTGATCAAGGAGGCCGAGGCCGATCCCAAGATCGTGGCGATCACCGGGGCGATGCCGGATGGCACCGGGGTCGGCACCTTCGCGAAGCATTTTCCCGAGCGCGCCTTCGACGTCGGCATCGCCGAGCAGCACGGGGTGACCTTCGCCGCCGGCCTCGCGACCGAGGGCTACAAGCCATTTTGCGCGATCTACTCGACCTTCCTCCAGCGCGCCTACGACCAGGTGGTGCACGACGTCGCGATCCAGAGCCTGCCGGTGCGGTTCGCGATGGACCGCGCCGGTCTGGTCGGCGCCGACGGCCCCACCCATGCCGGCGCCTTCGACGTCGCCTACCTCGGTTGTCTGCCGGGTTTCGTGATCATGGCGGCGGCCGATGAGGCCGAGCTGATGCACATGGTCGCGACCATGGCCCGGATCGACGACCGGCCCTCGGCGGTGCGCTACCCGCGCGGCGAGGGCGTCGGGATCGAGCTGCCGGAGCGCGGCCAGCCGCTCGAGATCGGCAAAGGCCGGATCGTCCGCGAGGGCGGCGGGCCGATTGCGATCCTGTCGTTTGGCGCCCGCCTGCAGGAATGCCTCAAGGCCGGCGACGAGCTGACCGCCCGCGGGCTCTCGACCACGATCGCCGATGCGCGCTTCGCCAAGCCTCTGGATCAGGAGCTGATCCGTCGTCTCGCGATCGAGCACGAGGTCCTGATCACCATCGAGGAGGGGACGATCGGCGGCTTCGGTTCCCAGGTGCAGCAGTTCCTGCTGGACGCCGGGCTCCTGAATCACGGCCGCCTGCGCCTGCGCTCGATGGTCCTGCCCGATCGCTTCGTCGAGCACGGCACGCCTGCGGGCATGTACGAGGAGGCCGGGCTCAACGCCTCGCACATCGCGGCGCTGGCCCGGGTGACCCTGGAGCCGCGCGCCGCGAACCGACGCGCCCAGGCGAGCGCCTAGCGCATTTTTCGATCAGCTCGCACCAGCCCGCTCCCCCTCCCAACCACCCAGCGATGGTACCCTTGGGG
>JBOHKK010000169.1:0-12562 GCA_050729115.1 Geminicoccaceae bacterium | reverse complement strand
CTCCCAACCACCCCAAGGGTACCATCGGGGGGTGGTTGGGAGGGGGAGCGGGCCGGTGCGAGCTGATCTGGGGTGGTTGGGAGGGGGAGCGGGCCGGTGCGAGCTGATCGAAAAATGCGCTAGGACCTCACGAAACGCGGTGCGTCTCTTAGGAGCGGAGGACGGCGCCGGTCAGGCGAGCCCACCGAGGCGCGTGCGGACATCCGGGAAGGTGCGTCGCGGGTGAGGCCGACCCGCGTCGAACCTTCCCGCGGCGGTTCCCAAGCGTGGGGCCGCGCACTATGATCCGGCGCAGACGCAGCCGATGGAGGGGAGGGCATGGCTGACGACGTGCGGGTTCTGGTGGTGGGCGTCGGCAACATGGGCGCCTCGCACGCCAAGGCGTATCACAGGCTGCCCGGCTTCGAGATCGCGGGCCTGATGAGCCGGAGCATCGAGCGCCGCAGCGATCTGCCAAAGGAGCTTGCCGGCTATCCGCGCTTTGCCGATTTCGACGAGGCCCTCGCGGCGGCCAGGCCCGATGCGGTATCGATCAACACCTGGCCCAACACCCATGCCGACTATGCGATCCGCGCCATGGACGCCGGCTGCCACGTGTTCATGGAAAAGCCGATCGCCACGACCTCCGAGGATGCTGTGAGGGTCGTCGACAAGGCCAAGGCAACGAACCGGAAACTGATCCTTGGATATATCCTGCGACACCATCCCTCGTGGGCCAAGCTGGTCGAGGTCGGGCGCACGCTTGGCAAGCCGCTGGTGATGCGCATGAACCTCAACCAGCAGTCCAGCGGCCCCGCCTGGACCTGGCACAAGAACCTGATGGAATCGCTGACCCCGATCGTCGACTGCGGCGTCCACTACGTCGACATCATGTGCCAGCTGACCGGCGCCAGGCCGGTGCGGGTGCACGGTATCGGCGCGCAACTGACCGCCGAGACCAAGCTCCAGAACTACGGCCACCTGCACGTCGTGTTCGACGACGGCTCGGTCGGCTGGTACGAGGCCGGCTGGGGGCCGATGATGAGCGAGGTGGCGTACTTCGTGAAGGACGTGGTCGGGCCTTTGGGCTGCGTCTCGATCGTGGTGCCGCAGGAGGGGCAGAAGGACGCGAGCGCCGAAGGCGTCTCGGATTCCGCCGACATCGATGCGCAGAACAACTTCACGCGCCCCGATCAGTGGATCAACATGGCGGACGAGCCCGATCACCAGGAGCTGTGCGAGCGCGAGCAGGCGTTCTTCTTGAAGTCGATCCGCGAGGACCTCGACCTCACCGACTGGATGAGCGATGCGGTCAACTCCTTGCGCATCGTCCTCGCCGCCGACGAGAGCATCCGCACCGGCCAGGCGATTGAGTTGTAGACGGAACGCAGTCGATCCTTCAGAATGCCGGCGCTCGCAATAGTGATTTGGTAGCGTGGCGAGTGCCGTCGACGGCGGCAAATCCAACTTCGGTTGAGAGATGGTTCGGGATGGGGAAAGGTCGCAGCACATGCGAGATGCAGCTCAGCCAGGGTTTTGCCCATGAGGTGAAAGCCCGGGTCAACGAATATTTCGAGGAGAACCGGCTGTCGCGGCACGCCAACGCTGCCATGGTCACGAAGACCGTGGTTCTGGTCGCAATGTACTTCGGATCCTACGGGCTGATCATCAGCGGCGTTTTGCCACTACAGTGGATGTGGTTTCTCTGCTTCGTGATGGGCATCGGCATGGCGGGCATCGGCTTCTCGGTAACCCACGACGCCCTGCACGGAGCCTATTCGGCCAGCTCCCGCGTCAACAAGCTCATCGGATATTTCTTCGATACGCTGGGCGCGAATGGCTACATTTGGAAGATCACGCACAACGGCATCCATCATACCTACACCAACATCAGGGGCTACGACGAGGATCTCGAGGTTTCGCCACTCATCCGGTTGAGCCCGCACACGCCGCACAAGCCGATCCACAGATTTCAACACCTGTTCGCCTTCGTTGCCTACAGCATGGCCACGGTGTTCTGGGTGTTCGTCAAGGACTACAAGTACTTCTTCCAGAACGATCTCGGGCCGTACCGCAACAGGAAGCATCGACGTTCCGAATGGACCACCCTGTTCGTCAGCAAGGTGCTGTACTATCTCGCGATGATCGTGGTGCCTCTTTTGGTGCTCGACATCACATGGTGGCAGTTCCTGATCGGCTTTTTGACCTTGCACCTGACCGCCGGGCTGATTTTGGGCGTCATCTTCCAGCTGGCCCACGTCGTCGAGCCGACCGAGCATCTCCAGGAAAGCGAGGCGAAGTCGCTCAAAGGCGCCTGGATCCTGTATCAGATGCGGACGACGAGCAATTTCGCCCGCAGCAACCGGCTGGTGTCCTGGTATGTCGGCGGGCTCAATTATCAGATCGAGCATCATCTGTTCCCGCGCGTCTGCCACGTTCACTACAGGAACCTGAGCCCGATCGTCGAGGGACTGGCCGCCAAGCATGGCGTTCCCTACCACAGTTGCCCGACGCTGTGGCAGGCCGTCCGTTCGCACTACCGGATGCTCAAGCGGTTCGGCCATCCCAGCCACGAGCAAGCGGCCACGGGTATCGCCTGAACGGATGCCGCGGGGCGCTGATCTGCGCCCGGCGTCAATCTTCGCGCGCCGCTTCCGGCGGTGGCCATGCCGAGGACCAGCGCGGGTGTGCCGATGTGGCGCCGGCGCGGCGGTACTACCAGGCTCACAGAAGTTTGAACCTTGGTTCGCCTGGCATCATCCTTCTTTTTGGGGCGCGCGGCCGACCAGCCAACCCCGCGCGCTGGGGCGCGCGGCCGCGTGCCTGGCTCCCCGCGGCTGGCTCAAAAGGGGCGACCGCGATGAGCATCGCAATCCCCAGACCTGCTTCAGCAACAGGCAACAGACGGCGGAGCGGCCGCACGTTGGCCAATAACGACTGGCAACTCGATCAAGCACAAGTCCTTCTTATGTCAATAAAGATGGTCCTGTCAATTTCTGCTCGACTAAGGAGATCATAGTTAAGATCAATTGAAGGGCGAATCTCGACGAAGAGCGATCAGGAATGCGCAGATCGAGCATCAGCCAATGCGCTGGGCGCCGGCCCGAGCTTGGCGCAGGAGCCTGCGAACCTCACCACAGGTGCGCCTCAGGTGATCTAGATTTAGCGCGTGACGACAAGTGAGCGATTGCCACGCGCCCAGCGGCGCCTAATATATCGGACTGGCGCAACGCGCCCAATGGCCCAAATGGTCAAAAGAGCCGCCGCGGTCGACACCGCCGACCACGAGCACGTCCGGTCGTGATCCGGCGTGGGGGTGGATGGCTGAACGGGGGGAACGCATCACCGGAAATCGAAAGGCCCTTTGGGATGTGCGCGGCAGGAATCTGGCCGAACGAGAGCCAGACCTACCAGGATCGGTCCAACAAAAGGTCTGCGATATGAGTCCTGTGACACCATCGGATCGCCCGGTGGCTTCGATCGTTACCGTCTGCGACTACAAGGCAGGTGACGCGGAGACGTGGGATGCGCTGCGGCTCACTCTCGAGGGGTTGGCCCGGCAGGATTGTGCGGGACCAGTCGAGTTTCTGCTGGTCGAAGCGGCGGCGGCGAGCGCGACCATTCCGCCGGACGTCCTCCGGATCCTTCCGGGGCTCGAGGTGGTGCGAGCCGAGGGGAGAACCTCGTACGATTTCAAGAACGCCGGGGCCCGGGCGGCGACCAGCGAGTTCGTGGTGCTGCTGGATGCCGACTGCGCGCCGCATCCCGGCTGGTTGCGGGCGGTGCTGGAGCACCGGCGCCGGCATGCCGACGCCGCCGTGATCAGCGGCCGCACCCTGTACAAAGGCGAAGGGCTTCTGCCTCGGGTCTTCGCCCTGCTCGATCGCAGCTACGTCGACTGCGGGCGGCCGGGGCCGACCAAGGCGATCTCCAACAACAATGCCGGCTTCGCGCGCGAGATCCTGCTCGAATACCCGCTGCAGAACGAGGTTGGCCCGTTCGGGTCGCGACCCCATGCCGATCAGATCATGGCGGCCGGCGGCGAGCTGCGGTTCGAGCCCGGCATGATCGCCTATCACGGCTTCGGCGGCTGGCCGATGGAGGAGCACGACCGGCAGCATGTCGGATTCTCGATGACGCGCTACCGGCAGCTCAACCCGACCGCGCGTCATGCCTGGATGTTCCGCCTCGGCTACGGCGGCATTCCCTTGATCCTCGGCATGTCGACCATCGACAGCTGGCGGCGCTGCGTCAAGCTCGCGTCCGGGTACGGCGTGAGGTGGTTCGAGGTGCCGATTGCCTGCGCTCTGGCGGTCCGGGCACACGCGATGGAGATCCCGGGGATCGTCCTTGCGATGCGGGGCGAAGGGATCGGGACCGGCGACGCTTACCGATGATGGCGCAGCCGTGCGGCGGGTGGCGTGGCGGCGCGCCGTCGACGGCGGTGACGGGCGACCAGTGAAAGTCCTGGCCTGGCCGGCGTTCAGGAAGCGCGCCTCCAACCCGCACGCTGCCCTGCTCTACGAGAGGCTGCGCGACCTCGGGGTCGAGGTCGAGGACTGGACACCCGGCCGGGCGTGTCTGCGCTCGGCCGATCTTTGGCACCTGCACCATCCCGAGACTGTGGTCTATCTGCGCAGCAGCCTGCGCTCGGCGCTGACGACGTTGGCGTTTTGCGCGCTCTTGGCGCTGGCGCGCCTACGCGGGATCCGGATCCTCTGGACCGTTCACGACCTCGGCAGTCACGACGAGCTCCATCCCAAGCTGGAAGCGTGGTTCTGGCCGTTCTTCGTGTCCCGGGTCGACGCCTACGTCTGCCTCAGCGACGGCGGCTGCCGGCAGGCTCGTGAGCGCTTTCCGGGGCTGCGTGAGCGGCCCGGCTTCACGGTGCCGCATGGGCACTATCGCGACGCCTATCCCAATCAGGTGTCGCGCGCCGTGGCGCGGCGCACCCTGGGCCTGCCGGAGGATGCCCAGGTGCTGCTCCACTTTGGCCTCCTGCGGCCCTACAAGAACGCCCCTCACCTGATCCGGACTTTCCGCGAGCTTCCGCAAGCAAAGGCCATCCTCGTGATGGCGGGAAAACCCTACGACGGCATCGTGGAGCGCGAGGTGCGGCTCAGCGCCGACGGCTGCCCGCGCATTCGGCTGCTGCTCCGCTGGATCCCGCTTGCCGAGGTCCAGTATCTGTTCGTCGCGAGCGACCTCGTGGTGCTGCCGTACCGCCGCATCCTGAACTCGGGCACCGTTCTCCTGGCGTTGTCGTTCGGACGCCCGGTCCTGGTGCCGGACAAGGGGGCGATGCGGGAGCAGCAGCGGAGGTTCGGCTCCGAGTGGATCCGGCTCTATTCGGGCGAGCTGTCCGCACGCGATCTGAGCGAGGCGGCAGCGTGGGCGACCAGCACCGTGCGCGCCGCACCGCCGGATCTTGCCGGGCTCGATTGGGAAAGCCTGGCGCAAAAGACCCAGGCCGTCTATGAGGCTTTGCTTGCTGCTGGAGACCGCCAGCTGGCTTGTCGGTCGGCCACCAGGCAGTGATCGCGTGGTCTGGGAAGGGGACGAGTTCCACCGGGCATCTCGACGGCATGCGACCATGAATCAGGGCGTCATCTACGTCGCGTTCGGCCAGAAATACATCTCGGAAGTGCTCGTTTCGGCGGCAAGCTTGAAACGCAGTATGCCCGATCTGCCGGTCACGTTGTTCTGCGACGTGGAAGTTGCCTGCCCGTACGTGGATCAGGTGGTCAGAGCCGATGGCGACGACTCGTTTCCTGGATGCGCGGCAAAGATCCCGCACATCGCGGCATCGCCATATGACCAGACGCTGTTCCTCGATTCGGACACCTACGTGTGCGGCACCCTGGCGCCGCTCTTTGCCCTCCTGGACGCCTTCGACCTCGCCGCAGCCCACGCGCCTACCCGGGCCATCTACGAAGTCGAAGGGGTTCCCGACACCTTTCCGGAACTCAATACCGGCGTGATCCTGTTCCGCCGATCGCCCGACGTTCAAAGTGCTCTGTCGAGGTGGGCGGATCTGTTTTTGCGCTATCTGGAACGCCTGCGTCGCGACGAGATTCGCTGGCTGCGCGCCGCCGACAGGCGCTGGCACGCGCTCAACGATCAAGGGGTCTTCCGGGAAGCGCTGTATCGCAGCAGCGTGCGGGTCGCGATCCTGCCGCCGGAGTACAACTGCCGATTCTCCGCCCCCGGCTTCGTCGACGGTCCGGTGCGGATTCTCCACGGCCGAGGGCTGGAGCTCTCCAGCGTCGCCGCCGCCATCAACTCGATCAGCACCAGACGGGGATACCAGGAGCGTTTCGGCAGACTCGAGCTCATGCGCCATCCTGAGCCGAGCGACAGGACCTACAGCTTCGAGAACATCCGCTATACCCTGCGCCGACGGGGTATCCGCTGGACTGCGAACGTTGCTGTGCGCCGTCTCTCCACGGCGGTTCGACCCCTATTTTGGGATCGGCCGTGATCGTCGATCGCCGAGGCATGCCGCGAATGAGAAAACTCGCCAAACTCACCACGATCGTCCAACATCGACAGCGCTTTAAGGAGCTGATCCAGTCCTACGTCTATTTTCTCGAAAACCGAAAGTCGACGCTTTGGGGAAGCACCTCGGAGGAGGATGAGAAGGCGATCATTGATCTGACCCAGCGTGCTTCGGCCATATCGGGACCGATAGTCGAGATCGGCAGTCTTTTTGGGTTTACCGCGCAGATCATCGCCGCACACAAGCCGGCAGAGAAAGAACTCCTCTGCATCGAGAACTTCTCGTGGAATCCATTTTTCCTTGCCCAGGAGGATCACCGAGCTATCACCTGCAGGGTATTATACTATTGTATAAGACATTGCAATACGAAACTCATCGAAGCCAATAAGAAAGATTTTTACGACACGTATCTAGGGCCGACGCCAAGCATGATATTCATTGACTCTTGTCACCAGTATGAATCCGTCATGGAAGATTTACGCTGGGCCAAGGGAATGCAGGTCCCGATCATCTGTGGGCACGATTATTGTGCCAATCATCCGGGAGTTGTCCGGGCGGTCGACGAGGCTTTCGAGCGCAGGAGTCTCCCTGGTGGATCGGTCTGGATCGGCTCGCCCAGCGATGATTAGCACGATTTCTTTAGGACCCCAGCCCCGGCCCTTGCTCGAGTGGCGTGACGGCCAGAACCAGTGAGGCAAGCAATGGCACGTGTCCGGTCACCGATCAGGGTTCTCTTCGTTGTGGACCGACTTCACGAGACGGGCGGGACGCTGTGGTACTTGCAAACGCTGCCCCGATTGGATCCGGCAAGGGTGACGCCTCAGTTGTGTGTCTTCGCGCCCCGGCATCCGATCGCCAGCCGCTTCGAGGCTGTCGGAATCGAACCCACCTTCTTCGGTCGCACGAAGTGGGACCCCCGCTGCCTAGGTGATCTGGTCGGTTTTGCGCGCAGCTGCGAAGCCGATCTGCTCCATTTGGCGGGATGGACCAGCTTTCTCGTCGGGCGGGGGGGCGTTCACCTCGTCCGTCGACCAGCGATCCTGCGGTTCAACTGCATGCTACCAATGTCTCCGGCCAGATCGTTCCTGAACCGCCAGCTGATGTCCTCAAGATGGCCGGCGATCGCGGTCTCGGAAGCGGTGCGGAAATGGTCGATCCAGCAATTCGGTCTCTCACCTGACCGGATCGCGGTGCTATACAATGGTCACGACATCGACCGATTCGCATCGCCACCTCCTGGAGCCCGCGACCGCGTCCGTCGGGAGTTTGCGCTCGGTCCCGGTACACCGGTGATCGGTCTTGTCGGGCGTATTCATACGATCCAGAAGGGTCAGGACATCATGATCCAGGCGATGCACGCCCTGAGCAGGCGCCGTAGCGATGTCGTCCTGCTACTCGTGGGTGACGGGCCCGATCGGCCCCGCTGCGAGGCTCTGGTGCGCCGGTTGGGGCTTGACGGCGCAGTGCGTTTCGCCGGTGACCGGAGCGACATACCCGAGGTGCTTGCAGCTGTGGACGTGGCGGTCGTGCCGTCCGTCTGCGACGAAGGACTCCCGTTTGTCGCAATCGAGGCCTCAGCCGCTGGGCGGCCGGTGGTGGCCTTCGACAGCGGCGGCCTAACCGAGATCGTCGTGCATGAGCGGACCGGCATCGTCGTCCCGAAGCGCGAGATCGGCGGCCTCGCTGAAGCCATCGCCCGGATATTGGACGATCCCGATCTGGCGAGGCGCCTGGGCGAGGGCGGGCGGCGGAATGCCTTGCGCTTCACCATGTCGCGCCATTTGGGCGAACTCACGAATTTCTACGAAGCCGCGCTGGAGGAGCATCGCCAGCATGGCCGCAGGCCGACGGACCGTTGGCGGGAGAAATCGACCGTATGATCAACCTGTCGAGGCCGTGATGACGCGCTTCATGCAGAACAAGATCGATAAGCTCCGCAGCAGGCTGTCCGACCGGTTTCTCGAGTTCAGGCCATATATCAGGTCGTTGGCCATCGAGGGCTGCCCGCTCCGCTTCTTCTACGGCACCCCGCAGGCGGCCGCCTGGTACGACCCGCTGCAGCCGCACACCCGGATCGAGCTCGAGTGGCTGGCCTCTCACGTCGCCGGCCGCCCTGAGAAGATCGTCGATGCCGGCGCCTATCACGGGCTGTACACGCTGGTGCTGGCAAACGCCGCCGGTCCGGCGAGCGAGGTGGTCGCGGTCGATCCCGTGCCCTCGAACTGCGCCCTGATCGAGGTCAACCTGGCGCTGAACCAACTGCACGCCAGGATCGAGGAATGCGCCATCAGCGATCGCGACGGCGAGGTGAGCTTCGCGGCGGGCAGCTGCGGTCGGATCGTGCCGCGAGGCGGCGCCGTCCGGGCGGCGCGCCGGCTCGAGACCCTTCTGCCGGATGCGACCGTCGTGAAGCTGGACATCGAGGGCGCCGAGTTCGCGCTCTTCCCCGGGCAGATCGACCTCCTGCCCACGGCGCACACCTGGATCGTCGAGATCCATCCCGGCGCGCGGCACGATCCGAAGGTCATCCTCGATGCCTTCACGGACCGTGGCTTCGCCCTCTGGTGGGTCGACCGCGTGAGCCGGCGCGTGGCTCCCTTTCCGGCGAACGCGCCCTGGCCGAGCCGGACCTCGCTGATCGGCCTGCGCCCATGACGCCGGCGACCGCCCGGCCCTCGTTACGCCCATGAACCAGGCCGCGCCCGTTGAGTTTCATACCGACGCCATGAAGTCGCGAGCGATGGGTCGGTGCGTCTTTTCTGTCATCTTCGCCAATAGCGATTGGAAGATCAAGCGATCGATGTCGCCAACCCGAAGTGGCAGGTGGCGCGACCTGGCGCTCACCCCGCGAGGCGCCAGCGGGTCCTGCCGGGCAGATCTTCGAGGATCACGCCCTTGGCCGCGAGCTGATCACGGATGCGGTCGGCCTCGGCGAAGTTCCTTGTGCGGCGGGCCTGCGCGCGCTCCTCGATCAGGCGTTCCACCTCGGCGGCGTCGATCTCGGTGCCGGGCTCACTTACGGTGCCCGTGGCCACAAATGTGTCGGTTGGTTCAGTAGCGGCCAGATCACCGGTGATTGCGCGCTTCCTGCCGGTCGTCCTGAGCCAGGCCGCGGGGTCCTGCTCAAGGAGTCCGAGCAGGCCGCCGGCGGCCAGCAGCTGGGCCTTCAGCGCGCGGCGCTCGCCGTCGTCGGCGCTGGCGTTGGCGGCGCGACTGAGCGCGAACAGCTCGGCGAACGCCTTGGGCGTGTTCAGATCGTCCTCGAGCGCCGCGAGCACGCCTTCCGGCGCCGTCGCCGCCGGCGCCGGGCCGGGCAGCTCGCTTAGCGTCAGGTAGAGCCGATCGAGCGCGTGCTTGGCCCGCGCGAGCCCGGCCGCGCTCCACTCCAGCGGCTTGCGATAGTGGGCGGCGAGGAGCGCGTAGCGGATCGCCTCGCCGGGCGCCTGATCGAGCAGATCGCGCGCCAGCAGCACGTTGCCGAGCGACTTCGCCATCTTCGCGCGCTCGACGTCGAGAAAGCCGTTGTGCAGCCAGATGCGGGCGAGCGGCGCGCCGGCGTGGGCGCAGGCGCTCTGGGCGATCTCGTTCTCGTGGTGCGGGAACTTGAGGTCGAGCCCGCCGCCGTGGATGTCGATCGTGATCCCGAGATGCGCCTCGACCATGGCCGAGCACTCGATGTGCCAGCCCGGGCGCCCGCGCCCCCACGGGCTGTCCCAGCCCGGCTGCTCGGGGCTCGACGGCTTCCACAGCACGAAGTCGGCACCGTCGCGCTTGTACGGCGCGACCTCGACCCGTGCCCCCTCGATCATCTCCTCGCGCGAGCGCCGCGACAACGCGCCGTACGCGGAAAACGACGGCACGTGGAACAGGACGTGCCCTTCGGCCTCGTACGCGTGGCCGCGCGCGATCAGGCGCAGAATCATCGCCACCATCTCGGGCACGTGGCGGGTGGCGTAGGGCTCGACCGTCGGCGGCAGCACGTTCAGCGCCGCCATGTCCTCGCGATATGCGGCGGCGTAGCGCTTCGCGATCACCTCGGTCGAGACGCCCTCGGCGGCGGCCGCGGCCATGATCTTGTCGTCGATGTCGGTGACGTTGCGCGCGTAGGCGACCTCGCCGTAGCGGTGCCGGAGCAGCCGGTACAGGACGTCGAACACGACGGCCGAGCGCGCATTGCCGATGTGCGGGTGGCTGTAGACGGTGGGCCCGCACACGTACATGGTCGGCCGCCCGGGGTCGGCCGGCCGGAACCCCTCCTTCTGTCCGCTGAGCGAGTTGTAGAGCTGCATGGCCGCGCCTTCTGGATGGCGCGCTTCTTAGCGCGTGCGCCCCGCCGGCTCAACCGCGAGCGACCAGGGACGTCGGGGCGCCGCCCCCTTGAAGTCGGGCGATGATCGCAGATATCGTGGATCGGAGCGATTCTCCTGGAGCAGTGAGCACCGCGCGTAGCCAGACCATCGAGCTGCGTCTCGCCGAGACCGGCACCGAGCTGTGGCCGGCGGTCGAGGCGGCGCAGTACGCGCGCCTGATCAGCTTCGACCCGCCGGCGCGCGCGGACCGGGAGGAGGCGATCGCGCGCTTCGTGGCAGCTTTCGCCGCCGGTGCCGAGGCGTGGGAGACGCTCGAGCCGATGGCGCGCTCGGGCGCGCTTGCCGGCCTCGGCGCCCAGCTGGACGCGCTGCAGCGCTGCGACCTGTTCGTCCATTGGGCGGCGCTCGAGCGCGACATCGCCGGATCCGGCGGGTCCGTGCGCATGCCCATTGCGGTGCTGACGATCGGCGAGACCGATTTGCCGACCGCACGCCTGCAGCTGCCGGGCGAGCTGGAGGTCGACCCGCAGCGGGGCGCCACCACCCACTGAGCCCGGGCTCACGAGGTTGGATCCTGGTGATCGCCGACGATTGTCAGCATCTTCGACCAGCGCAAAAGCCGCTTCCTCCGTCACACCGAGCCGGCATACCGCCGGCATGACACATTTCACCGACAAAGACGAGGCGCGCCGGGCGGTGTGGGACCGCCTGCAGGCCGCCGCCTCGCGCGCTTCCCGTTCCCGCCGCATGGCCGCATCCCCAGCTTCGCCGGCGCAAAGGCGGCGGCCGCGCGGCTGTTCGAGGTCGAGCCCTGGCGGTAGGCAAGGCGCATCAAGGTCAATCCGGACGCGCCGCAGCGGCCCGTGCGCGAGGCGGCGCTGCGCTGCGGCATCACCGTGCTCGTGCCGACGCCGCGCTGCGCGGCGGCTTCAAGAAGCTGGATCCGGCCCGGATCCCGAAGGACCAGATCGGGGCGGCCTCTCTCCCGGGGCGACCGTTTCGCCGAGGAGGTGGCGCTCGCGGAGCTGCCGGCCATGGACGCGATCGTGTGCGGCTCGGTCGCGGTCACGCAGGGCGGGCGGCGCTGCGGCAAGGGCGAGGGCTACGGCGACCTCGAATACGCGATCCTTGGCGAGCTGGGCCATCCGCCGGCACCGGTGGTGACCACCGTGCATGCGGTGCAGATCGTGGGCGGTCTGCCGCGCGATCCGGCCGATCTGCCGGCGGCGGTGATCGTCACCCCGGACGAGGTCATCCGGATCGCGGCACCGCCGCCGGCGCCCGCCGGGATCGACTGGGGACGGTTGAGCAAGGCCGACCTGCAAGCGATGCCCTGCTTGCCGAGCTGGCGCAGTTCAGGCGTGGCGGCTGAGCATTCGCCGGGATCGAGGTTGCGCGGGCGGCTTCGGTCGGTTCGGCTTCGGTCCGTTCGGCTGGGGTTCGTTCGGCTTCGGTCCGTTCGGCTTCGGTCCGTTCGGCTGGGGTTCGTTCGGCCGGGGTTCGTTCGGCTTCGGTCCGTTCGGCTGGGTTCGTTCGGCTGGGGTTCGTTCGGCCGGGGTTCGTTCGGCTGGGGGCGGCGCGCAGGCGGGGCAACGGGTGCCGGCTCGGGTTCGCACGGTCGTGCGGGCGCCGGCCGCGCCGGGGGCTGGTCGAGGCCGGGCGCTGGAGGCACGGCGGACGCCAAGTTGCCAAGCTCGGCGCGCGCCTCGGGTTCGATCGGATTCGCGCGCGGCTCGGGTTCGGCCGGATTGCTTTCGCGCGCGGCGCCTTGGGC
>JBOHKK010000168.1:0-12572 GCA_050729115.1 Geminicoccaceae bacterium | reverse complement strand
CCTTGGGGTGGTTGGGAGGGGGAGCGGGCTGGTGCGAGCTGATCGAAAAATGCGCTAGCCGATCCAGGGCTCGCCGGCGGGGCCGCTCAGCGAAATCAGGAGATAGCCGGCGAGCATGATCATCACCCACAGCACCATGTTGCTGACGCTCACCGAGCGCGCGAGCGCGCCGGCTGGACCGTAGTGCCGATAGATCTGGTCGATCACGCGCCACAAGGCCCCCTGAGCCGCGCCGCGAAGCTTGCGATCGATCGGCCCGAAGGTGCGCACGAAGGCGCGGGTCGCGGCCGGCAGGCCCTTGCGATAGACGACATCGAAGTCGAGGTTCACCGAGGGCAGCTCCGCGGGGTAGAGGCCGGTGCGCATCAGCCAGGTGAACGCCAGCGCCGCGAACAAGAGGAGCTGCGACTGCGTGATCACGTGCTCGGTGGTATACGGCAGGAACTCGACGGGATAGGGGAGCAGCGCATAGAGCGGTGCCGGCCAGACGCCGAGCGCGATGCAAAGAAACGCGGCGATGGCCATCGCCGCCAGCATGTTCCAGGGCGCCTCGCGCACCCGGATGCCGCGATCGTGGGCGAAGAAGCTGAAGAACGGGACCTTGATGCCCGAGTGATCGAGGACGCCGGTCGAGGCGAACAGCAACAGCAGCCACGCCACATACTGGCCCTGCTCGGCGGTCGCCGCGAGGATCAGGGACTTGGAGACGAAGCCGCTGAACAGCGGAAAGGCCGAGATCGAGGCGGACCCGACGATGCAGAAGGCGGCGGTCCAGGGCATGCTCTTGTACAGGCCGCCCAGCTCAGATGCCTTGATCGTGCCGGTGCGATGCAAGACCGCCCCCATCGACATGAACAGCAGCGCCTTGTAGATCACGTGGCAGAATGCGTGGGCGGCGGTCCCATCGAGCCCGAGCGGGGTGCCGACGCCGATGCCGGCGACCATGAAGCCGAGCTGGTTGTTCAGACTGTAGGACAGGACCCGGCGCAGATCGTTTTCGATCACCGCGAAGAAGATCGGGAACACGGTCATGGTGACCCCGATCCAGAGCAGGATCTCGGTCCCAGCATAGCCGCGCGCCAGCGCGTAGACGGCGAGCTTGGTGGTGAACACGCTGAGCCAGACGGTGCCGCTGACCGTGGCCTCCGGGTAAGCGTCCTGGAGCCAGTTGTGCAGGAACGGGAAGGCGCATTTGATCCCAAACGCGAGGAAGATCAGGATCCCGCCCGGGCTGTCGAGGCCGAGCGTCCCGAAGTCGGCCGAGCCGGTCCCGGCGATGTGGAACACGGCGCCGGCGAGCAGGAGCACGCCCGATCCGACGTGGATGATCAGGTAGCGCATGCCGGCGCGATAGGCGCGCTCGGTCCGCCGCGCCCAGATCAGAAACACCGACGCGATCGCGGTCATCTCCCAGAACACGAACAGGGTGAGGAGGTCGCCGGCGTAGACCGCCGAGATCGCGCTGCCGGCATAGATCAGCGCCGCCACCTGCTGGACCGGATCCTCCTCCTTCAGCGCGTAGAGCACGCTCAGCGCCGCGGCGAGGAAGAACACGATCCCGAACACATTCGCCAGTCGGTCGACGCGGACCAAGGTGAGCTGGTACTCGAGGAACGCCATCTGGCCGTGGCTGCCGGGCTCGAGCAGGAACACGCTGCCGAGACCGATGAGCGGCAGCGCCAGCATGTACACCTGGCGCACGATGCCACGCAGGAACGGCACCGGCAGCGCGCCGAGGATCAGGATCAGGCCGGGACTGAAGCTGGACATCGCGGGGCCGTGCTAGCGCGGGCCGCCGTCAATTCCGGGCGGGGGTGTCGTGGGCCGATCGACCCGATCAGGGTAGTCCCGGTCGTAGTAGTCCTCGGGCCGCATCAGGATGCGTCGCAGCCGCTTGGCGAGGAGGATCAGACCGACGTACGCGACGAACCCGAACAGGGCGTAGAAGCCGAACACCTGCTCGATCGCGAAATAGCCGTGCTTTTCATAGAAGGTGTCCGCTAAGAACAGCCCGGCGCAGACCGCGGCGAGCGTCCAAACGATCTTGGTGACGTTCCCTGGGTCGTCGAGCCAATAGCGCCGCTCGGCCTGATCGCGGGGTTCCTTTGCCATACCTTCACCCCCCGCCGAGCGGCTGCAGGAACGCGTACAGCCGGTCGGCATAGAAGAACAACACGACGCAACCGAGCGCGGTCAGGCAGAGCGGTACCAGGCAGAACAGCGGCGCCTCCTGGATCCGCCAGCCGCCGTCCTGGCCCGGATCGCCGCTCCCCGCAACGCCCGCCCGCGGCGCCGGCAGGAAGGCGCGCGCGGCGATGGGGATCAGATAGGCGACGTTCAAGAGCGAGGAGATCATCAGGACCGCGACCAGGATCGCGTGGCCGGTCTCGGCGGCGCCCAGCGCCAGCTCCCACTTGCTCCAGGCGCCGCCCATCGGCGGCAGCCCGATGATGCTGAGCGAAGCGAGGAAAAAGGCCGCGAAGGTGAACGGCATGCGCCGGCCGAGGCCCTGCATCTCGCTGATCTCGGTCTTGTGGCTCGCGACCAGGATCGCGCCGGCGCAGAAGAACAGGGTGATCTTGCCGAACGCATGCATGGCGATGTGCATGGCGCCCCCGACCACGCCGGCGGTGGTCGCCAGCATGGCGCCGAGCACGATGTAGGACAGCTGGCTCACCGTCGAGTAGGCGAGCCGGAGCTTGAGGTTGTCCTGGCTCATCGCCACCAGCGACGCGATGATGATCGTGGCGGCGGCGACATAGGCGAGCCACAGGCTCGCGCTCGTGGTCTGGAGCAGCTCGAGGCCGAAGACGTAGATCACCACCTTGAGCACCGCGAACACGCCGGCCTTGACCACCGCCACCGCGTGCAGCAGGGCGCTCACCGGGGTCGGCGCGACCATCGCCGCCGGCAGCCAGCGGTGGAACGGCATCACCGCGGCCTTGCCGATGCCGAACAGGTAGAGCGCCAGCAGCACCGCCACCATGGCATCCGAGGTCTTGCCGGCGAGGATGCCGCCTTCGGCGAAGTCGAGGGTGCCCGCGAGCACCCAGGTCGCGCCGATGGCCAGCAGCTGAAAGCCGATCGAGGTGCCGAGCAGGAGGCCGAGATAGACCCGCCCGGCGCGCCGCGCCTCGGACGTGCCACTGTGGGTCACCAGCGGATAGGTGCTGATGCTGAGCGCCTCGTAGAAGGTGAACAGGGTCAGCATGTTGCCGGCGAACGCCACGCCCATGGTGCTGGCCAGCGCCAGCGCGAAGAAGGCGTAGAAGCGGGTCTGGTGCTGCTCGTGATGGCCGCGCATGTAGCCGATCGAGTAGAGCGAGGTCACGATCCAGAGCAGGCTGGCGACGACCGCGAAGGTGGCGCCGAGCGGCTCGGCGGTGAACGCCAGGCCGAGCCCGGGAAACATCTGCACCACCGTGACCTGCGGCCGCTCGCCGGCGATCACGGGCGGCAGGACGGTGAGCACCAGCGCGAACAGCAGGGTCGCGGTGACGAGGGTCACGGCTTCGCGCAGGTTCGGCCGCGAGCCGGTGAGCCAGATCAGGAGCGCCCCCGCGATCGGCACCAGGAGCGCCAGCAGCATCGCCGTTCCCGGCGTCATGGCGGCGTCCCGATCAGGGACCGTGCGGCGGCGAGCGCGATCTCCATCGGCCAGGTCGAATCGATCCCGAACACGATGCAGGCGGCGGCGAGACACACCAGCGGCACCAGCATGGACAGCGGGGCCTCGTGGACGACCTCGCGCTCCGGCGGCGCCGGCAGGAAGTAGGCGGCCTCGACGATCCGCCAGGTGTACGCCACCGCGATCAGGCCGCTCGCGAGGACCACGACCGCGGCCGGCCAGGCCCCGACCTCGAGCGCGGCCTGGATCAGGTACCATTTGGTCACGAAGCCGACGGTCAACGGCACGCCGATCAGGCTGAGCGCGCCGATCACGATCACGGCCATGGTCACCGGCATGCGCCGGCCGAGGCCGGCGAGATCGTCGACCGACACCACGCCGGCCCGCGAGAAGGCGCAGCCCACGGCCATGAACAGCGCCGCCTTCATCATCGCGTGGTTGAAGAGGTGGATGATCCCGGCCGCCAGCCCGGCGACGCTGCCGAGGCTCAGGCCGAGGACCATGTAGCCGATCTGCGAGAGGCTGGAATAGGCGAGCATGCGCTTGACGTTGGTCTGAAACACCGCGACCACGGCGGCGGCGATCATCGAGAGCATGCCGAGGCCCATCAGAGCATCGTCGATGATCAGGCTCTCGAACACCGGCGCGCCACCGAACACCGTGTAGAGGATGCGGATCATCACGTAGACGGAGACCTTGGTCGCCGTGGCTGCGAGGAACACGGTCACCACCGTCGGCGCGAAGGCATAGGCGTTGGGGAGCCACAGGTGTAGGGGGAACAGCGCCAGCTTGAGGCTGATCCCGACCAGCAGGAAAGCAAGCGCTGCCTCGACGCTGCGCAGATCGAGAATGGGCGGCAGCCGCTGCGCCAGGTCCGCCATGTTGAGGGTGCCGGTCATCATGTACAGCATGCCGACGCCGATGACGTAGAAGGTGGCGCCGATGGTGCCCATGATCAGGTAGCGGAACGCGGCGGTGAGCGCCCGCCGGTCGGCGCCGAGGCTGATCAGCACGTAGGACGACAGCGACGAGATCTCGAGGAACACGAACAGATTGAAGGCGTCGCCGGTGATCGTGATCCCAAGGAGCCCCGTGAGGCAGAGCAGATACATCACGTAGAACAGGTAGATCCGCTCGCGCGGCAGCTCCCGCTCGACGCTGATGCGCGCGAAAGGCATGACCAGCGACCCGATGCCGGCGACGATGACCAGCACGAAGGCGCTCAGCAGATCGACCCGGTACTCGATGCCCCAGGGCGGGGCCCAGTCGCCGATGGCGTAGGAGATGGTGCCGTGCTGAAAGACCTGGAAGAGCAGGCCAAGGGCGGTGGCGAACGCCGCCCAGGTCACCAGAGCGGCCAGCAGCCAGGCGGCGCGGGCGTGGCGCAGCATGAGACAGGTCGGCGCCGCCATCAGGGGGATCACCACCTGAAGGGCAGGCAGATGGGCGACGATCACGACAGGTCGCCCTCCTGCCTCTCGATCTCCTCTTCCTCGATGGTGCCGTAGGCGTTGCGGATGCGCACCACGAGGGCGAGGCCGAGCGCCATGGTCGCCACCCCGACGACGATCGCGGTCAGGATCAGCACGTGCGGCAGCGGATTGCTGTAGACGGTGAAGCGCGCGTCGAGAATCGGCGCGGTGCCGCCGGTCACCTTGCCCATCGAGATGTAGAAAAGGAACACCGCGACCTGAAAAATGTTCAACCCGAAGATCTTCTTGACCAGGTTGCCGTGAGCGATGACGACATAAAACCCGATCATCATCAGGACAATGGCGATCCAGTAGTTGTAGAGTCCGGGAAGTTCCATCGAGCTACTCTTCGGCCGCGCCGCGGTCGTGCCCGGCAAAGATGAAGAAGATCGTGATCATCGCCGAGGCTACGGTCATGCCGACCCCGAACTCGATCAGCATGATGCCGAGGTGCTGGCCGTGCACCGGGTCGTGGGCGAGCACCGAGTAGTCGAGGTAGTTGCCGCCGAGGAAGATCCCGGCGACCCCGACGCCGGCGTAGAGCAGGACCCCCGACGCCAGGGTGGTCCGGATCAGGCCGGCGGGCGCCACGCGGCGCGCGTTGGCGACACCGAACAGCAAAGCGTAGAGGATGAAGCCGGACGCGAAAATGACCCCGGCCTGAAAGCCGCCGCCCGGCCCGTAGTCGCCGTGGAACTGGACATACAGCGCGAACAGCAGGATCGCGGGAATCAGGGTCTTGGAGGTGACGCGCAGGATCGGCTCGCGCCTCATTCGGCGGCCTCCCTCTGCTCGGCATCCCCGGTGTCGTTGGCGACCGGTCGCCGCCGGCGGGCGCGGCCGAGCAGGACCAGGACCCCGGCTGCCGCGGTGAAGATCACCGTCACCTCGCCCAGCGTGTCATAGCCGCGGTAGCTCGCCAGGACCGAGGTGACGATGTTCGGGACGCCGATCTCGCGTCCCGATTCCTCGATGTAGCGCGGCGCCACGTGGCGATGGATCGGCGCGTTGGGATCACCATAAAGCGGCATGTCGAAGGTGCTGGTGATCAGGACGGCGCCGGTGACCAGGGCGACCAGGAACGGACCGATGTGAGAGCGCGTCGAGAGCTTCTCCTGCGGCACGCCGATCAGCGCCAGCGTCGCCAGGCCGAGCACCGTGGCGATGCCGGCGCCGACGGCGGCTTCGGTGAACGCGACGTCGACCGCGTCCATCACCACGTAGAGGACCGCGGCGGTCAGGCTGAAGATGCCCGACAGCATGATCACCGCGAACAGGTTACGGACGACCACGAACGCCAGGGCCGTCAGCACCATGAACGACAACAGGACGACGTCGATCAGCGCTTCGATGGCCCGCCTCCGTTGCTCGGCTTGTGGCGCGCCTGCGGTTGGATGCCGGCGTTCAGGCATGCCCGGGCGAGCGCGTGGGTGACCACCGGGCTGGTATAGAGAACGAACAGCACGACCAGAAGCAGCTTGACGGTGACCAGGGTGAAGCCCGCCTGGATCATCAGCCCCACCAGGATCGCGCTCAGGCCCAGGGTATCGATCATGCCGGCGCCGTGCATGCGGGCGAACACGTCGGGCAGGCGCAGCAGGCCCAGACCCCCGATCAACGCGGCGGCGGCGCCCGCGAGAATGCAGATCCAGCTCACGAGGTCGAGGAGGAGCGCCATCACACGTCCTCCCACTCCTCGCCCTCGAGCGGGCTGCCCAGGTGCGCGAACACGACGTACTTCGTGACCGCGATGGTGCCGATGAAGTTGATCAGCGCGTAGACCAGCGAGATGTCGAGGAAATCCGGCCGCCCGGTGAGGAATCCAAACACCGCGATCAGCGCGACGGTCAGCGTGCCGAAGCTATTCAGGGCGAGGATGCGGTCATAGACGGTCGGCCCCAGCAGGGCGCGCGCCAGCGCGATGGCCATGACCAAGAGGACGGCGATGCTGGCCGCCCCGTACATCAACCCCGCTCCTCGAGCCGGCTGACGCGGCGATCCATCTCGCCGCCCTCCAGCCCCTCGACCGCACCCGCGGTGAGGGCGTGCACCGTCAGCCGGTCGTCGTCGACCGCGATCGTGACCGTGCCCGGCGTCAGCGTGATCGAGTTGGCGTAGATGACCCGGCCCAGCTCGCTCTTTTGTGACGCCCGCACCTGGAACACCGTCGGCTGGACCGGGGTTCTGAAGCCGAGGATGGCCTTGCCGACGTCGATGTTGGCGAGGAGGATCTCCTTGAGGAGCCAGGGCCAATAGAGCAGCGCGCGCGGTCCCAGGTGGACCGGATGGCCCTCGTGATCCAGGACCTCCATCCGGTGGACGATGACCACCACCAGGATCACCGATGCCAGCCCCAATCCCAACAGCAGCGGGTCCGAGAAATGCCCGGACAGCAACAGCCACAGGACCGAGAGCGTGAGGGCAAGACTGACGGCGTGCAGCACCCCGGATTTCCAACGTGTTCTCGTGGGCGCGAGCCGACGTCGCACGCCCAGCCTCTCGTGGCGACCCCGTTCTTAGCGACGTTCGTCAGACGCCGCCACCCCCGTTGTCGATCTGGGCGAACTGCAGGGCGATGCCGATGCCGTCCCCTCACGCGGTCCGATCGATCTCCTGGCATGGGCGCGGCGCCGGGAGCGGGATGTCACCGCGCCGCGAGATCGGGCCCGATCGGGCTGGCTTACGAGGGAGCTCGGGGCTAACCTGGAATCCTCAGGAATCCGGGAGGGAGCCATGGGCCGTCGAAACGTTCTCTCGCGCTTGCTCCTCGTCGCCCCCGCCGTCGTCCTGATGGGCACGAGCGCCGGGGTGGCGCAAGAAACGGTCACACTGCGGATGATCCTGGTCGCCCCCGAGGATCGTTGGAATTTCCTGCTCGATGCCGCCCAGGAGAAGTTCGCCGAGGATCATCCGGATGTCGAGCTCAGCCTCGACGTGCAGATCCTGCCGTTCGCCGACCGCCTGACGCAGCTGCGTGCGGCGGCGATCGCCGGCACCCCTTTGGACATCGTCTCGCTCGACCAGCCCGAGGTCGGGGATTTCGCGGCGGCCGGCTTTACGACCGATCTGACGGCGCGAATCGATCAGGACCTCGACGGACTTTCGGACTGGCTGCCGGCGTACCGGGAAGCGACGCGGTTCCAAGGGGGTTGGCATGCCATCTGGGCTTGGACCGATGCCCGCGTGATGTGGTTCTGGAAGGATCTGGCGGAAGCGGCTGGTATCGATCCAGAGACCGACCTGGCGACCTGGCAGAGCTACCTCGACGGCTGTCAAAAGCTCGACGAGGCGCTGTCAGGCCAGGACACCATGGGCTGCCTGCTGATCGGCCAGCCTTGGATTGCGGACTGGACCTACCCCTACGTCTGGATGAACCAGGGCGCTCTCGGGTTCGAGGTCAACGCCGCTCTGGCGAAGGAGCAGGGGGCGGCCGAGGCCTGGGTGCCGAGCCTCGCGAGCGCGGCGTGGATCGAGGCGCTCCAGTTCACCCGCGACCAGGTGGATGCCGGCATCGAACCGTTCACCGAGCACCAGTTCGGGACCGAGTTCGTCAACCGCAGCTTCGCCGTATCGCTGGACGGGACCTGGGTGCTCGGCGCTCTCAAAGGCGCGGGCGCCGATCTCGGCAACGTCGGGATGGTTGGCGCCTTCCCGGTGCCGTCTGCCGACACGACGACGGCCACCATGGCGGGCGGCTGGGCTCTGGCGATTCCGCGCACCTCGGAGAACCCGGACGTCGCGTGGGATTTTCTGAAGGCGATGCTCGACATCAGCACGCTCGGACGGGTGCAGACCGAGTTCGGCTATCTGCCGACGCGGGCCTCCTTCGCCGCGGAATTGGAGCAGGAGTTCGCGAGCTTTTGGAACGAGGGCGGCGTGGATCGCTGGTCGAAGCTGCAGGACCTCGCACCCCATGCCTACGGCCGGCCGAGCTTTCCGAGCTGGCCACAGGTCGGCGCCGCGATCACCGACATGGTTCAAAACGTGATGTTCGCCGACAAGGCGCCGGAAGCCGCCGCAGAGGACGCCCAGCGAACGGTGCTGGTGGATGTGCTCGGCTGGCCCGCGGAGACCGCGGTCGAGGTCCACGACGACGCCGGCGGCAGCTGCGAGCACGACGACGTGGATCGCCCGGTATCTGCGATCACGCCGGTCCAGCGAGCCGCCGATGCCGATGGCAGCGGCAGGTTCTGCTCGCACGTGGTCCTGCCGTAGTCGCCGCCCACCTGCTCGTGCAGTCGCGAGGCTACCGCCTCCGGCGCGCTCGGGTCGTGATCAATGCGGGGTCGGCCCACAGCGTGCCGCGAGGAGAAGCGACCCGTTATGCCAGGATCACGGAGTCTTGACCCATCGATCGGTCCTCTTGTCACCTCCGGGCTTGACCCGGGTCCAGACTGGATGCCCGGGTCAAGCCCGGGCATGACAAAAAAACCGCACAGGCTACTCGGCTGAAACGTTATACGGGTGGTATTACCACCAAGTGCAGGGTCCGATGAAAGCGCTGTCGTCAGCCAGAGTTCTGCCCTATCTATTGATTCTGCCGGCGCTCGTCACGCTGCTCTTTCTGTTCATCTATCCGATCGTCTGGAACGGTTACATCTCGCTGCACAAGGTCGACTTCCAGACCTACAATCGAGACTGGCCCTTTGCCGGCGCGGAGAACTACTGGGCGCTGCTCACCGACAGCATCTCCCCCTTCAAGTTCTATCAGTCGCTCCTGGTGAGCCTGCAATTCGTCGGCGGCAGCGTGCTCGGACAGTTCGTCCTGGGCCTGGGCCTCGCTCTGGCGCTCAACGCTCTGGTCAAGGGGCGGCAGCTGTTGCGCGTGCTGATCGTGATCCCCTGGATCCTCTCGGAGCTGGTCGTGGCCTACATCTGGCTGTTCCTCTATCAGCCGAACGGCGTGATCAACGACTTCCTGAGCGCGCTCGGTCTGCCGGCCGTGAGCTGGCTCAGCTCGCAGGCCGGCGCGATCTGGGCCCTCGTGCTCACCAACGTCTGGTTCGGCGTGCCGTTCACCATGCTGATGATGGGCGCGGCGCTGATCACCATCAGTCCCGAAGTGTACGAAGCCGCCACCGTGGACGGCGCGAACCGGTGGCAGGTCTTCCGCTGGGTCATCTGGCCACTCATCGTTCCGTTTGCCGCCCTCAATCTGATCCTGACGACGATGTGGACCACCAATCTCTTTGCCCTGCCGCTCGCGATGACCAAGGGCGGGCCCCTGTACGCGACCACGACGACCTCGCTCTACATGTATCGCCACGCCTTCGAGTTCGGCAATTTCTCGATCGGCTCGTCGCTCGGCGTGATGCTGTTCGTGTTCAACCTGGTGGCCGCCGCGGTGTACCTGCGGGCGCTGCGGACCAAGGCGCCATGACGGCGACCGCCGCAGTGGCCGGCGCGCGGGCCGGGATCACGTTTCGCCAGGCGGCGATCGGCCGCCAGGTCCTGCTCTCCCTGCTCGTCGGGTCGTATGCGGCCCTGGTGCTGGTCCCGATCCTGATCGTGGTCTCGGCGTCGTTGGACCCCGCCGGTCTGCCGCGGCTGATCCCGCGCGACCTCACGGCCGAGCACTACCGGCAGATCCTCGGCGACCCGAAGCTGCTGCGCGCCGCGATCAACAGCCTGGTCGTCGCGGGCGGCAGCACCGCGCTCGCCGTCCTGATCGCCGCGCTCGCCGGCTACGCCTTCTCCCGCTACACCTTTCCCGGCAAAGGCATTCTCATCGGGGTGACGCTGGGGATTTTCATGATCCCGGTGTCGGTCAACATCATCCCGCTCTACGTCATGCTGCAGCGTCTGGGGTGGCTGAACACCTACCAGGGTCTGATCATCCCCTATCAGGCGCTGATCCTGCCCTTGAACGTCTGGCTCCTGAAGAACTTCTTCGACACCATTCCCCGCGAGCTGGAGGAGGCGGCATGGGTGGACGGCGCGGGTCCGCTCACGGCGTTCTGGCGGGTGATCCTGCCGCTGATCTGGCCCGGGGTGGCGGTGGCCTGCATGTTCGCCTTCCGCTTCAGCTGGAACGACTTCGTGTTCGCCGCGACCTTCACCTCCACCTCGAGCATGCGCACCTGGCAGGCGGCGATGTACACGTTTTTGGGTCTCGAGCGGACCGACTGGGGGCCGCTCACCGCCGGGGTCGTGATCGGCATGCTGCCCGTGCTGGTGCTGTTCATTTTCTTCCAGCGCCGCTTCATCGAGGGCCTCACGCTGGGCGCGGTGAAATAATACCGGGCTCGCAAAGTTCGAACCTTTGTTCGCCCGGCATCATCCTTCTTTTCGGGCGCGCGGCCGACCAACCAACCCCGCGCGCGATACCGATCCCGAAAGTCAGGACTTTGTGAGATCGGTATAAGGCGCCGCAGGAGACGATGCTTGATCAGAGGCAGGATGCCCGTGAACGATCGGATCGCCGTCGGTCTCGTCCAGATGAGGTGCGAGCCGGGGAACAAAGCGGCCAATCTCGAGCGCGCCGAGCACCTGCTCTCGGGGCTCGCGGGACGGGTCGGGATCGCCTGCCTGCCGGAGATGTTCGAGGTCGGCTACGACCTCGCGGGGATCGGCCCGGCGCTGTTCGAGCTGGCCGAGCCGGTCCCCGGGCCGACCTCCGAGGACCTAGCAACGCTCGCGCGCAAGCTCGGCCTCGCGATCGTCGCGGGCGTGACCGAGCGCGACCCGGATGTCGAGGGTCTCCTCTACGACACCACGGTCCTGCTCGACCACCAGGGCGAACTCGTCGGGCGCTATCGCAAGTCCCATCTCCATCCGAGCGAGCACGGCTTCTTCCGGCCGGGCAACGCGCTGCCGGTGTTCGCGCTGGCGGGACTGCGGATCGGCATCGCGGTCTGCTTCGAGCACGCCTTCCCGCAGATCTTCACGACGCTCGCGCGGCGCGGCGCGGCGCTCGTCGTCAATCCGTCCGCGGTGCCCGTGGGCTTCGGCCACCTGCAGGATCTCCGGACGCGGGCGCGTGCCCAGGACAATCAGCTATTCGTCGCCGCGGTGAACCACGTTGGCAAGGAGGGGGCGGTCACTTACTGCGGCCGCAGCCAAGTGGCCGATCCGCGGGGCGAAGTCGTGGCGATGGCTCCCGACGCGGCGCCGGCAGCGATCGTCGTCGAGCTGGACCTCGAGATCATTCGGCAGCAGCGAAGACAAGAGCCGACCTTTCGGGCTCTTCGGCCCGAGCTCTACGAGCTGTGATGCCAGCGCCGCGCGAGCGGACCTCGTCATTAGAGCAATTCCCGATGAGGTGGACCCGCCGCGGCTCGCGACAGCTTCCGCTCATCGGGGAAAAATTGCTCTATTTCAAATGATTAGAGCGGCTTTATCCGGACCACGATCGCCATTGGCGATCTCGTCCATTCGGATGCTGCTCTAGCGCATTTTCGATTAGCTCGCACCAGCCCGCTCCCCCTCCCAACCACCCCAAGGGTACCATCGGTGGGTGGTTGGGAGGGGAG